>CALRDB010000044.1 GCA_943354745.1 Candidatus Nomurabacteria bacterium | reverse complement strand
CACCCCTTTGGCTTCACTGCAGATGCGAATACTCTCCTACCGCATTGATATATCCGAAGATATACCAAGCCCTCAGTTTCGGTACTGCGCTTAACCCCGATCATCTTCGGTGCAGAATCTCTCGATGAGTGAGCTGTTACGCTTTCTTTGAATGATGGCTGCTTCTAAGCCTACATCCTCATTGTTTAAGAAATTCCACCTCCTTGTGATGTACTGAGCGCAGATTTTGGGACCTTAACTGGAGATCAAAGGCTCTTCCCTTTTTGACCTTTGGAGCTTAGCCCCCACGGTCTAACTGCCGTGCTATGACTTTTGGTATTCGAAGTTTGATTGGTCTAACGGTCTTTCGACCTGTTTAGACCATCCAGAGCTCTACCCCCAAAAGGAACACACGACGCTAGCCCTAAAGCTATTTCGGAGAGAACCAGCTATTACCAGATTCGATTAGCTTATCACTCCTTACCACAAGTCATCGAAGAGTATTGCACAGCTCTATCGTTCGGACCTCCCCAAAAATTTCTCTTTGGTTCATCCTGCTCATGGTAAGCTCATCTGGCTTCGGGTCTGATGTATACTACTAGTTGCGCTATTAACACTCGGTTTCCCTACGGCTCCACCCTGTAAGGGCTTAGCCTTGCAGTATGCATCAACTCGTTGGCTCATTCTTCAATAGGCACGCCACCACGGATGCACTACGCTACGCTCCATGCTAAGCACGAAATGCAATGTAGTGCACCCGCTATGACTCCTTGTAAGCATATGGTTTCAGGTCTATTTCACCGCCCTCACCGGGCTGCTTTTCACCTTTCCCTCACGGTACTAGTTCACTATCGGTCTTAAGAAGTATTTAGCCTTGCCGGTTAGTTCCGGCGGATTCCCTCAAGCTATTCGTGTCTTGAGGTACTCAAGAACAGTAACAAGAAAGACTGTTTGTTTTCGTGTACGGGACTATCACCCCCTGAGGTGTCGCTTTCCAGCAACTTCCACTAACAAACAATTTGGTAACTTTCCTCGTATAAATACGACGTCACTGCCTTACAACCCCCGCGCGAAGCGCGCAAGTTATAAGTTTTAAGTTCCGTCCCGCTTCGCGGGACTATAAGTTTTAAGTTTAGAAAACTTTCAACTTACAACTTTCAACTTACAAACTGTGTACTTCGCACGAGTTTGGGCTTCTCCGCTTTCGCTCGCCGCTACTAACGGAATACTTATTGGTTTCTACTCCTCCTGGTACTGAAATGTTTTACTTCCCAGGGTATGCTCTCTAACTTGCGTTAGAGTCTCAAGAGTTTATCTTGAGGGGTTTCCCCATTCGGACATCTTCGGATCAAAGGTTGCTCGGCACCTCCCCGAAGCGTATCGCCGCCACGCTACGTCCTTCATCGCCTTCTTAAGCCAAGGCATCCACCATACGCCCTTGTTTCCCATCAGGAAACTTATACACCCGCTCCGGCTTACATGTCGGAGAGGGTGAACCACTTATTAATCCTGCTCCATAGAATCTATGAAGCATCATTTTTTACCTGTTATGTCCCAAATCATATCTCTCAATACGATTTGGAACGCTCAAATGAATCTCTTGAAAAATTCATTTAAGTTTGTCAGAGCAGACTTTACTCAAGTTTGCCCCAACGTCCGACTCCGAAGCTAAAAGACCCCTGAACCTATGCCTAAAGAAACATAGATCCAAAAGCGCTTCGTGACGGAATGGAGTTTTCAAAGTGTGATTCGGTCTGAGTGTCTTCTTTTCTGTATCCACGGGGCCAAATGGATACCATTTAGCCCCGTGGAAACACAAATCCCGCTTTTCGAAGCGGGATTTACTAAACACGCAAGAAGGCCATGCGTCTAGGTTTTCCGCTGTGAAATTAGGGTGTTGATTGACATTGGTTGTAGGCATTAGTATAGCCATGGCCGACTTTTTGTCAAACCTTATCGCCCTTAACTGTGTACTACCTGTGGATAGGGCGAAAATAGGGCTCGAAACATAAAGAAAACCACTTCGTGCGCTATTCGCAGACGAAGTGGTTTTTCTTTTTACTTACTGTAATTCTGTCTTCGCTTACTATTTATGGTGAGCCTTGATTTCCTCGCGTACCTTCTCAATAAAGGATGCCGCTGCCTGTTGTCCGCCAAGACCAAAAGAAAGTCCGAAGGCGAGCGACAGAGCTACGATGAATCCCGTAAAAAGTGTTTGTACGAAAGGTGCGGCAATACCAAGCTGGAAGAGTGCCATGAGTACGGCGAAAATCCAGATGGACCACTTCGTAACGGAACCGAGGAAATTTGCCGACTTTACTCCGGCTGCCATAGCAGCACCAATCACGATGCGTTGCATCGCTGATGCTATAACCACGGCAACGAGAAGGATGAGAACCGCGACGATAACTTGAGGAAGATAGAGAAGGACCACCTGATTAAGGAAGGCCGTCACCTGTGTCAGACCAAGAACGTCAAGAGACGCGACCAGGAAGACCAGGATAACAAACCACTCAACGAGACCACCGACAAAACGTCCGGCGTCCAAATTAAAGCCAGCTCGTTTAAGTACTTCGTCAATTTTCGCGTTCTTAAGGAGACTATCAATCTTAAGTGATTTAATGATTTGACTAACTACCTGACCTAATAGTGAACCGATGGCCCAACCTATGACAAAGATAATGACCGCAACAATCACATTTGGGATGAACGAAACCACCCCACCCCAGAGATTATTGAAGGAATCTCTTAGACCCGCACTCCATGTTTCAAACATACAACATTTAGAATCTCTTCCCGAAAAGCAAAGGACTCTTCGAGGAAAGAATTAATTAATTAACTTATTGATAACGAAACCAAATAGTAGTATGCGTCTCCCGAGGGGCGAGCAAACTAATACGACCTTATTTGGCTGTAAGTTCCACGTCTAAATTATACCACCTCTGTGATTGAGAGGATGTGGATATCTATCCCTCATTGGTGAATGGAGGGAGAAAATCTATCGTCGACCTATATGAGCTGGGGGGATCCCGAGGCGATCAAATGCTACAAGATGAGGGTAATCGAGTACGTCTCGTATGAGTTTATCGTACAGTCCAAGACGGTAATTGAATTCGCTTGTCTCGAATGCCGCGTAGCGAAGCTCTTTACCAATTTCAGATTCCATCGCCTTAATCTTACGATCAACCGTACCACGCTTCAAATGATCACCAACAACAAGAATATCAAGTCGGCTATCTTGATCCTGAATGAAGAGACCGGCAATA
This sequence comes from Candidatus Nomurabacteria bacterium, assembly GCA_943354745.1. GTDB lineage: Bacteria > Patescibacteriota > Minisyncoccia > Phycocordibacterales > UBA10002 > UBA10002. Next base: position 738 of record CALRDB010000044.1, on the reverse strand, counting down.
ATTACCAATTTGAGCTTCCCTGCCGACGCGAGCTGTCTTGTGATCTCGTCCCCCTTGAGGAGACTGGTATCGAGTAGGAGTCTCTGCAATTCCTTGAGGTACGGGAAAGAAGCATTGAGCACGAAACCAGGCACCTTCTGTCGTTCTGTCTTCTTTTTCCCTTTCTTGCCAACAAGCACATTCTGGAAATGTGACTTGGGTTTGATGAACTTCATCTGACGAAGCGTGATGAGCTCTTTACCTGTCGAACCTACACCTGCATTGATTCGGTCTGCAACCATATCGGTCGAAAAAGTTGTCTCCGAATTGAACAGGAAAAGCCGCATCATCTTTACCTTATTTTCTGAGCCAAATAGTTTGCCGAGGATATCCATACGAAAATACGAATTATGCGAATATACGAATAGCAACGAATAAGAAAAGTCTTTCTGCCTCCTCCCCTCTTTTCTGTCATTCCCATGAAAATGGGAATCCAGTTCTTCCCCCCTAGAACCTAAAAGCTGTGTGTTGCATTCTAGCACCAGCGAAAAATTGCGCTAGGGAGTTGACAAGTAACTTATGATAGTGTAAAAAATGGATAGCTTTGTGATGGCACCCAAAAGTCTCAATTCGAATTTAAATACAAAACGATTTCTTGGAAAAGGAGGCTCAGGGGAGCTTCCTTTTTCGTTTCCTGTGTTGTTCCAACTTTTCTTTCGGTGTCCGGCAATCTAAGCATTCCATGATGCGTCGTTGCAG
>CALRDB010000043.1 GCA_943354745.1 Candidatus Nomurabacteria bacterium | reverse complement strand
CCAAGGTGTCTCAGCCTTGGTGGCATTTATTGAAGCAGGCGCAGATAAGTATGTTCTTAAAATTCCTTTGAATTCTACTGCCGAAGGAGAAGCTCTGTTCCTAAATAAATGGGAAGAGGTTGGAGTAACGGTGCCACATGTACATAAGGAAGGAAAATTAGGAGACCACCCCTACATACTCATGAGCTTTGTCGACGCACCTATGCTTTTCGAATCAATAAAGAATGGTCTAGTGAAGAGTGATATATGGGTCGACCTAGGAAAGATTCTTCGTAATATGCACGAGCCCAGCGCTGAAGGTTACGGCTCCATTGTTGATGGTAAGGCAGAATACACGACATTTAAGGATTGGATTGCGAGTGAAAAAGTACAAGAGAAAATCAAATACGTTGAGGAAGCTGGATTATTAGATACGAAGCTTTGGCCGATCTCAAATGTGATTGACACTCTTGTCGCCTATGATGAGCGTAATCCAAAGAGTTCTTATTGCCATATGGACTTTTGTGCAGATGATATTATGGCATCTGTCCCTCTTACAATAATTGACCCAGAACCCATGTTCAACAATGGGATCATAGACATCGGCCGTAGCCTCCAATTAATGAGTGCGCAGGGCAACTATGATCATGTTGAAGATCTCAAAGAAGGCTATTTCTCAGACAATGCATCTTATGACAAATCAGCATTACGTGCGGCCATTATTCTAAGCGCTTATATGAAGTTCCGATACTGGCACAAGACTGGTAGGGATAAGGAAATGGCAATGGTAAGGAAGTATTTAATTGAGACTTGCTGAACAAAGTAAATTATTGCTCCACCCGCACACTCAAATTCGGTACATAAGGACTAAGGCTAGCATTCATTAATTCAGTTCTAACATCGTCTACTAGTCCGCGCAGTAACGGACGAAGGGAGGGCTGAGCCCTCCTTTTGTCTTTGTCTGTCGCCGTTTTTTATGGTACGCTCGAAGTCATGACTTGGGTATATGCGCTTAGCGCCGTTGGTGTTGTCAGTCTCGTCTCGTTTGCGGGGGTTTTTACGCTGGCTTTCAAAGAGGCGATGCTCCGGCGCGTGGTGTTCGTTCTTGTCGGCCTCGCAACGGGAGCTCTTCTGGGCGACGCCCTTGTCCACCTTATTCCGGAAGCATTTGGAAGTGAGGTAGGGAAGACACAGGCAGGCCTTGCGATTATGTGTGGTATTCTACTTTTCTTCGCACTGGAGAAATTTTTATATTGGCATCATTGTCACGGTGAGCACGAAGAAACTGAAGAAACGGTCGTTCTTCACGATCATCGGCCGATGCATCTTGGCTCGCTTATCTTAACGGCCGATTTTGTCCACAATTTGATAGATGGCATCATCATCGGCTCTAGCTTTCTCATAAACACTGAAGTTGGTATCGCGACCTCTCTCGCGGTGGTCTTGCACGAAATTCCACAGGAGATAGCCGATTTCGGTCTCCTTATCCACGCTGGGTGGAGTCGTGGAAAAGCGCTTCTCTGGAATTTTCTTACGGCACTGTCGGCATTTCTCGGTGTTGTGGGGGTGTTACTTCTCGGAAACAGGATCGAGCATCTCGTCCCGCTTGCTTCGGCGTTCACTGCCGGTGGTTTTTTGTATATCGCACTCGCGGATTTGGTTCCAGAATTACACAAGGCCGAAGGGTTCGGTCGCACCGTCATCCAGATTCTCGCCGTCATTGTAGGTTTTGGAATGATGCTCCTCCTTGCCTTTCTGGAGTAGCTAGAGCGTTGATGGGTAATCGCCAATCTCTGCAAGGCGAATTCGGTTCAAGGTCGGCGCCATGCGATCTACAAGCGTCTGTACTTTGGTGAGTTCCGTTTCAAGCTCGGAAGCACTGTTGATATGCATCGGCCGTGAAATGATGAGCTCACTTTCAGTGAGCTCAAGGTCATGCTCCCATTTCTCTCGCAACAGAAACTCGAGTACGTCGGGAGAGAAAATCTGAAGCGCCTCAATCTCATACTGTTTCGGTGCGTAGAGCTGAAATTTCTTTTCAAATTCCGCAGGTAGTGAAAGTTGTGGCAACCCCATCTTGCGGAAGAAGTCGATGTAGTCTGCGTTTTTTATGTTGTTGAGGTATAAGTGGGGAAAGGTTCCTCTGAACTTCACTTCAAAAATAGTGTAGTAATGAGTCTGTTTGCTTTTTCCACTTCCCGTCGTATACATGTACTCAACTATCGAGAGTGGTTGTTCATGATACACTCCGGAGACAGCGTGGAGCACAGTCCTACCGCTTCCTTGGTGGAAGAGTAAGCCCCTTTCACCCGCAACGCTATGGTCTTTCTCATACGACCAACCTCGACTTTCCGCGACTTCTTTCCAGAATCGTATCTGCACTTTGCCTCGTATGTGCAGATACCAAAAAAAGACTGCAATCCATGGAGCCATAAACAGTGCTATCCATGCTGAATCAAATAGCGCTAAACTAAGGTAATAGAGGAGTAGCGCATCAAGTGCTCCTCCCGAAATGACAATAAGCCATCCGTATGGTTCAAATTCCTTCCTAAACTGCTCCAGGGTAGTTTCCGAAATGTTCTCTATGGGGGATAGTGGTTCTTCAGGCATGGATATAGTGTACACTGTCTTTTGATACAGATGAAAGATCTGTAGTATACTAGTCGGATGATACTCAAAGTTATGGTAGGTCTTGTCGGGCTAACCGCCCTGTTTACTGGCGGGTATTTTATCACGCGAGAGGACGGTGTCATGGCGCTTACCAAGGTGTTGGACGAACGTCTCGCCTCTGGCGATTACCTCGCGGCTCTCGGTGTGGCTGGGAAAATTAAAGAGAATGGGCAAAGCACACCGGAACTTGATCAAACTGTCCTCCAAACAGCGCATCTTTTGGTAGCCGAAGATATTTATCATCAGGCAGTTAAGGCGTCGGACGAAGGACGCTTCATGGATGCACGGGCTCTTCTGCTCGGAAGCGAGGCAGTGAATAATCCTGTGTTTAAATATAATGCGGAAGCGGTGGCACTTTATAACGAAGTCGATACTCTTGCGGCTGGTGCAGCACATAAGACAGCTGTGACTATTTCGGATTTGAAAGAAAAAGCGAAAGCTGAGCAAGGGAAGCGGCAAGTACTGGAGAAAGATAAGAAGAAGCTTGAAAATACTCTTTCTCAAAAAGAAAAGACTATTACGGCGAGTAAGGCTGAGACCGCAGTTGCTAAGCAACGGGCTACGGAGTCTCAACGAGAGGCTGAGGTAAAACAAGCCGCGCTTCTTGCCGAGCAGGCTCGCGCACAACAGCTTATGGCCCAAGTAGAGCAAGAGAGTAAACAGAAATTTTTCACTGAGCTAAAAAACTATCGCGATATGGCGCAAAAGGGAAGAGAACAGCTTGATAATGCCGTTACCGAAATTAACAGTAAACGTGACGTGACTGCGCTTATCTATGTGAGTCAAGGAAAAATCTTGTTTGAAGAAGCTAAACCGAAAGCTTCGAATCTACGGAGTTCTCGCACACCTTCAGTCTATCAAGGACAAGTAGATGATCTTCTTCGTTCGCTCGAACAGTTTTCGGAAGCATCAAAACAATTACGCAACGCGGTTGTCTATATCGAAGACCAAGGTAGTGCCGAATTTACGAATGGCTTTACGAACGGAAAAAATGCCCTCGCAAATGCCATCTCCTATCTCTCGAGTGTATCAAATCTGATCACCTCTAATTTCTAAAGCTTAGCTTTTATTTACGGCCGTAAATAAAAGCTAAGATGAGAGAAGATTATTCGTCGCCATTATGGCGGTCTGGGATACCGAAGAATTTCGTAAGTTCCACCACGTTATCCATTTCGATAGCCTTCATAAACCGAACATACTTTTGTACATCATATAATTCAACGATATAGGAGATTTCATCTCGGCATTCAAATGCGTGAACAAAGAAAGATTGATGCATTTCGTAAAAACCAAGTCGAAGAAGGTGTCCACGAAGTGAGTCACGCACACTCCTTTCATCCTCCGGAATATCAAAGCTTACTAAGCGCCATAGCTTATCCCATTTCTTTGGATGAACTATCTTCATCTTTGTGAGATTGTAAGTGAGTGCGCGTTTCGTCCCTTCCTCACAAAGTGTGATGGTAAATGTGCCATCTGTATTACGTTGTGCATCAACCAACTTCGACTCGTAGAGGGAAGTGATAGCACGATCAAGTTTTTGACGGCCTATGGTTTTCCACTCTTGTCCTAATTCTTGAAGAATCTTCCATTGTGCATACGGCGTACGAGCGCAGGAAAGCGCGATACCTCCCTGCAAAAGCAAGATCAATTTCTTTTGAACTGCCCCAACACGTTTTTGCCTTCCGCCTATACGCTTTTTTATATTTCGCATAGACCATTACAGTAACACAAAACGCATGTCTTAGCTTTTATTTACGCCCGTAAATAAAAGCTAAAACTGGATAGCTACAACGTAGATTTTGCCAAAATCGATTAAATTACCTATGATGTAAGATGTTCTTTTTGAAGGAAATGATCAAATGCCGTTGTAGCTCAGTTGGTAGAGCACGTCATTGGTAATGACGAGGTCTCCGGTTCAATCCCGGACAACGGCTCCAATATCAAACTCACAGGCTTCTCGGAGGGCAAAATCCGCGCGGCGCGACGCGCCGCGTAAGGAGAAATGGGCGTTCCGCGCGCTTCGCGCGCGTGGATAGAGAGGTTCAATCCGAAGATTTTTTGGAGGGAGGATTTTTTGGAAAGGAGGTCTTCCTTTTCCGCGATTTTGTCGAGCATTGAAGCGTCCAAAATCCAG
>CALRDB010000042.1 GCA_943354745.1 Candidatus Nomurabacteria bacterium | reverse complement strand
CACGACGCTGTGGTTACACCAACCCGTTTCATTGCGGATAATTGTACCACGCTCTATAGATTTTTCTCCACTTCTATGAATTCGTCGAGTTCCCCATTCAGTACTTTATCCACCTAATCGGTCTTAATCAAGACCGAGAAGTTCTTTGGCGGTTTTTACCGCTTCTTCTTGAAAGAATCTTTTAATGTCGTCCCAACGGGCATCAAACAGGAGCGGGGGCATCGGGTCTTTGTCTGCATCGTCAAAATAGGTGAGGCTTTTGATAATATGCTGAAAATTATGGGCAACGGTAGGATATTGCCTTTTTAATTTCTCTACGATGGAGAGGAGTGGGGCACAGTTTTTCACGTACCAGTACAGGTCTACAAAATCTCTCTTTTTGCCACGCTGACTAATGGCAATAATCTTCATGACCGCAATGTCGTCTTTATCCAGCATCTCCACGAAACCATAGGTAAGTTTTGGCTTGACGGGTATGAAAAAGGGGTACGCGATAAAACTCACTTTCGCATGGTGAATCTTTCCATAGATGGTTCCTTCCTTAACAATGTCGGCTTGCCACACATTTTCGGGCAAATGGGCGATTACTTCCGCCGGAGGAAAGGTCTTTTCGGTCGTGAAAAAATCCAAGTCCACCGATTGGCGGTGCCCCGCTTGAAGCGCGAGTGCCGTGCCACCCGCTAAATACCACTTTCCGCGAGGAAGCCACGAAGCGTCTTTCAGATAGTCCAGAGCCTTGCGAGTTGGTTGCGGTAGTATGTCGAATTTCCACTCGTTCATGATGAGAGCATTAGTTTCCAAAATGCACGGGTTGGAGGATGAATCACTCGCGAAGTCTCGGTGACTCCGCGTATCACCCTATGGTCATAAAACTTCCACATCCAACGCACTTCTTCATCGGTACCGAAATCAAGAATGCGCTCAATGATATAGACCGCGTGCTTTTCGGGGTCTATGGTTCTCGGGTCAACGTCCCAAAACAATGTTTGGCGAAACTGAATCGGCTTTATCGTCTGCGATACTTCATTTTTCATCGCTCTATTATACCACATTTTTACAAATCTTTCTCCGTCTAACCTAAAGCTTATGTTCGGCCAAGATAAACTCATCAAGTTCCCCATTCAGCACTTTATCCACTTGAGAAGTTTCAACCCCGGTGCGGTGGTCTTTGACCATTTTGTAGGGGTGAAGAACGTAGGAGCGAATCTGACTTCCCCACTCATTCGCGGTTGTTTTCGAAATTTGCGTTCCATTTTCCTTCGCGACACGTTCCGCTTCCCGTATTTTAAACAGTTTTCCCTTTATCATCGCGAGTCCCTTCTCCTTATTCTGAGCGAGACTACGCTCGGAGGTGACGTGTACCGATATCTTCGTCGGTAGGTGCGTGATACGCACCGCCGTCTCACGTTTGTTCACGTTCTGTCCGCCCGGGCCTCCAGATTTGGCTGTCGTTATTTCAAGTTCACTTTCGGGAATCTCAACATGCTTGTCGGTCAAGGGAAGTCTGGGAATCACTTCCACCATTGAGAACGAGGTCTGCCGTTTCTGCTGCGCGTTAAACGGCGAGATACGCACGAGCCGATGTACCCCGCTTTCATTTTTGAGTGTACCGTACACACCTGAAGCGTTTCCGCCCGAGGCGGATCCGCCTTTGGCGGACACCTCCACCGTAATATTCCTGAAACCCCCTTGATCGTTCTGGTTTTGACTCACAATACCAACACTCCATCCTTTTCTCGCAAAGAATTTGCGATACATTTCGAGCAACATGCCCGTAAAATCCTCGGCATCGTCTCCGCCAGCCCCGGAAAAAATAGTGACGATGGCATCGCCCCCGTCAAAATTCTCGCCGTCTCCTCCGCCCTGCTTTAACTGGTTATATTCCCGTACAATTTCCTGCGCCTTGTTTTTATCCAACCAAAAATCCCCGCTTGCCATGAGGGTTTCGATTTCCTCTATTCTATTTTGCTTTTTCTGCTTTTCGTCCATTTTTACTATTGGATTTTAAATATTTCAAGCCAACTATCTTTCTCTTCTTCACTTATAATATACGCATACGGCTGAGAAACAAAAACTCGCACGGGGTTACCGTAGGTAGAAATACCTGCGGTACCATACAAATGAGATTGATCATCAAACTGAGTAGCATTAAATATCTGAAATATTTTTGACGGACGATCAACAGAATACACATTTCCGTCTGAAGAAAACAACCACACTGGCCTTGAAGGAGTAACACCAAGCCTGCCTTGAGGCGGTTTGATGGGGTTTGATATGTCGAAAGCCAGAATTTGGCCTTGAGCGGCTGAAATTGTCACATATAGATATTTACCAGAAAGAGCGAGAGAGATTGAATCTAATCCAATATATGTATTACTGACAAGCGAAGGGTCAGTAGGGATTGATACATCAAGAATTTGCAAATCTCCTGAATTATGACTGAGTACATATGCGTAATGGCTGTCTACTTCGACATCTGTCGGATACTCACCGACGGATATCTGACCCACAGACAAAGGCTTAAGTGGGTTAGATATATCTATGATTTGTAAATATCCATTTTCCTGTTTTGGAAAAGGGAGATATGCCTTTACATTAGCTGACCCGACTGATGCTATGTAAGCGTACTTTCCCTGCACCACGATCGAGTGCGGCCGTAGCAGTGTAGACATCTCTGCAATCCGAGTCGGTTTTGATGGAACAGATATATCAAAAACTTCCAAAAGATTATCGGCAACGTCCACTATATAGGCATACTTTCCAGAAACAGTGATCGCCTGCGGGCCGTGTTTAAGTAATGTCGTGTGCAAGAGAAGCGGTTTACTTGGATCTGATACATCAAAGACTTGTAATGAACCTCCCGCTTCACGATCCACCCCATAGGATACAACGTAGGCATACTTTCCAGAAACAGCAACAGACGTCGTATCGGGAGGTACCGAGATTCTTGCTACCGAAGCAATACTTGGTCGCGGGAGTGAACACTTGGTTTTCTGAGAAAGTAACGTAAACAAATTTCCCCTATCAACCGAGTTATCAAACTGAGTACCGTCAGGAAAAACCCACACAGGGTATCTGATTGTGGGGTCGCTTTTGTACATACAAAAATTAAATTTGCTCTTTGTCACACTGGTCTCATCCGTAGTGCAAGTGGCAAAGGGCAAATCATATGACGCGACACCGAATAATGATTTCTCCGCCACCGACTCCATATTCCCATTTTCATAAAAAGCTGCGCCTGAATCCTTAAGACACGTGGCAAAGTTTGCAAGAGTGTCTTGAGGAATGGCTGATGTTACATCTACAACTTTGCCTGGAATGGGTTTCGGAAGAATGGGCACTACGGAATTATGGGTTAGAAAGATATACAACAAAAAACTTAGCAGAACAATACCGAAAAAAATAAGCACCAAAACAGTATTCTTTGTGCTACCAGACACTAAGAGGAAACGAGGGGTAGAATTAGTATCGGACATACTAGCAATCGTTGATTTATTTGTTATTGCGGAGCCCCCTCCTGCCACAGCTCTTTTTAGTTGGTTCAGCTCTGTTATCAATTCTTGTGCCTTGTTTTTATCCAGCCAAAAGTCCCCACTTGCCACAAGCGTTTCAATTTCCGCAATTCGTTTTTCATAGTCATCTGCCATAACAGGAGTATAGCAGGGTTTGTCATTCCCGCGGAAGCGGGAATCCAGTAGATACTCAGGTCCCTCTGGATCCCCGCCTACGCGGGGATGACAGAAAAAGTAAATTATTCTTGTTTCTTCTTCATAAACCCCGTGAACGCCTGCATGATTTCAAGAGGGACGGTAAAGACGATGGTATTGGACTGGTCGGACGAGATGTCGTTAATTGATTGGAGAGTACGAAGATGAAGCGCCCCGGGTACCTCGGAGAGTGTACGTGCCGCCTCGGCCATGTTCTTGGAGGCGGCTAGTTCGCCTTCCGAGTTGATGATGACAGCACGCTTCTCACGCTCGGCTTCGGCCTGCTTCCCTATCGTGCGCTCCATCGCTTCTGGCAGCCTGATGTCTTTCAATTCCACGTTGAGTACATCAAGACCCCATGAGGTAGCGGTCTTCTCTACAATTTCACGGATACGGTCGGCAATCTTATCACGCCCGCCGAGAAGTTCATCCAAGGTTACTTCGCCCACAATGTTACGCATCGTTGTCTGCGCGTACTGCGACATGGCGTATTTGTAGTTCTCAATTTCGAGAATCGCTTTTTCGGCCGAGACAACCTTGTAGTAGATAACTGCGTTGACGGTGACCGTGACGTTATCGCGCGTAATGGCGTTCTGGTCGGGGACGTCAACCGCCTTGGTGCGCATGTCTACTGTTTCATACCCTTGGATAATGGGAAAGACAAGTCGCCACCCCGGCTCCATGGTTTTGTAATATTTACCAAACAAAAACTTCAATCCCTTCTCATACTGGTTGACCTGACGAATGGAGATGAGAACGATGACGACTGCGATAATTAGAATGATGTACCACATAAAAAAGAAACTAATTACTTATAACTGAATAACTAATAACTGTAACGGGAGCCGATGGCCAGAATTGCACTGGCGACCCCAACTTTACGAAAGTTGTGCTCTGCTAACTGAGCTACATCGGCATTTTTACTAACAAGCGACCTTCCTTTGCCCTATTGCTTGCGACACGATTTCTTCTCCCATGTCCGCGATTCAATCCAGCATACGTCGGACTTAATGCATCGCAATTTGGACAAATTAAACGGAGATTGTTTTCTGAATTATTTCGCCAATTACCGTCAATGTGGTCAGCAACTAAAGGCACCTGTTTGCTTTTTGGATTAACCTTTGACCATCCGCACATTTGGCACTTATTTCCAAACTTCTTTCGCATGTAGCGCTTAATGTACTTCGAAACCAAGCCTAAACTCTGCAAACCACTAATTTTCCCAGACTTCCATGTCTCAATATAAGAGTGGTACTGATGTTCCGCTCGACAAGCATTTGTACAATACGTATATTTTGCTCGCGCCGGTTCCTTACCACAGATAAGACAGGGGTGACGGGGCCTCTTTGGGTTTGGCATCAATCAATTGTATACATAATTACGACTCCCGTCAAAAAGAAAGGCAGACGTAAGTTCAGGACTTATCAAGAATACTTATAGCCAACTCTGGCCATTTTGCCATGCAAAAAGAGTTAAGGCAATTCTCGGACGCCGAGACGTTACTCCCGCTTTTGCTTGATAGCGATGACTTCAATTTCAACTTCACACCCTTCTCGCACCGTTCCGCTTATCTCAACGAACGTTGAGGCCGGTTTTGCTTTTGCAAAATACTTGTTACGCACCTCGGAAATGTCTTTAAACTTGCCCATGTCCGTCGTGTAGATAACCGCTTTCACCACATCATCAATTGAAGCGTCAGCTTCATGCAAAATTGCTTCAATTTTCTTGAAGATAAACTCGGTTTGCGCTTTGAAGTCACCGGAAGCGACAGGTACGCCGTCTTCGTGCCGCGCGATCTGTCCGGTTACAAAAACAAATGTGGAGTCCCCAACGTCAACACTCATGCCGGGGGAATAGAACCCCATGACCGGCGCGCCACCTTTGGGTGTAATGCTTCTTTTCTGCATCTTCAGACTTTTAACTTTACACTTTTAACTTTTGACTCTTCCTGGAGTGGTTATATGATTCCGCTCGAACTTACTTTATCAAAAATTCGTGAAGTTTCCTAATCGCACGCGCGGAGCGCGTGGTGACTTGAAACTTAATCTTACGCTCGGATTCCGCCCCGCCACCGCCTCGCGGACTCGGCGGACACCGAAG
>CALRDB010000041.1 GCA_943354745.1 Candidatus Nomurabacteria bacterium | reverse complement strand
TCTCATGTTCGGGGAGCTCAGCAATCATTTACAAAAACCGCCCTCTTGGGCGGTTTTTGTTTTTCCTAGATTTTTACTACTTCACATAGACGACACCAATAACTGATGGCGCTGTGCGGTTATGGTATGCCCATGCTCCCGTATCAGTGAAGGTAAGCTCATAGATACCGTTCTGTCCCACACTTTTCTCCTGATTAAGTCCTACATATAGTGGGGTTCCTCCAAAATCATCTGAAGCGATACGCATCGCTGATCCCGACTTGTTAACGAAACGGACCGTTTCGCCCTTGTTAATTTCAACCACCTTGGGCAAAAATCCTGTAGAGGTTAGGCTCACGGTGCTTACATACCGTCCGTTCTCCAGCACACGTGTTTGCGTATAGGCGATGGTGGCCTTTTTCGTTACTGAGCTCTTTACTGGAACCTGCGCTGGCTTTTCAGCAGTCACTTCCACTGATGGAGTAACTACGGGAGATTCAACAATTACATCATCATCACTTCTGAAAAACTTAACTCCAAGAAATACGACTAAGATAACAACTAGCGTGCCAACCAAATTCTTTTTTCTCATTGAAAATAGAAAAATAGTAATAGACTTTCTAGCAGTATATACCTATATTCAGTTGCGTGCATTACAATTGCTAGAGTGTGAGTATATTTTTTGTTATACTAAGTTTCCGTTTTACTCTATGTCATCACCCGTTAGCAAATCTCCCTCTCCTGTACACCGAGCCAAGTCATTCTTGACCACGCACGAGAAGCGGTTATCGCTTTTTGCCTTCGCATTCGGATTTGTTTGGGATACTCTAACGCTCACGCGTATTGATCGTCTATTCGACAATATTGTTCTCACTAGTTATCTCTTCACGGCCTTTTTCAGCATTGCACTCATAAACGCACACAGCTCTGGGAACTTTAAAAGTAATTTGATTAAAAAAGGTTCAGACTTCGCACGTTTCCTTCTCCCGTTTGCATTTGGAGGATTATTTAGTGGTTTTCTCATCTTCTACTCGAGAAGTGGGGAAGTCTTTACGAGTGCCCCTTTTCTTCTTCTCCTCGTCGCACTCTTCCTCGGTAATGAATTCTTCAAAAAGCATTACCAGCGACTCATGTTTCAGATGAGTATCTTCTTTGTTACGCTTTTCTCGTATGCCGTACTGATTATTCCCATACTCGTGGGTGAGATAGGCGGTTTTATCTTTCTGCTGAGCGGAGTCGCATCGATTTTTCTTTTCTTACTTGCCCTCCGTGGTATTTCGCTTGTCGCGCGTGAAGAAGTGGAGAAAACGCGCTATTCTCTTTATGCGATTATTGCCATAATTTTTCTGACATTTAATTTTCTCTACTTCAACAACATGATCCCCCCGATTCCACTTTCGTTGAAAGAAATAGGGGTATATCACGAAGTCTCCCGAACGCGCAGCGGAGGATATCACTTAGTTTTCGAAAAAGCTCCTTGGTACTCGTTAGGTAAGAAAACGAGTTCGGTATTTAACCGGACAGGAAGCGAGCCTATCTACGTATGGAGTTCTGTGTTTGCACCGACACGTCTTGAAACAGAAGTGCAACACCATTGGTCATATTTTGATGAGAAGACAAGGGTGTGGGTTAGTTCTTCAGTTGTCGGATTTCCAATTTCCGGAGGAAGAGATGACGGATATCGAGGATATTCAATGAAAGAGAATGCATCTGCGGGGAAATGGCGGGTCGACGTTGAGACACTTCGGGGTCAGGTCATTGGTAGGTTTGAATTCACCGTAGATGAAGCAAAAATACCACCTGAGCTTAGTACCGAATTGAAATAACATCATTATGCCGCCATATTTTAGGCATTTTCTTCCGCAATGAAATGCTGTATACTGGCAAAAGTACATTTCACCTCCCCAACCTTAAATTCCAAGTGAGCACCTTATGGAAGCACCTCAATATCTGTTCGAGTCCTGTGAAGCCGGATGTCCAGGCTGTGGTCATCGACCTTTCAACAACCTCGCCTGTTGGAAGTGTGGTCATCGGGTAACATGTCCCGATATGCGGTACGCGCTGATCGAAAGGAATTTTCGCCAGGAGAGGGAACGTTCAGACAGAAGTCATCGTCCACTCCTACTCACTCTGGGCTAGCCCAAACAGCATTATGAGAATTCTCGGTAGGAAGGGTCGTCTTTGTTGGACGGCCTTTTTTTATCTTTTACGTTAAAATTGCTATACTTGAGTTCAACTTGGGATTTTTTGTTCGTATTTTTATATCAACGTTTGTAGTATATGAGTTTCCACGCAAAGCCAATGCAAAAGGGAATGGGACGACGGGTTATTCGAATATTCTTTGCGCACGCCCTTAAATATCCTGGCACGATGGTTGGCCTCTATTTTGGGGTTTTTTTGCTGGTTGCCATGCAGGTACTCGTCCCAGTCTATTATAAGAAGTTGGTGGATACTGTTGCGACAGCGTCCTCTCCTAGCCCCGACATTGTCCACATACTTTTTACGATACTGCTCACTCTTGCTCTAATTAAGTTCGGCATGTGGATAGGCCGGAGGATTCGTGGTTTTTTTACTGTTCGCTTTGAGTCACGGGTTATGTTCGATCTTTCGATGACTGCTTTTGACGGTCTTATGCGTCACTCGCCACGATTCTTCTCCGATAGTTTTTCAGGTTCACTCGTTCGTCGGGTTAATAAGTTTGTCGGGGCTTTTGAAACCATCACCGACCAATTTAACTTTAATCTTATCTCGGTCTTTCTGGTGATTTCAGGAAGTTTGTTCGTACTCTTCCAGCGGGATACCTTTCTGGGTATGGCACTTCTTGTCGGGGTACTCCTGTTTTTCGCATTCAATATCGTTGCGGGTCTTTGGAAGCAAAAGTACGAGATTATTCGCAATGAGAAAGACTCTAAGGCTACAGGTGTGTTAGCGGATGCGATTGGGAATGCTACCACCATAAAACTGTTTAGTGGATACGCGCACGAATCCGCATTATTTAGAGGAGTTAATACTGAGCTTCGTCGTATCCGCTCATTTGCGTGGACTCTTCATGAGTATATCGGTGGGGGGCAAGGCCTCATTATGTGGGGTACAGAAATGAGCATGTTGGGAGGTGCCATCATACTCTGGCAGAGAGGTGTCCTTACGGTTGGAGATTTCGTACTAATTCAAGTCTACCTCTCAAACATTTTTGAACGTATTGGAGATTTTGAGCGTGTTCTGCGTAAGCTTTTCGAATCATTTGCTGATGCAGCTGAAATGGTAGAGACGCTTGATACACCCTATGAGGTGTCTGATGTAGTGCGAGCGAAATCACTTTCTGTAACAGAGGGATCCATCCTGTTTGATGATGTTACGTTTGCTTTCCATGAGAAACAGGCTGTGCTTAATCGGTTTAGACTTGCTATCAAGTCTGGAGAGAAGATTGCATTTGTCGGATCAAGTGGAGCGGGTAAGACAACTATAACGCGATTACTCTTGAGATTTTTCGATATTGATGGAGGAACCATCTCCATCGACGGGCAAGATATCTCTAAAGTAACACTCGAGAGCCTGTGGAATGCTGTAGCACTCGTGCCACAAGAACCTGCATTGTTCCACCGAACACTCAAGGACAACATACGATATGGCCGACGTGATGCCACCGATGCGGAGGTTATTGAAGCCTCAAAACGCGCGCACTGTCATGAATTTATTTCCTTATTCCCACAAGGATACGACACCTTTGTCGGGGAACGTGGTGTTAAACTTTCGGGAGGGGAGCGTCAGCGTGTGGCGATTGCCCGGGCGATACTTAAAAATGCTCCTATACTGGTGCTCGATGAAGCAACCTCGAGCCTCGATTCAGAATCGGAGTCACTTATTCAGGACGCACTTCATGAACTTATGCGCGAAAAGACGGTTATTGCGATAGCTCACCGACTTTCCACGATTAAGGAAATGGACCGGATTATTGTTATCGAAAAGGGTGCCATCGCCGCCGAGGGTACGCACGAAACACTTATTACACAGAAAGGAGTATATCAAAAACTTTGGGACATTCAGGCTGGAAAGTTTATACCGTAGGTGGAAGTTTCTCAATGACTTTCACCCCTTCATATACCTTTTGCGAAAATAGCTGTATGGCATCAAGTAAATCATATTGATTCCACCCTTTCGTCATAATACAAACAAAATATGGGTGTATGGGGGCATACACTATCCCGCAATCATGTATTTCTTGCGAAACCGTGTCGGTAGTATTCGCGAGTACACGATATCCAAATTTGTGAGCCACCGAAAACTTCCGAGCTTCCTCTGGCAAACCATTTACGATACCACTCTTAAACTCTACCTGGCTCAAGAGGCTAAGGGCGTATTCGGAATTAGTTCGATTAAGATAGGTTGAATTGTACAGTGCACGGAAAAAACGAGAGTACGTTCGTGCCGACATAGTATCACCTGTTTCACTCAGGGCAGGCTCCGCTAGACGTAAATCGCTAAACACCGTGCTTACCGCCACGGAGCCGACATTTTCGTGTAATATATTCTTCGCATCGTTATCAGAAATAACGATCAGTCGAGCAAGAAGCTCTTGTATGGTGTACGCCTTTCCTATTTCCATTGGGGTGTAATCTGGCTTCTCAGTATTTAAGCTCTCCATGAATCTAATCTTTTGTTTAAAAAACATGGGGTCAACTTCAGCTTTCCGAAGAGTCGCCATAAGCAACGCGACCTTATAGAGACTTGCGGGAGAATAGAGATCATCCTCGTTGACTCCGGTCCACCGACCACTCTCCAAATCTCTAAAATAAACTGAGGCGGAATGAATTGTTCCTTTTTTAACGAGTGCATCTATATTTTTTTCTAGGGTCCGCTCTAGATCAATGTATTCGGGAAAATCATTTTTCTCTCCGATGTTAAATCCAATAAGCGGACTTATAAAATGATACCTTCCTTCGGGTTCGCGGAGAATAGTGGGGGTTGAGGAAGATGTAAGGTAAGCATGAGAAAACCACCCGATACCTGTTCCGACACATACGAGAAGCCCGAAGCAGAGTAAACTCTTTAATCTTGCGTAACTCTGCCCCATTGCTTCTATTATATGCCGAGGTTAAATACATGCAAACAAAATCCTGGCGGTGGATTTTTAAGAAAAAGGGCGCTATACTACTACTGTTATTTACTATCAGCGTTCATATGAACAAGAAAGAAAAGCACGCGAAGAAAAAACAACGAAAGAAGCACGGCAAGAAGATTTCAGTGCGCGTTCGTTAGTTTTTGAAAAACACCCCTTGAATATACTCAAGGGGTGTTTCGTTGGCTCAGTTTAAGGCAACATCCCGTGAGTCCCAAAAGTTGACGTAACGGTAATCTACATGGGATAATACGTGCATGGTAATAGAGAGTGTCCCTACAAATCAAAACAGCGAGGAACAAAGGGCTGCGGAAAGTCTTCAATTTGGAGAAAGACCAGCAGGGCTTTTCCAAGACTCTTCCGAGAATGAGCCATGGAAGGTTGTCGATCTAGATGAGCTTTTAGAAAGTCTACAGGCCCCCAAGAGTCCAGAAAAAGAAGTTGACGTGCGAAAAGGAGGCGAACAGTTACGGGCGCAACATCAGCAGATTACTAAACTCTTAGAGAAAGAGAGGGAAAGAGAGCACTCGCTTCAAGGTACTCGCGCTGAGCTCGGAGTGCCGCACGAAAATGGCGAAACACTAAAGAAATTGGAGGAAGCTAAAGAACAGATTGAAGAGAACCAGCATGAAATCGAACTTGCCGGAGAATTTAACGATGTTCTTGATTCTTTCGGTGATATGTCTAGCGAGGAACGGGAGCATATTGCGCGAACAGGAAAAAAGAAGAATGGGGAATCGATCTACGATAAAAACGGCAAGGCTATTGGTGGAGATCTTGCCAAAGAATTGGCTCATTTGTATGGAAAGGGTGGTCGCCGCGTAACATGGAGAGAGCTCCAACAACTCGGTAAGGTAGCGGAGAGACTTTTAAAAGACGCTGTTTCTATCATTAAGGGTATATTCACGGGTAGTGACGAAGAACAATCATTTTCCGCGTAACATTTTGTCGCCTGCGTTAGTAATGATAGTAGTTGTGGAAACGTATAATTTCTTTAAAGTGGTATACTTTACGCGTGTACATCAAAGTCCATGTCCTCACCGAACGTAAGGAAGAGTCACTAGCACAGAAGGATGACGTGCTTTACCTCTCGATCCGTGAAAAGGCGGAGCAAGGTATGGCCAACCGTAAGATACTCGAAATCCTTCATACACACTTCGGTGTTGGGTCTAAAGTGAGAATTGTGAGCGGACATCACGCCCCGCATAAGATTATCTCCGTCGGTTAGAGGTACTCTGCAAGAAATAGTGATCGTTTGCAAAAAATTATCACGTTGGTTATTTATTAACATCATAATCATATAGGCACGGAATTCTTTGAAGTTCTGTCCTATCTTTAAACGGGATGAGATTAAACCTTAAAGCGACCAATATTGTATTGAGCGATATTATAAAGGAGTATCTCGAGAAACGCCTCCAAAGCCTTGAAAAACTTATTGGCCTGGATGACCCCGCAGTAATGATTGACGTCGAACTTGGTTGCACTTCAAAACATCACCAAAATGGAGACATCTTTTTCGCTGAAATAAATATTCATCGTGGCAAGGAAACATTCCGATCGGTCTCAAATCGTCCCGACATGCAAAGCGCGATTGATGATATGCGAGATGAGATTGCAAGAGAGCTTTCCTCACAGAAAGGGAGAAGAATATCACTTTCACGACGAGGGGGGCTCCTGGCGAAGGCGTTGCTCAAAGGTGGATATGACGGCGTTGAGTACATGGGCCGGCCAGCTAAAGCAAGTTGGAAATACATCAAAAAATTAGGTTTTTGGAAAAAATAACATGTAACGTGGACAGGTAACTAGAATGTAGATAGGTTCTTATGTTACAGTTATTTAGTTACTCATTACCGATACCGTAAACTTATGGACGTATCTAATACATCACACCGCTTCGGTTTTACCGTGGCAATTATTATTATCGTCGGGATGGGGGCATTCTATTTTATGCGGTCGGACAACCAAAAAGAGACGACCGTGATAAAGGAGAAAGATCCGGTTGAGGAGGCTGTACTGCCGACTACGGCTTCGGAGACGACAACCGATTTACTTAAAAATAGCACCGAAACGAGTATGCCGAAAACAGAAACCGCAAAGGTGTCGAACACCGTTATCTTTAAAACCTCAATGGGCGAAATTGAAATTCTTTTGTCCCCGGAAAAGGCTCCGAAGACCGTTGAAAACTTCCGAAAGCTTACACAGAGCGGTTTTTATAATGCGACTAAATTTCACCGCGTTATTAAGGACTTTATGATTCAGGGAGGAGATCCGTTCTCCAAGGATAACGATGCGCAAGCACGCTGGGGAACAGGAGGTCCTGGCTACCAATTCGCCGACGAGATTAATGATCAGAAACTGATACAAGGAGTACTCGCGATGGCAAATGCCGGCCCAAATACAAACGGAAGTCAATTTTTCATTGTAACGGCCAAGGCGACACCATGGCTTGATGGACGTCACACCGTCTTCGGCAGAGTTGTTAACGGTATGGACGTCGTTAATAAAATCGGCGTTGTTCCTACCGGCCAGAATGACGTCCCTAAGATCCCGGTAGTTGTCGAAAGTATTATATTTAAGTAGCCATTAAGAAGGAGAAACGCATTGATCAAAGGAGTCAATGCGTTTTTCAACAGTCATTTTTTCCGAAACTATTACAGAGAGATATCCACCTCACTGTACGCATTGCTTTTTGCGCT
>CALRDB010000040.1 GCA_943354745.1 Candidatus Nomurabacteria bacterium | reverse complement strand
CTTTTGGCAGCCAAAGGGGCGTTTACCAGAGACTCTCGAAGAATTGTACGACCCGATTTCGGCCATCACGCCCGTGTCCGACCCCAAAACTTTTGAATCGTATGAGTATTCAAATGACGGAAAGCTCACGTTCACCCTCTGCGCCAACTTCGCCCTTCCGTCATCAACCGGAGTCAGAGGGACTCCTCCCCCTATTCCGAATCCCGTATTCCTTATCAACGAATTCGGCAGTCAGGATTGGACACATGGGCAAGGACGTTCATGTTTTGAGCGGACTATTGATACGGAATTGTATCCGGTGAGGCCGAAAGAAGTTTAAAGTTTTTAGTTGATAGGCTCTAAGTTGAAAACCGTGGACGACTGAACTTGTCCGCGGTTTCTGTTGGTTGAGAAAAATGTAAAAGATTGTATAGTAATGTCCATGCAATCGTATGACCCCGTTAGAACTAACGTTCGCCTTTGGCGAACTACTTCTAACGGGGCAAGCCACCCATGAATCATTACGACCACAACAAAATTGAAAAGAAATGGCAGAAGGTCTGGGAATCCACCGATCTGTATAAGACCAAACAGGGTAACGGAAAGAAATCCTATGTCTTGGATATGTTCCCGTATCCGTCAGGAGATGGACTTCATGTCGGCCACCCAAAAGGCTACATCGCAACGGACGTCTACTCTCGCCTCAAAAAAATGCAGGGTTACAACATTTTGCACCCTATGGGCTGGGACGCATTTGGACTTCCCGCAGAGAACTATGCGATAAAGAATAAGATTCATCCTGCGGTCGCGGTAAAAAAGAATATCAAACGTTTTAAATCCCAACTTCAAAAAATCGGTTTTAATTACGACTGGAGTCGCGAGGTGAACACCACCGACCCCGGCTACTACAAGTGGACGCAGTGGATTTTCCTCCAGATGTACAAAGCGGGCCTCGCGTTCCAGTCACACGAGCCAATTAACTGGTGTCCTTCGTGTCAGACGGGTCTTGCTAACGAGGACTTGGAGGATGGAAAGTGCGAGCGGTGTGGCTCCGTTGTCGAGAAACGTCCCATTCCGCAATGGGTGCTTCGCATAACAAAATACGCCGACAGGCTTCTCTCAGGTCTCGATACCCTTAACTGGCCTGAATATATCAAGGAATCACAGCGAAATTGGATTGGGCGTTCGGAAGGTGTGAATCTCAAATTCAGAGTCAAGGGGATGGACCTTAGCCTGGCGATGTATAACTCGGTTCCGCAGACATACACGGCACAAACGTTCATCATCATTGCTCCTGAACATCCGCTCGTTAAGGAGTTGGTAAGGGGAACACCGAACGAAAAAGAGGTACTTGAATTCGTCGAGCACATTAAGCGAAAGAAGGCCAAGGAGGGGTTTAATCATGTGAATGAGATGGAAGGTATTTTTACCGGCCGCTACCTTGAATATCCGGCGGCAAACCGCGAGCTTCCGATTTGGGTCGCCTCCTACGCCCTCGTTGACTACGGAACCGGTATCGTAAGCTGCAGTGCGCATGATGACCGCGACTTCGCCTTTGCGAAGAAGTACGGCATTCCGCTTCATCCGGTACTCTTTCCAGCTGACCCCGCGCGCGCGGAGAAGGTTAGGAACCTGGACGTCTGTTATAGGGAACCAAATGGTGTTCTCACGGAACCCGCCGAATTTAAAGGGCGACGCTGGGACGAGGTCCGCGAAGATATCATCGAGCATCTCGTCTCGAAAGGTTGGGGGGAGCGCGTTGTGAACTACAGACTTCGTGACTGGGTCTTCTCCCGCCAACGCTACTGGGGCGAACCGATTCCGCTTATCCACTGTCCAAAATGTGGAGTTGTTCCTGTCCCCGAAAAGGACCTGCCGGTAAAACTCCCGAACGTAAAATCATACGCGCCCGCGGGCACAGGGGAGTCACCACTTGCAAGTATCCCAAGCTTCGTCAATACCAAGTGTCCAAAGTGTAAGGGTCCCGCGAAGCGAGAGACCAACACCATGCCGCAGTGGGCGGGTTCGTGTTGGTACTATCTTCGCTATACCGACCCCAAAAACCGAAAGCGGTTTACCTCACAAAGAGCGGAAAAATATTGGCAGCCCGTGGATATGTACGTCGGAGGAGCTGAACATGCCACAAGGCATCTTATTTATGCGCGATTTTGGCATAAATTCCTCTTCGATATCGGTGCAGTCAGTACAGAGGAGCCATTTCAACGCCTTCAAAACGTCGGACTTATTCTCGCTTCCGACGGACGCAAGATGAGTAAGCGATTCGGCAATGTCGTTAACCCCGACGATATTGTGAAGCAATTCGGCGCCGATTCGCTTCGTGTGTACGAAATGTTTATGGGTCCGTTCAATCAAGCGATTGCGTGGAATTCCGACAGCCTTGTCGGATCGCGGCGATTTCTCGAAAGAGTTTTCAGATTAAAGTTGAAAGTTGAAAGTAAGACAAAGAACTCCGGCGCGGAACTTACCTCTGACAACTTACAACTTAAATCTCTCTTGCATCAGACTATTAAAAAAGTTGGAACAGATATCGACGAATTCCGATTTAACACCGCCATCAGCGCACTTATGATTCTCCTTAATGCGCTCGAAAAAAATGAAGGGGTACCACTCGAGACATTCAAGATACTCATTAAGCTTGTCTCTCCCTTTGCGCCACATCTCTCTGAAGAGCTCTGGAATCACCTAGGCTACAAGAAGAGCATACATCTCGAGCTGTGGCCCGCCTACGATGAAAAAATTGCAGTGAGCGCTCCTGTAACGATTGTCGTGCAAGTAAACGGAAAAATCAGAGGTAGCTTTACTACTGAGAGAGGGGGATTACAGGAAGAGTTGCAGAAGAGAGCTCTCTCATTACCCGAAGTGAAAAAATGGCTGGAGGGGGTCTCGGTATCTAAAGTCATCGTCGTTCCTGATCGCCTTGTCAACATAGTTGTGTTGTAATGTGGACGGGTTACTACATTCTCCTAACGAGAACCGAGAACTTATAAGGAAAGTACGGCCAGAATGTTGCAGTTTACGAATACTTGACAGGAATTGTGAATATGTTAAAAATAGTGTTCTAATACCTTACTTCCTTATATAAAGCTTTCCTCGTCGACAGGAATGCACGACATATGACTAAAACAATTACAACACAGCCAAACACCCTTACCTTTAAACCTAAACAGGTTGTTAAGCGTCTTCTTACGGCACTGCCGGAACGAGCATGCGATGTCATTGTAAGTCGTTATGGCCTTGGCGAGTCTGCCAAGAAGATGACACTTGAATCGATTGGTAAAAAGTACGGAGTGACTCGTGAGCGAGTTCGTCAGATTGAGAATTACGCACTAATGAGTATCCGAAAGTCGCAGGGATATCAAAAAGAGAAACCGGTCTTTACCGAACTTGAGCAGCTGATCAACAACCTTGGAGGTATCATTTCCGAGGATGAGCTCCTTGTATACTTTTCTCCAGAGAAGAACACCCAGAACAGCATCCATTTTTTGCTTGTCGTAGGAGAGGCTTTCAAGAAGGAGAAGGAAGATGAACATTTTAAACACCGCTGGTACATTGACGAAACGCTCGCCACTAAAGTACATGATGCACTTCGTAAGCTTTACAAAAATTTAACCGATAACGACCTTGTATCAGAACTCGATATTATCGCTCAATTCCTTACACAAGTTGAAGACATGGCTGAACACTTGAAGCATGAAAGTGTGGTTCGCCGCTATCTCAACCTTTCTAAAGTAATTTCAAAGAATCCGCTTGGCGAATGGGGACTTCAGACATCGCCAAATGTCCGAGCAAAGGGAATGCGCGACTACGCTTTTCTTGTGCTCCGTAAGCATGGATCACCGATTCATTTTCGTGAAGTCGCTAAATCTATAGAAAAGCTTTTTGGACGTAAGGCACACGTTGCTACCACTCATAACGAGCTCATTAAAGATTCTCGCTTTATTCTTGTCGGTAGAGGACTCTACGCGCTGGCCGAATGGGGATACATGAGCGGTGTTGTAAAGGATGTAATCCGAAAGATTCTTGATAAAAGTGGACCACTTACAAAAGAGGAGATCGTGAGCAAAGTACTTAAAGAACGATACGTCAAGGAAAATACCATTTTGGTGAACCTCCAAAATCCTAAATTTTTCAAAAAAGACAGAGAAGCTCGATATTCAATAGTAGCGTAAGTAACAAAAAACTCCCTGACGGGAGTTTTTTAACTGTCTACACCTGTCATTCCCTTGAAAAAAGAATCCAGTGCCTCATAAGACTTTTCTGGATTCCCGTCTACCCGCCATAGCCGTTTTGGAATCGGCGGCCCTCCGCGGGAATGACAAAACCGGACACGGAACCCTGGCGAGAAATATGCCTACTTCCTGGGGCGTAGAGAGTTACGTAGTTTTTTGTTTTCATATCTTATTTCTGTTGGTATACTTAGAAGACACTGAACGGACACGGAACAAAGCCAGCACGGAAAAGTCACGGAACAGTTCCGTCGAGTTCCGCGTTCTTGTTACGAGTCAGTTCTGTGTTCTTTATGGCTCACAAGCACACACTTGCACATCGACTTAAGCATTACGTGCTAGAACTCGTGGAAATCGCTGGGGAGATGGCCCACGAAATACTTCTTCCTCCACATGGGCACGGTGTAGGAGCATGGTACGGAATCTGGGGCTCAGTCATTTCGACTGTTGTCATTGGCTGGTACGCCCATTCAAAGGGGATTGTGCTTCCCATCAGTCCTGTATGGAAAGAAGCATGGGATTTCGTGTACACCTGGTATCCGCTTTGGCTCCCAATTTTTACATTCAAAGCATTTATAGAGTTGTGGTTGAAGTACATTCGTCTTGACTACATCCGAAAGGCCGGAGAAATACTTCTTGAGATTCGAATTCCAAAGTTAATTACCAAAACTCCCAAAGCGATGGAGCTTTTCTTCACGGCTATGTTTGAAACCGGATCCGTTGAATACAACGAAACGTATTGGGATGGGAAGATTCGCCCTTGGTTTTCCTACGAAATCGCATCAATCGGGGGAGAGATACATTTTTACGTGTGGATGTTTGCAAAATACCGAAATTCATTTGAAGCACAAATATATGCCCAATATCCAACTGTTGAAGTAGTTGAGGCAGAGGACTACGCAAAGAAAAAAGTGTATCACCCCCCACACAATTTTATGTGGGGAACATATTTCATTCTTCAAAAACCCGACGTATTTCCTATTCTGACCTATATCGACTATGGGCTCGACAAAGAAACCGAGGAGGAGTTTAAAGTTGACCCCATGTCGACGTTACTTGAGTATCTGGGCTCAATGAAAAAAGGAGAGGAAGTGTGGATCCAAATATTGTCACAGGCATATAAGATTCGTGGCATTAAAGAAGGCCAACTCTATGCCGACAAGGATTGGGTACACGAAGGCCACGAACAGATAAATAAAATTATGAAGCGTGACCCGCATACGAAAAGTTCACGCTCGCAGACGGCAACTGGGTTTCCGATCGTACCAACACTTACCGATGGTGAGAAGAAACAAATTGAGGCTATTGAGCGAAGTTTAGAAAAACGCTCATTCTTAACTACGATTAGACTCTGTTACTTTGCGGAGAAGGAGGTGTACCATCTGCGTTCATCGAGCGTGTCTGGACTTCTTGGAACATTTCGAAAGCCATTTAATTCGAATCTTCTTAATGGATTCAAGCTTGGCTGGTATACCGATATTAGTGACCAAACAAAGGATTTTCTGTTCTTTTTTGGTTTGAAAAATTGGGCGATGAACCTGTATATACCGATCTACGCTAAACTATTTATTGATGCGTTCCGCAGGCGTTCATTTTTCTATCCCCCTTATAGAAACTGGCAATCTAAACCCTATGTGCTAACCGCGGAAGAGCTTGCTACCATGTATCATATTCCAGGTCAGGTTGTGACGACGCCCACATTCGGTCGTATTCCCTCTAAAAAAGTGGAACCTCCTGCAAACTTACCGATATAGTGTTCACTTTTCATGCTTGACCCAACGCAACGAAACAATGTTGATGAGGCTCTTGACTCGCTACTCTCTTCGACTAAAAGTTCTACTTCTGCTCCCACTCGAAAGCCAAAGTTGTGGTTTAGACTTATTCTGTGTGTGTTTTGCATACTTGTAATCGCATCGAGTGCGTTGTATTTTTCCTGGTGGCAAGCTCCTTCAGCGTTTCCACAAAATGCATCTATTACCATTAAGGAAGGAACAACGCTTAGCGAGACCACTACGCTTCTAAGAGAGCAGAATGCTATCAGGTCTGCATTCTTATTTAAGGCGGTAACCATCGCTCTCCGAGGTGAGAAAGGACTTAAGGCAGGAGAGTACTACTTTGAAAAACCTCTTTCAGTACTTGAACTTTCGAGACGTCTGACGGGAGGTTTTCAAAACTTAACACCCGTTCGTGTCACCGTGCCCGAAGGGCTAAGCAACAGGGAAATAGCGGCTATTTTCTCAAAAGCACTTGTCCGCTTTGATTCCAGCCTTTTTTTACAATTGGCAAAGGCAGAGGAAGGGTATCTTTTCCCTGACACCTATACACTTCTCCCTAACGCAACGGAAGAAGTTGTTATCGATAAAATGCAGAAAAATTTTACCAGGCGCCTTTTGCCGCTAGCTGAAAAACTCGCGAGTTTTGGAAAACCGTTGAAAGATATCATAACCATGGCCTCGCTCGTCGAGGGAGAAGCGCGAACACTAGAAACACGAAAATATATTTCGGGAATCCTTTGGCATCGACTCGAAATCGGCATGCCACTTCAGGTAGACGCTGTATTCCCATACATTCTTGGTAAAAATACGTATGAGGTAACAACCGAGGACTTGAAATTTAATTCCCCTTACAACACCTATCGTTACGCGGGGCTTCCGCCGGGTCCGATAAGTAACCCAAGTTTAGGTGCAATTGAGGCTACACTTAGTCCAACGAAAACAAACTACTTATATTACTTAACGGACAATGGGGGTACGATGCGTTACGCAGTCTCACATGCTGAGCACCTCGTTAACCGCGCGAAGTTTTTGGGAAAGTAAGTAAAGAGGAGCTCTAGAATACACATCGTTTTTCTGCAACGAGCTTCAATAGTGGCCTGCAGTAGACGCGAAAGCTATTTCGCTTCTTTTCATAGATTATTGTGCTTGGCTATACAAATTGATAGCATGGCGGGAATGAAGGTTCAAAGGGTTAAACAAAGAGTATTTGTCGGGCTTTCCGGTGGAGTAGACAGCTCTGTTTCAGCCGCGTTACTCAAAAACGCTGGGTACGACGTTACTGGCGTTTTCATACGGGTCTGGCAGCCCGACTTTTTTGAATGTACTTGGAAAGATGACCGTCTCGACGCGATGCGGGTCTGCGCAAAACTTAGTATTCCCTTCATGGAACTGGACCTTGAAAAGGAGTACAAGAGGGAGGTCGTAGACTACATGATACGCGAATATAAAGAGGGCAAGACACCAAACCCCGATGTGATGTGTAACCGTTACATAAAGTTTGGCGGGTTTTACAAGTGGGCGATAAAGAATGGTGCGGACTTTATTGCTACAGGACACTACGCGCGAATAGTTGAAAGTTTAAAGTTTAAAGTTAAAAGTAGGAAAACATACGAACTACGGCAGAGTCTCGATGAAAATAAGGATCAGTCCTATTTTTTATGGCAGATACGCAAAGAACAGCTTCCGCATATTTTGTTTCCGGTAGGCGGAATGAAGAAACCGGAAGTTCGAAAACTTGCGAAGCAATTCGGATTGATAACGGCAGAAAAGAAAGACAGTCAGGGACTTTGTTTTATCGGAAAAATAGATATAAAGGAATTTCTTTC
>CALRDB010000039.1 GCA_943354745.1 Candidatus Nomurabacteria bacterium | reverse complement strand
TCATTTGTTCAAAAAAGTCGGTTCGAACTTTCAAATGAAAGAACGAACCGTACTTTTTGAGCCACGCGGAGCGTGGAAAATCCTTTCTGAATCAGAGTTTTTTGGGGGGAATGCAGAACAGACGGCGCTTCGCGCCGACCATATTTTTTGCGGAAATTTGAATTCCGAATTTTGGCGGAGGGTAAGAGATTTGAACTCTTGGTGGGTTTTACCCCACACACGCTTTCCAAGCGTGCGCACTAGACCACTATGCGAACCCTCCTAAATAATTCTTTAACTTACTTTTCAACACCTCTCTGCCGTGTCCAGTCTTGAAATATCTCTCAGCTTCCTGTGCATCAACCTTATCAAGATACGCTTCGTAGAAAATTAAATCAAATTGACCGTTCTTGGAAGTAAAATCTGAACCTCCGCTTCTATAGTTCTCGAATTCTTCTTTTTAGATTATCGGTATACCCGTAATACAGCTTCCCATTTGACTTAAAGCGCAAAACGTAAAAGTAATACATCACGATATATTACCACTTCCGCCTCTTCGGCGGATGCGCCGAAGAGGCGCGATGCGAACCCTCCAGTCCGCTCTACTTTAAACTTGAAACTTTCAACTTATATAGACCGATAGACAAAGAGAGACGCGAGACCGAAGACGACCGCGAGGTACAGAATGTACTGCCCCGTAAGAAGAAAGGAGGGATTGGGAACGATGCCGTAGAGCAGAACGAAGCTGACGCCGACGCATTGGAGAATCATTTTCATCTTACCTACCGTCTTGGCAGGCATCAGCTTACCGCTATAGCGAAAGTATGCGGAACCGGCGAGCACGAGCTCAATTGAGACTAACGCCACAACAAGTAGCCAACCAAGCTCTCGCCATACCACAAGGAGCGACACCGATCCTATAAGGAGCTTGTCCGCGATAGGGTCGGCCACGATACCCCATTTGGTAATGCGATGCTTCGTGCGCGCAAGTGCACCATCGAGTGCATCGGAGAGGGCGGCAAGCACGAAGAGTATCGTACCGGCAAGGTTATACCCGAATATAAGCAACGCGAGAATAATCGGAATCGAAATGAATCGGAATATGGTAATCCGGTTCGGAGAGACCCATTTGGGCAAAAACGGCAGTAACGTTACGGAAAAAAACCGATCAAAAATGGTGACCGCGGTAAGATACTGGAGTCGCGACCCCTCAAGGTTAAGGCGTTTGAGGCGTTTCCATTGAAAAGCCTCTGGACCTGACGAAAACTTCGGAGTTTCTTCCATATACCCGTCCATCTTAGCACAGAAAGTGGATCCTTGAATGCAACAAAGTTATCCACATGTCACTATTGCGTGTGGTTGACTTTCGTGTCGCTATATGATAGACCTATGCAAGAGCACAGGTTTATGTTGTTGTTTGACGCAGGTTTTAGGCCCTTTTTTAGAGCTTGAAACCTGCGCCAAAACACTAACATCAACAACTAACCGGCGCAGTACAAAAAATATGAAAAAAACAACTGGAATCCTCTTACTGGCCCTCATGGCCTTCATCGTATTCACCCCCCAGGGCAACAAAGTCCTCGGAAAGGCTGCAGAGACAGCATTCATGGTGGGTATCGGAAAGGGAAACTAACCTCTTTTTCCCAACCCTCAACTGCCCGCTCGATTACATCGAGGGGCAGTTTTTTTATACAAAAAAAGCAACGGTTTTGAACCGTTGCTTGATAGTATCAATAGGGAGAGCTTAGTGGTGTGAATCTCCGCCACCCTTGCCAGGCGGTTCCTTTTTCTCTGTGACATTTCCCTTTTTCGCTACGACAAGTGCCCACAGGATTAAGAAAACTAGAGTCACACCTAACAGACAAGCCGTTAGAGAGATGATGAAGTCCGGAGATATCGCAAATAGATACACTGTTTTTGCTCTACTTGCGATCAGTGGCATGGGGACCGGTGCAGCGTTCGTAAAAACTACCGTCGCCAGCGATTCACCTGGATTTAGGATCACATCCCTGAATGTCTCTTGCGTATAGCCGCGATCGTAGCCTGAATGCCATGCAAGTGCGACCATGCCAATGGTAAGTAGAATTAAACAAGCCAATAGCCATTGCTTGTTAATCGTCGGAATCAATTTCATTTTTTTACCTTTTCATTTCTAAGTTGGCGTTCGCATCGAAAAACGGCAGGTTTTCCAAAGAACGCTTGAGCGATTCTACAAGGGTGCAGGCAAGTGTCAATCTGGCAAATTAGACAAAAAGTGGTGCGAAAAAACAACACCAGTAAAGAAAGAAAATCCCTCCTGCCGAAGACGGCAGTGCTCCCTTTAGGAAAAGCCTGTAGTCGTAGACTAGGAGAATTAAAAACTACCGGCCGAGGAGAGCTTTGATACGTTCCTCCACCGGAGGATGTGTAGAAAAGATTTTTGTGAAAAAACTGACGCCGCCGTTTGCTTTCTTTCCGAACGGATTGGCGATAAAGAGATGCGCGGTGGCGTGATTCGCTTTCGCCATCGGACGGGAATACTGTGATATTTTTTGGAGCGCACTCGCGAGACCCTCGGGGTAACGAGTAAGAAGCGCGCCGGATGCATCGGCGAGAAACTCGCGCTTGCGCGAGATAGCGAGTTGCATCAGTGTGGCGATAATAGGCGACAGAATGGTCAGCACAACGCCGATAATCATAAGGATGGCTCCGATCCTACCGTCAGGGCGGTTATCTCTGTCCCCTCCTCCGAAAAACATAGAGCGGGTGAAGAAATCGGCAAGAAGCGTGATGAACCCGACAAGTACCACAACAACGGTGGAAATGAGAATATCGCGATTTCCAATATGTGAAAGCTCGTGCGCGATGACACCTTCAAGCTCTTTTCGGTCTAATATCTGCAGAAGTCCTGTTGTCGCACACACAACACCGTGTTCTTTATTCCTTCCCGTCGCGAACGCGTTTGGTGCAGGATCATGGATGACATAGAGCTTTGGCATCGGCAGCCCCGCGGTAATGGAAAGATTTTCGGTGACCGTATAGAGGTCAAAAAATTCTTCCCTACTTGCCGGTTTCGCCCCGCTCATTTTGAGCACAATTTTGTCTGACCACCAGTAGCTCGCGATGTTCATGACCACACTAAAAATAAAAAATCCGTAGAGAATGGCGGGGTTGCCATAATACCGCGAGAGGAACCACCCAAGAAAAATAATAATCACGAAAAACACGGACATGAGGAGCCATGTTTTTGCGACGTTTGAATGTTGATGTGTATACAGACTTGCCATAGTTTCTATACTAACGTACCCACACCCATTCACCTTTTATATTTGAAAAATAAAGCTCATAACCTCTGTTCTGGCCATCGACGGTAGACGTTTGGAGAAAGGCGTCACCGGTCTTTTTGCGTATGTGAACTATTTTCCCGTTACCGTATAACTGATAGTCAAAGTCGGTGGGGTCGGTTGAAACGGGAGCAAAATCAAGTTTACCTTCACGAATTTCTTGAGCAACTTCCTCCAGATTTGCCTCGGGCGAGCTGTACGAGACGTTAAAGACGGTGGCGAGCTCCAAGAACATAGGTTTCATCTTTTTTTGAACAGTGTCGACGTCCTTCGTTAAGAACGCGTGCTGAATATCGGTTGCTTCCTTGAGAACTTCCATCTTCACTACGGAAGTAAGCTCTACCTTCTTTCCCTCATCAGAAAGAAATTGCGTCTTCCCGATGCTGGGATAAAACTCTGCTGAATATGTTACCGGCAACGTATCTTTGGCCTTGCGCCATGTGTAAGAAACAAGGACCTTATCCTGAGGTTGTGCAGTAAATTGCGTATAGGCGTCATCTATAGCAACTCTTTCCGCAATAACGACGTCGAGAGTAGCATCGTCCTCTCCACCTTTATCGACATACACTGAAAGCGTATTCTTTCCAGCGTAGAGGAAAGGTCTAAGATCTCCGCGGGAAGAGATATCCTCCGCAATGGGAATATCGTTCACTCGCACTTCGTAGGATACTCCTCCTTTTCCTTCCACCGAGTAGATGACAACAACGTTTTCCTTATCGGGAGACGATATCTCTTTTGCTGATTCCGGTACTCGGGAAAAAAGGAGATATCCGACAAAAACCAACACAACAAGCATAATGAGCTTGATTACATTTTTATGCATACACGAATCCTAGAACTTTACTTCTATAGGCTGCTTGGCCGCCTCCTCTCCTGCTTCAAGCTCGAAGAATTCAAGTTTTTCGAATTTGAAGAATCCGGCGATGAGGTTGTTGGGGAACATGTCTACGGCGATATTGAGGTCGCGAACGTTGGTGTTGTAAAACCGGCGGGACGCTTGGATCTTGTCTTCGGTATCTCCAAGTTCCTGCTGAAGCTGGAGGAAGTTCGTATTTGCCTTCAGATCCGGATATGCTTCGGCAATCGCGAAGATGGATTTGAGCGCGCCGGTAAGGCCGAGCTCCGCCTGTGATTTATCCGCCAAGTTCCCCGCGCCCATTGCGGCGGCTCTCGCTGTCGTTACCTTTTCAAACGCGCTATTCTCGTGCGCGGCATAGCCTTTGACCGTACTCACGAGGTTCGGAATGAGGTCGTAGCGACGCTTCAGTTGAACATCAATATCCGACCACGCCTCCTTGGCGCGATTGACGAGCGAGATGAAGCGGTTGTAGGCGAAAATCACCCACAGAATAAGAAGGACGACAATACCTATGATGATGAGAATTGGAGACATAAGAATAGCTTTTAGCTTATAGGTGTTAGCTTCTAGGAAAGAAGAGATTCGACCGGACAATTATAGCATATTTTTGACTGGAAAACTTACGGGATGAATGTTTTGAACATCGCGTAAAGCTCTCGCACACAGGTCTCGGAAAGGCCGCTTTCTTTCGGGGTCCCCATCACCATCATCATGCCGGGGAAATAACCATCCACCCGAACGAGGCGCAGGCGCGCCTGCCCGTCATACACAAGTGTGGCAGTATGAGGGTTTGCACCGATAGTGACTGTTTGGTCCACGGCGGAGACATACCAGTCTTCGTTTTCCGTCGCACGCGAAGCGCTCGCGGCATCATGACTATCGAGCGAAATGACAAAATCGCATGAGGGACTCGTGAGCGAGGCGACGATACGTTCGCCAAGGGGCAGCGGCGTAAACTGAGGCGGATAGGAAAATGAGAAGCCTGAATTTGTTTTGTATGTTTTCCAGTTCGTTGTATCAATCGGGGCTTTCTTGGTGCTGTCAGCCTGCTTTGTCTTGACCGGCTCGGTTACAACAGCTACCGACTCTTGGATGGAAGCATCAGCCTTATTTTCAGAAGACACGGAAACCTCTTCGGGCACCGGAGCCGGCACCGTGGTGTCACCCGATACTTGATCAGCGATAGCATCATTCCCTATCTCTTCCTTTACACTCCCGCCCGACTGAACGACGGCTTCAGTCGTTCGGGCGGGTTCAACTTTGGACTTTTGACTCATCAACATGTATCCGCCGCCGAGGATAACGGCTAAAGCAATGACTATGGAAATCGGCCCGAGGCCGGTGTTTTTGTTCATGCTTATTTCGTAAAAATTGGTAGAGTTCTTTGATGACAACAACTACATACTAGTTAAGCCCCGCGATATATTCCATGCCTCCGCCGACGAGATACCAAAATAAGAGACCGCCGATTACGGCCGACATGACCAGCATTTTATTTTTCTTTGCCGAAGCAGGGTCGGTTTTAGCCTGAACCATGATTGCCTTGCGAGTCCGAAGCAACACATTTCCGGTTTTAAACCAGCCGACAGACAAAACTATAAGCAACCCTACACTAAGTACCCTAAAAAGACCACGTGTAGGATACATTTGCAGAGAAATATACATGAGAACCAAGATAATTAAGATAGCTACAAATAAACGCTTGTCATACTGCGATGCACTTTGCACAGATGCCGCCAGTTCTGGATGCTTAGCATTTTTGTACTTTGCGCCACCCCACATACCAAACAACATAAGTCCAAGCAGGAAAATGGTGACGAGCGCATATCCGCCTTCCCAGTTAAGAAACTTCGCGAGCGACGCGGAAATGATGATGCCTCCCGCACAAATACCGGCAAGGGTGTAGAGTGTTCGTGAATCCATTTGTGTATGACTTATAGCGCCAAATCCGTCCCGAGATTTTGTTTGTTACTTATGTTAGTTCGTAAACATGAAGGTGGAGACAACTTGGTCAAAAGTACTCTGTGAGCTTGTGCTAAGGGCACTCATAAGTAAAAAATAATGTGGATCTGCTGCAATGCAAGCGGTCTTCCAGTTGACTAACCCAAATCCTTGCTTCCATTGTTGAGGTTCACACTGTGTATTCGGATTTATCTTTATCAACAACCGATCGGCAGGTTGGTCTCCGTCAAAAAGGCCTTGCGTAGGATTTGTTACATATACGATGTTGGGATTAACGGATTTGCTCTCGAGTTCATGAGTTTCGAGGTGTTGGGGGAAACGTAGCTCAAATCCATATTTGTCGTTTCGATAGGTTTTCCAGTCGGTACTCCCCTTTTCCCAACGCTGAATTATTGCGTCAAACATCTGAAGTACGTACGGGTTTTTGCTGTTTGTAAATGTAACCATAAGAGATGAGCCTTTCCCCCCGCCTGTGCATTTTGTGGCATCAGGAACATCACTACATACGGACACTCTCGGCGCACCAATGAAGATCCGGTCTTCCGATAGCGACGTCTTTGCTTCGGGAGGCACAAGCATACGTCCTTTATACGCCACACTCTTCCCGTCCACGGCATAACTAATATTTTCCTGCACAGTCCAATCAGCAGGATACTCTGTAGCTCCGTCGCTATGCGTTTTCCAGCCACTCATTTCTGAGTTTGTTTCTTCCTTTACACTCCCGCCCGACTGAACGACGGCTTCAGTCGTTCGGGCGGGTTCAACTTTGGACTTTTGACTCATCAACATGTATCCGCCGCCGAGGATAACGGCTAAGGCGATAACAATAGCGATCGGCCCGAAGCCGGTGTTTTTATTCATAGCCATAAGGATACAGCGGGAGCGAATCCGCCGCAATCTTTTCGACTTGTGGCGGGTATGGGTGAATTATCTGACTTTTGATTCAAGGCGCACCACCCGACGTTCAAGTGTAGCGAATTTAGTGAGGTCAACCTTTTGCTTAAGGTCGGTTTGGATGAGGCTTTTTTCATAAACTGCATTTATCATAATTTCCACCCGCGCAACAACATTCTGATTCCTTGTTATTGGTTTAGTCATTTCGTGAATTTAACGGTAGACGTAATGGCGTCAAATGGAATAACTCCACCGGCACATTTTTGATAAGACACATCAAGGAGTTGCTTATCTTTGAAAAGCAGGAAATGTGAACCGTATACGCGGTCAGCTTCAAACCTGACAATCCTTTGATTCCCCGATACTGCATCATATACTTTTCTTCCCCCGTGCGATGCGTAATTTTCTTCAAGCACTCTCATGTATTCGTCGCTTGTCCGGTACTGCATACCGACTGCTGTAAAATCTTTATATGTGTAGATGCTCATATAATCTTTCGCGGTACCGCAGGCATTTTCGAACGAAATTATAGGGACGGCATCCTCCTGCGTTATAAACCATCCCCTTGTTTCTCCATCTCCGTATGGGTTCCTGGCGACAAAAAGCGTCGGGGGATAGCGAAATTCGAACCCACGCTCCTCGTTATGGTATGTGTTCCATCCGTCACGTCCATCGAGCAAAGTTCCATCGGAGGGAAACGATTTCTGCTCGGCTGCATCTCCTTGCGGAAGCATCACCACTGGTAGTTGCGGAAAGTAGGGTACTCCCTGATTAAATTCCTGCAGGCGCAGATGAAATGCATAGAACAGATAGCCCGCGAAAGCGAAGAGAAATACCAGACAGAGCGCGAATATGCTGCGAACCAAAGAGGTTGTAGGTTGTTTTAAAAAATGAAATGCGACAACCATCAAGGAAAAAAGTGGAGTAAGTTGAAATAGGAACAAATTACTGTATCCTTCGACAAAGGGAAATTCATGGAACAGAAAAGCGAGTACCAGCGCGATAAGTCCCGAAACAAGAATAGTGATCAAGACTTTGACTCCAAGGCCTATTCCCACGGGGACTGTTGGAACCTGCACAGCATCTGTAGAAGGTGTGGGAGGAGACGCATCGGGAGATTCGGCCAGAGCAGTAATTGCTCCAGATGACATGCTTCGGATCACTCGCCTTCGCGACACGAAATAAAGAATTAAAAAGAAAAGAAAGGAAAAAATGGAAACGGGGACACCGATAAGAAAGAGAGGAATGGCTCCTTCCCCGCTTACGGTAGACCCGATGATGACGATACCAACACCAACAAAGAGAGCGAGAATCGCGAGCGAAAGGAGAATACGATTGTCTCTTGACCTCCACGCCTGGACGAAACTTGCGAGTAACGACAATATCCCTGAAGCAACCAGAACGGCAAAAAGCTCATCGAAAACGGAGTTATTCACTGTCTCTGCGAGACCTACCAAAAGAATAATCATGCCGAACATAAGGACACCACCCCAAAATAGTGCAAGTGCTGAGATTCGCAGGTTCATAGAATAAGTATACACCTTACATAATAAATGCTAAACCGCCCCGATTGAACATCGGGGCGGTTTTTTTCTATATTCTATATTCTATATTCTTCTTAGTATCCCATCCCTCCGCCCATGCCACCCGGCATTCCCGCAGCTTCCTTCTCTTCCTTCGGCTCTTCGGCGACAGCGACTTCAGTCGTGAGGAGAATCGCGGCGGCTGACGCGGCGTTTAGGACACCGAGACGTGTCACCTTGACCGGATCAACGATACCCGCAAGCACCATATCCGCTACCATCTCATCTTTGAGTGCGTCGTATCCGAAGTTACCCTTCCCTTTCTTGACTTCCTCCACAATCACCGATCCGTCATCCTTGCCGGCATTCACCGCGATCTGGCGGAGCGGAGCTTCAAGCGCTTTGATAACAATATTGAATCCGACCTCAAACTCCTTCGTCGTCTCATTCTTCGCTTTATTTTTTTCAGTCTCAATCCAATGCTTGGCCTTCTGTGCCGCTTTGATGAGCGCAACGCCTCCTCCGGAGACGATACCTTCCGCGATAGCGGCCTTAGTCGCGTTCACCGCGTCCTC
>CALRDB010000038.1 GCA_943354745.1 Candidatus Nomurabacteria bacterium | reverse complement strand
TCAATGCGTTTGTGCTTATCCTCGGTGAAATCCCGTGGATTATAAAACTTCACCTGTATCTTTTTATCCTCAATGGCACGCTTCAAAATGGACTCCCCGAGGTAGGAGTCAAACGCGTGCGGAAATAGGGTTATGATGTGAAAAGTCATGGGCACAAGTGAGTAGTTAGTAGCTAGTAGGAAGAAAAAACGCAACGGTTACAGAATGTAACGGTTGGTGACTCAAATGAAGCGATTCAGGTTAGTTTACCGTCTTTTACGATGCTTCCGCATACTTAAAAGTTCTCGCTTCAGAGCTTCAACTGGTACACTTGACCTGTCAGCGGCAATGGCACTTTTCAGATCAAGAACTCGCATTCTAAAGTTTCTTGAACTTAAAGCCTTAATTGCTTCAGGGGTCAGGTGATTGACCGTTTCGGTGCTCATACTGTTCTCCTTTGAAGATTGTTCAAAAATTAAATTAACACATTTATTGTTTTTTGTCCAACACAAAACCGCCTTCCGGCGGTTTTGTGTTTTCTTTAAACTTTCAACTTGAAACTTTAAACTTTAAACTATATCTTGAGGTCTTCCATCGCTTCGTCGACACTCTTGGTCGCACGCTCCGGGCGGGTTCCCCCTTCCGGTTCGTTGATTTTGAGGTTGACGCGGGCGTTGTTTTTCATACCGACGACGCGGAGAAGCGTCCGGATAGCCTTGGCGGTATTGCCCGAGCGGCCGATAACCTTACCCATGTCTACGGGGCTGATAGAGAGAGTCAGAAGGACTCCCATTTCATCGACAGTGCGAACAATTTTGACATCATCCGGAACATCGACAAGCGCCTTCACTACATATTCGAGAAACGCAACATCACTTTCCTGTGCCATACTTTTTTCTTTGACTAAGCTTTCGTAAAGAAACCTCGACCTTGCAGGTTTACTGCTCACTAAAGGATAGCATGGTCGATAGCAAAAATCAAAACCGCCCCGACGGAAGTCGGGACGGTTTTCACTATTATGCTGTGGCTACTTGAGGAGCAGTAGCTTCGGCTACTGGAGCGGTTTCTGCTTTGACAGGAACCTCTTCCTTCTTGATGGGAGTTCGCTTAGGAAGTACATTTATTTTCTTGCCCGCGATAATCTTCTCATGTACGAAGTAATTGTGGAGAGTGTCCGACGGCTGTGCGCCCTTCGAGATCCAGTATTTAACGCGTTCAGCGTCCACCTTCTTCTCGTCCGTCTTGAGATTGAAGGAGCCAAGTACCTCGTGGAATTTACCGCTTTTAGTTGAATTCTTGGAGTCGGTCAAAACAACCCGGAAAATCGGAATATGCTTGCGGGCCACTCGTTGTAGTCGAATCATTAACATGTGCGAGATAATAGCAGAATAGAACTCCTTCGTCAATTTCGTGCTCGGCTCATTCACGCTTCATCCTTCATAATTCATCTTTTTGTGTTATAGTGGCCACGTGAAAAATAAACAAGGAAAAGGCTCTACCGTACGGCATCCCAGTAGATTAGCATTTATTACAGGTGTACTAAGTGTGAATTCTCGTGCAGTTGGATTCATTGAAGACATGAAGAGCGACGAAGATGTCATGATTGAAACGCCGAACCTCAGGACGGCCCTTAACCGTGACGAGGTGGAAGTTGAGACTTTGCAAGGGAAGGTGCGTGGACGTCGAACGGGCCGTGTAGTTCGCATCATCACTCGAGCCAAAGTACGATTCGTTGGGACCATAGAAGAACGCGGAACAAAGCTCATGCTGGTGCCGGATGATTTCCGCATGTACGCACCGATTGTGATACCTCGACCACCTAAAGAAGCGCAGAAAGGCTACAAAGCCTTGGTTGAAATAAAGGAATGGAAGACGGGCACGGAACCTACAGGCGACATCATTAAAGTTATCGGGAAAAAAGGCGAACATGAGGTGGAAATGGAATCCATCGTGCTCGAGCGAGGATTTGAGAGTACCTTTCCGCGCGAGGTTGAAGCCGAAGCGGAAAGAATAGCAGAGGAAGCGAAGAAGCTTATTACTGAGACCGGTTCACCTATTTCTGCCGATGAAATAAAGAAGCGAAGAGATTTCCGAGAGACGACTCTTTTTACCATCGATCCAGCCTCTGCTAAAGATTTCGATGATGCCCTTTCGTTTAAGAAGTTGGAAAACGGACGTTACGAAATAGGTATCCACATTGCTGATGTGTCCCATTACGTCCGCGAGGGTACATCTCTCGACAAAGAGGCAAGTGAGCGTGGTACGTCTGTCTACCTCGTAGACCGAACTATCCCGATGCTCCCCCACGCACTCTCAAATGATCTTTGTTCACTGAACCCAGACGTGGATCGACTTGCCTTCTCTGCCCTCTTTGAAATGGATGACAAAGGTCATGTATACACCCGTTGGTTCGGCAAAGGGGTGATTCATTCACAGAAGAGATTTACGTACGAATCAGCGCAGGAGTCAATCGGCACAAACGGTGAACTTAGCACGGAACTACAAACACTTAATGCGATTGCGAAGAAACTGCGAGCCGAAAAAACGAAACAAGGCGCCATTGATTTCGAACAGGACGAAGTAGGTTTTGAACTTGATGGAAAGGGATCCCCTACCCGCGTCTTCAAAAAGAAGCGACTTGATACCCACAAACTCGTGGAAGAATTCATGTTGCTTGCAAACCGAGAAGTCGCACACTACTTCTATCAGGCATGGAAAAAATCAGGAGGGAAAGCGGCATTCATCTATCGGACACATGACGAACCTAATCAAGAGAAGCTCGAACAGCTTCGTATTTTCGTGCGAGCGCTTGGACATGAACTTCCGATTCGAAATGACGGAAGCGTAACGGGTAAGGACCTTCAAATGCTCTTTAGCGCAATAGACGGACACGCGTCTGAGACCCTCATCAAAACCGCCGCTATTAGAAGTATGGCGAAAGCAATTTACTCAACTTCCAATATCGGACATTTTGGTTTGGCTTTTGAATACTACACGCACTTTACTTCTCCTATCAGGAGATATCCTGACTTGTTAGTACACCGTTCACTTTTCGCGATTCTCGAGAACCATAAAGTTGATCCCCAGAAGCTTGCGCAGCTTGAACGTATGGCATCGGATGCCACAAAGCGAGAAATTTCTGCCTCCGAAGCAGAGCGTGAATCCATTAAACTGAAGCAAGTCGAGTATATGGAAAAACGAATTGGACAAGAGTTCGATGGCATGATTTCAGGTGTGACTGAATGGGGTATTTACGTCGAAGACAAAGAAACTCGTTCTGAAGGTATGGTAAAGCTTCGCGACCTTACCGATGACTACTATGTGCTCGATGAGCAAAACTATGCGGTTGTGGGTGAACGAACAAAGAAGAAGTATACACTCGGGAGTAAGATACGATTCAAAGTAGTGGGCGCCGATATCGAGCGTAAAACACTAGACTACAAACTGGTTTGACAAGAAGGGGGCGCATGGTACATTTTCTGACAGAAAACCTATGCTCATTATTGAAAACGAAATTGCTGTGGACGACGTAGTTGTCCCAATCACTATTCCCATCGACAACATGGCAACGCATGTTCCGCTAGGTCAGGAACAAAGGTACTGCATTAATGACTACACACCTCGAACCGTACAGTCGATTATTCCGGCGGAAGGATCTGAAGGAGGAAAACTCGTCAACGTCAGTGGAAGACTTGGTTCATTTTCGATCTCGAGCTTCCGAAAGGCTACTTCTAGCGAAATCTCGGAACCGCAAGTGAACTATGTCTAAGCGGAAAGTTTTTCGCCGAAAACCCTCGGTTCCCGCCTCCCTTAAAGGGGTAGTACGAGAACTTACGAAAAGGCAACGACAAGTGTTTATGCTCGTTCTCGGCGGTTTCGACCGACAGGCGATGCAAAAGGTTTTATCGATACAAGGGAGAATGATTCGATACCATCTCATGGCTCTCTATAGAAAGAGCGGGGCACCCAGTCTGCAAGCTTTACAAGCGAAGCTCGGTGTACTTAAAAGAATTCGCCTCCCCGATGGTCGTGTCCGACTAGGCACACTACCTAAACGATGAATACCGCATCTCCATTTGCTTTTGCAAAATGAGTATGCGGTTTTTTGTTGTCTCTGTCATTCCCATGAGAGTCACAACTTATTTGTATCATTTTGCTACCGCCACGGCTTCATCAAACGCGATGGAGAGAAGTTTTGAAACCCCGCTCTTATCCATCGTCACGCCATAAATAACACCGGCGCGAGACATCGTCTCACGGTTATGAGTGATAAGAATAAGCTGAGAATACTTCGAGAGATTTTCAACCATATCGCCGTACTTTTTTGAGTTCGCCTCATCGAGCGCGGCATCGGTCTCGTCGAGAATGATGAACGGTGGTGGTTTCACCTGCGACATAGCGAAAAGAAGTGCGATTGAGGTCAAGGCTCGCTCACCTCCCGAAAGCATCATGAGAGCCTTTATCTTCTTCCGTGGCAAATTAACTTCAATATCAATACCTGTTTCTTGCTCTGTATTCTCACTTGCCGCCGCTGCCATTGCTTCCCCATCGAGCAAGAGATCATCAACTTCCTTTCGGACTTTTTTCTCGGGCTTGGTAAGCGCGAGCCGTGCCGTCCCTCCACCGAACATAAGCGAAAAATAATTTTGAAACTCTCGATTTATTTTCTCGATACCATCCCGAAATTCTTGATCAAGTTTTTGTTCAAGTTCCACGATAAGTAGTCGGAGTGTCTCAGCACTCTTTTCCAAATCGGCAATCTCACGCGCCAAGAATTGATCGCGCTCTGTTGCTTCCTCAAACTCCTTCACCACCTCCGCTCCGCTTCCACCACCGGCATCCTCAATACGAATCTTAAGTCTCTCAACCTTGCGACGTCGGTCTTCTTGGGCAACTCTTTCCTCTTTAGCCAATTCCTCCACTGTTACATCTTCTCCGTTTTCCTTTTTGATTTTTACATTTTGATATTCAAGTATTTCCCGGCCCACAAGAATGGCACCCTCAGCAATCTCACGCTTAAAATCTCCTTCGAGATGCTCCATCTCTTCGAAACGTAATCGGAGTGCGTTTAGTATCCCATGGAGCTCATTTTGCCGCGCCATAATGCGAAAGACTTCCTTTTCAGCGTCTCGACTGGAATCCTTTTCTCGATCGATTTCCGTTCTAAGTTTTTTCTCGTCTTGTACCACTTCACGCTCGGAAGTTTGGATATCATGGAGTTTTTTCTCTGCCTGCTGTTTTCGCTCTTTCAGCACAGCAATGTCACCGTCAATACCATCGCTTGATGGACCCTTCTTCTGCCGATACTTCTCAAGCAAACTAGAAAGTGCTTGCTGTAACACAGAAAACACCGATCGAAGCACCGTCACGTCTTCAGTCAAAAATATACCTTCAGCTTTTTTCGCGATTGACTCAATTTCGGAAATTGGAATAAGTGCCTCATTTGTGTGCACAAATGCCTGAGCATGTTTCATACGCTCTGCAGCTGCTATTTCTCCTTCAAGACGACCCACGTCACGGGAAATCTGCTCACGTTCCTTACGTAGACCATTGAGTCGTTCTTCAACGGCAATAACCGCTTTGGTTTTTGCATCCTCTCCATGAGTCTCGGCAAGCACCTTTTTTGAAGC
Source organism: Candidatus Nomurabacteria bacterium (assembly GCA_943354745.1). GTDB lineage: Bacteria > Patescibacteriota > Minisyncoccia > Phycocordibacterales > UBA10002 > UBA10002. The sequence continues at coordinate 4,093 of CALRDB010000038.1, read as the reverse complement.
GAGGAGCTGTTCGTTAAGCTTAGCGAGTTCTTCTTTGGGATCGCGTTCTTCGTTCGCTATCCGCTCTTTTGAGACCCCAATATGCACATGCTCGCGTTTTAGATATTCCCCATAGAGAGTGCGAAGTTCTTCCTTAAGTTGTTTTGTCTTTTCTATTTTCTCAACCTGTTTTTTCAAAAATAAAATATGAGGTGCGATTTCCCTTCGAAGCGATTGCACCTGCTTCATATTTTCCTCTGTCTTCTCGAGTTTCCTTTCTGATTCTTCCCGTTTCCATTGGTAGATTTTGAGACCAAGCGCGTCCTCTATCATTTCTCGGCGCTCGCGCATGTTAGCATTCAAAATCCGATCCGCTTCCCCTTGCGAAATGATATGGTGTCCCGACGATCCGATATGAGCGCCCGCAAGAAGCTCTACAATATCCCGAAGACGAACGGGCGAGCCGTTCACCACATACTCGCTAGATGCATCTCGGAAAATGACACGCTCGATAACAACCTCATCTACATCTAGATTAAGAAGACGTTTTCGGTTGTCGAAAACAAGTTTTACCGAAGCACGATTCGAACGCGCCATTTCGGGCGATCCGTTCCAGATGAGGTCCTCGGTGCGCTTCCCCCGCATACTCTTAATGGACTGTTCTCCAAGCACAAAACGAAACGCCTCGGCGGTATTGCTCTTACCACTCCCGTTCGGCCCGACGATAGACGTAATGGGCGTGTTGAAATTGAGTTCGGTCTTTTTAGCGAACGATTTGAATCCAGTGAGTTCTAGGGATTTTAGATACATAATTGACTTTGATGTTACCGTGGGCGTATTATAGCAACATTCTCACGAAGAAGACCCTGAAGCGGTTCCGTCCGCTTTGGGGGCTTTTTCTTTTCGGGCTTCTAAACTAAAATAGGACGTTGGTCGGAAATGTAGGCAATAAGGACACCGGTTCTTTTTAATAACACCGAGCATTTCTTTGTCTCATATGGAGAGAGAACAACTTTTATCTTTCTTTTCTCTACAAGAAAACGGACAAGACTCGCGTAGTCACCGTCACTTGAGACCAATACCGCTTCACTAAAATCACCCTCATGGGCGTCTCTCATTGCTCGTACGACAACGTCCGCATCGCAGTTACCTTTTACCTTCCCGTCGGAATCATAAATAACTTCCTTGAATACAAGGATGAAATCCATCTCCTGAAGACGGGTATACAAACTCTTATATTTAGGTATCAGTCCCAGAAATAAATACGCTTTCTGTACCGCATATTTTTCAAGTAGCCACCTACGAAGCCGAGCGTAATCAAGTTTCCATCCTAAATGCTCAGACCCCTTATGAAGATTCGCTCCATCAATATAAGCAACATTATTTCTTTGTGATTTCATATAGGAATATTCCGTACGCAACAATACGGCCTAATCATAGCAATTTACCGGCAAACAAAAAAGCGCAGCCAACGGGCACTGCGCTTCTGAAGCAAGATAGACCTATCCTTTTAGGAACCAGAAGTCTTGCTGACCTGTTCGACAACGAACCCCTTAACCTCCCGCAGAGCCCTCAGATTGACCTGCATCTGTCTGACGACTTCTGCCGACATGCTATTTCGTATCGCATGTGTAAGACTCACTCGTGCCTTGCTTAGCTCTGTGCTGCCAATCGATGGTTTAACTTCATTTTTTACACTACCAAAATCCACAAAGATCACCTCCTTTCCGTATACGCCCCACAATAACACACATTCTAAAAACAGCAAGCTCTCCGCAATATCTCAATAGCTTGGAATCATCCTAAACGTTGAGGTGATTCCAAATACTACATTCTTCCTCTCATTCCCACTTTTTCGCCTCGAGCCCAGCCTTCGCGGCTTGCTGTTCGGCCTCTTGCTTTGACTTCCCATCTCCCTCTGCGACACGCTCCTTTCCTAAAAAGACTGCAACAGTAAATTGCTTATCATGATCAGGGCCTTCTTGTTTAACCGTCTCGTACGAAGGTGTTACCCCGACGATTTCCTGTGCTTTTTCCTGAAAATGACTTTTCGCATCTAACCACTTTTTCTTTGAGACAATGTCATCGACAAGTTTAAAGACATACCGTGACACGAACCCTTTCGTCGCTTCGTACCCGAGGTCTTGGTACAGCGCCCCAATGAATGCTTCTATAGTATTGGCGAGGATTACCTGTCTTGCGCGCCCCGTATCCTTCGTCTCTCCCCTACTTAAAAGCAGGAAGTCATTCATACCGAGACCTTCCGCGACCCCCGCTAGTGTTACTGCATTCACGAGCGCAGAGCGATATGACGTCAGATCACCCTCATCTTTTTCTGGGTATTTAGCGTACAAATATTCGGTGACGATAAGCTCAAGCACCGCATCGCCGAGGAACTCAAGGCGTTCGTTGTGTTCCATCCCAACCTTCCGGTTCTCATTCAGATACGAACGGTGAGTGAAAGCTGTACGAAGAAGGTCTTTGTTTTTAAACGTAATTCCGATTTTTTTCTCAAAGGCTGAAAAGTCCATAAATAGACATACGAAAATACGAATTATGCGAATATACGAATGGCTGCGAATAACCCCACCTCAATCCTTCCCTTTAAAAGGTGAGAAGGCAGATTTTTATTCGTAGCAATTCGTTGGACTTTAATTCGTATTTTCGTATAGCTTACTTTTTTAATAATAAATTAATCGCTTTCGTCACAATCGGCAGAATATCCTCATAGAAGTTGAGCTCCAAGATATCTCCGAGTTTAAACCACCGAACATCGTCGAGTCCTCCCGTCTTTTCAAGCTTTAAGGGAAGATATTTTGATTCCGCGAGAAAATAGTGGACCTGCTTCCTAATCTTGCCGAGCTCAGGATCTGAAGCAACGTACTCGTTCTTCCCTAACTCTTCTTTAAGTTCAATATCAGCGTTTATTTCTTCTTTAATCTTTCGTACAGCTCCAATTTTCACATCTTCTTCGGGCAAAAGTTTCCCTTTAGATAACGTCCAATGACCGAAGATATCATGCACGAGTCCGAGATAGACATCAGCACCCTGTTTCGCGTAAACAACAGCACCCACAAGATTCTGAATCGGCATATTCTCGAACGGTACTTCCATCTTTCGCTTTCGAGGAGTGGCTTCCTTGCCGGGCTCGCCGATTTCTTTGTAAATGGAACCGAGAACGCCGTTCACGAACTTACCACTGTTGTCCCCGCCGAATGTTTTGGCAAGCTCAATCGCTTCGTTAATTGCAACTTTAGCCGGCACCTCTTCTTTGTTAGCAAACAAAAGCTCAAAAAGACCAAGACGGAGCACGTTGCGGTCAATGGTTGATATTTTATCGAGTGGCCACTCAGGTGCGGCTTTCTCTATAATCCTATCGAGGTCTTCTTTTTTTGAGAGAATATTCGAAAGTAGGTCGTTCAAGAAGTCAGCATCGGTAAGACCTGATGCGAATTCCTCAATATTTCTCTTGAGTAGCTCTGGACCAAGCTCAGCCGAGAACTTCCGAAAATCCCACTCGTAGAGGGTTTGAAGGACTATTGATCTCGCAAGGTGCCTATTAGCCATACTAACGTAAATTACAAATTTTCAATTACCAATTTTCAAAAATCCTCTGCTCCGCAGACTCTGCACCTCCTTTATAAAGGAGGAACTAGGTCATTGAAACATGTATTGAGACTTGAAAGTTGAAAACTACTTCGCTCCTGTCTTAGCGCGATCCTTCTGCTTCTTCAATTTTTTGTCGATTTTTGCTTGCACATCGACAACGACACGTCCTCGATATTTACCGCAATGGGGACAAACACCGTGTGAAAGACGGGGTTTATTGCAAGAATCACATACGGAAAAACGAGGCGCCACAAGCTTGAAGTGTGAACGTCGGTTATTTCGGTGAGATTTCGTTGACCGCATTCGGACTACCATGGACACTACCTTACCGTATCCAGCGCAAAAAATCAACAATAGCGTTGTAGCTAGTAATAAACGACACCCAAATCCCTCGGGTAGATAGTAATTAGGGTACCGTGTTGCCATGAATATGCAACACAAACAGGGAGTCTTTGATGAAAAGAAGAAAGAGTACTGGAAAGCGAGCAAATGGCGAAAAGGGAAG
>CALRDB010000037.1 GCA_943354745.1 Candidatus Nomurabacteria bacterium | reverse complement strand
AATAAGGTCGAGAAACGTTGTCTCAATTCTTACACCAATCGTATATCGTGTGCTTTTCGCAATATGGGGAACAATAGCCAGCCACAACAAATATCCCTCTTTGAGGCACTGCAGGATAGAAGCGTTTGCGAGAGAGAGAGAGAGAGAGTAAAAACGGGCTTTTGCATAGCTACGAGCATATCATTTCACTCCCGAACCTGCTAGATGCGTGGCGAGAGTTTGCGCGCGACAAGAAAGGACAGAACGATGTTTCTGAATTTTCCGTGCATCTTTTAGATAATATATTTGCGCTCCGCCTTGAACTTGTGGAGAAAACCTATCGCCACGGCCCGTATCGTCCCGCAAGAATAAACGATCCGAAACCGCGCGATATTCATATCGCCTCGGTGCGTGACCGTCTGCTTCATCACGCCATCTACCGAGTTGTGTATCCGTATTTCGACAAGACATTCGTCTTTGATTCCTATTCCTGCCGTCGCCGAAAAGGAACTCATCGGGCGATGAATCGCTTTCGGGAGTATGCGCGGGACTATTCGCACAATCACGCGAGAACTATCTGGGTCTTGAAGTGCGACATACGGAAGTTCTTTGCGAACATTGACCATATAATCCTTAAAGGAATACTAGCAGGACAGATAAAAGATGCGGATACCTTGCGACTTTTTGACACGGTTATTTATAGTTTCGACACAGAGGGGAAACCTAATGTCGGACTACCGCTCGGCAATCTCACCTCGCAACTTCTGGTAAATGTCTACATGAACGAATTTGATCAGTATGTAAAGCATAAGCTAAAAGTAAAATACTATGTTCGTTATGCCGATGATTTTGTTATCTTGCAAAATAACAAAATAGCTCTGATTGAACTTTTGTCGAAGATCAGTTCGTTTCTTTCGGAAAAACTCAAACTCACGCTTCATCCCGACAAGGTGTTTATCAAAACGTTTGCTTCGGGAGTCGATTTCCTTGGTTGGGTGCATTTCCACGACCATCGAGTATTAAGGACAAGTACGAAACGGCGGATGTTTCGGCGGTTGGGAGGTAATCATAAAGTAGAGGTAATGGAATCGTATCTAGGACTATTGTCTCACGGGAATACTAGCAAAATTCAAAAAAGGATACAGAAGTGTTTTTCGTGAGTTTTTGTAGTACGATGTTGATTATGAAATCTGAGATTGTTGATTTCTCAAAAATCAAAACCGTTCACTTTATCGGTATTGGCGGGATTGGTATATCAGCCATCGCGCGGATGTTTGTGCTGGAAGGAAAGTCGGTAAGTGGGTCGGATATGGCGGAGAGTGAGGTGACAGAAGGACTACGAGAGACGGGCGCGACTATTTTCATTGGTGAAGATACAAAAAATATTCCAAGCGATTGTGATTTGATGATTTATACGATCGCAATTCCCGATACAAATGCCGAAATGGTGGAAGCCAAGAAACGGGGGATTTCGATACTCTCATATCCCGAAGCGTTGGGAATTATTTCCAAAGAAAAGTATACTATTGCGATTGCTGGCACTCATGGGAAAACAACAACCACTGCGATGGTGGCAAAGATTTTGATGGATGCCGGACTTGACCCGACAGTGATTGTGGGAAGTTTTATGTTGGACGCAGAACAAACGCAGAACAAACGCGGATCCCAGCAGAATACCAGAACAAATTTTATTGCTGGTAAAAGTAAGTATTTAGTAGTGGAAGGGTGCGAGTACCGTCGTTCGTTTTTGAATTTGTCACCGAAGATTTTGGTGATTACTAATATTGAGGCAGACCATTTGGATTATTATAAAGATATCGAGGATATTAAAAGCGCATTCGCCGAGCTGTCCGCAAAGTTACCAGTAGATGGATTTTTGCTTCTGAATGCTCATTCGCAAAACCTTGATTACATTGTGAGACTTTCAAAAGCTAAGAATGGTGATTGGGGTGTGGTTACCATGCCGGAAGGTTTTAAACTAAAGATTCCCGGTAGACACAATATCCAGAATGCTCGAGCTGCACTGCTTGTAGCCAAAGCGCTCGGTATTGGGGAAGCACTTGCCCTGCAATCCCTTTCGCAGTTTACGGGGACATGGCGTCGTTTTGAGCACCGTGGAGAGACGAAAGGAGGAGCGATTGTGTATGATGATTATGGTCATCATCCTCAAGAAATTAAAGCGACGTTGCAAGGCGCGCGGGAAATGTTTCCTACTCAAAAGATTGTGGTGGTATTTCAGCCCCATCTTTATTCGCGTACGAAGGATCATTTGGAAGGTTTTGGAAAATGTTTCAAACAGGCTGACGAGGTGATTATGCTTCCGATTTATCCAGCGCGCGAAGTCGACCCAGGTGACATCAATTCAGATATGGTTGTAGAGGGTATACAGAAGAACGGTCAATCTGCGTATCTTGTCTCTTCATTTGAAGAAGCAGCAAAAAAAGCTACTGACCTTGTGGGGAGTGGCGATGTCATTATTACTTTGGGAGCAGGGGAGACCAACAAAGTCGCCGATATTCTCGTAGTCTAGTAACTACGTTAGTAGCTGGTGATGTTTGTGCATTAAGGTATATTCTGATATTCTTGAGAACATCAGAATAACAAATAAATTCTTCTATGGAAAAAGAAGGTAGGCAGAAAAACTATCGTACACTTGAGCGTCTGGTGAGAGGTTTTGCAAATCACCGACGGATTCAACTCATGGATGTTTTGAAAAATACGCCAGAGATGTCTGTGGATGAAATTTCAGATTCTCTTAATATTAATTATAAGACCACCTCCGACCATCTCAGAAGACTTGCTATTGCGGGGCTTGTGTTTAAAAAATCTGACAGTGTTTCAATTCGACATAAACTTACTAAACGGGCAGAGTATGTTCTGAAGTTCTTGAGAACATTAGAATAATTATTATGGCAATTTTATACATTGTTGGAACACCGATAGGGAATTTGGAAGACGTGACGCTTAGAGCGTTGCGGATTTTGAAGGAGGTTGATGTCATTTTGTGCGAGGATACGCGGGTGACGCAAAAACTACTTGCGAAGTATGAAATTGCTGGAAAGCAACTTGCCACGTACAACGAACAGGATAGCGGGGTGACGGCAGGGAAGATTATCGGATGGCTCGCGGAAGGGAAAAATGTGGCGATGGTATCGGACGCGGGGACTCCGGGGATTTCAGACCCTGGGACACTTCTTGTGCAAAAGGTACGGGAAGCTTTGCCTGATGTAAAGATTGAATCGGTCCCCGGACCGAGCGCGCTTACTACAGCGCTTTCTATTGCGGGCGTGCCCGCACACGAGTTTGTCTTTCTTGGATTTCTACCACACAAGAAGGGAAGAGAGACGCTCTTTAAAGAAATCGCGGAGTCGGAGCGGACTATGATTTTTTATGAATCTCCGCACCGGATTTTGAAGGCACTTGAATCTCTTGCAAAATTTGCACCTACTAAAAAAGTCACGATAGCGCGTGAGCTCACGAAAATTCACGAGCAAATCATTTCTGGAACAGCAGAGGAACTTCTCACATATTTTGAAACGAATTCCGACAAAGTCCGCGGAGAATTCGTGGTAATTGTAAGTTAATTTATGATAATTAATCTCCGGAAGGCCACCTCCGCTGACATTCCAGTATTACTTGCCATCGAGAAGAGTGTTTCTTGTAGTAACCTGTATTCCCCGATGTTGGAGGAAGATGAGTGGTTGACTGAGTTGCGACAAAACACTGTTTATATTATCGAGAAAGATGGTGTCGCCGTCGGTAACATTTCATATGAGGAAAAGGATGATGATCATGTGTACATCAGTGGCCTGGTTGTTGAGCAACAATTTCAAGGTCAGGGTATTGCTCGAGAGGCTTTGACGCACCTATTGGAAAACCTTGGCGCCGTAAAAAGAATTGATTTGGTCACTCACCCGGATAACGTGACAGCGCTCAAACTGTATCAATCCTTCGGTTTCATTTCTGAATCACGAAAGGAAAACTATTTTGGTGATGGACAACCTCGTTTGGTCTTGGCTCTTTTTGCAAAAAATGATTTTTAGATAAGCAGGTCAATTTTAACCGCAAGTATAAAATCGTTTTCGGAGAGGCCGTCTACGGCGTGGGTGAAGGTGGTGATTTCCGCGTAGCCCCAGCCAAACCTGATGTCGGGGTGGTGGCCCTCACTTTCGGCGAGTGCTCCGACTTTGTTGACGAAAACTAGAGCTTCCGCGAAATTTTTAAATTTGAACCGGCGTTTCATTTCTTGCCCGGCCACAATCTCCCATTCGGGGACTTGTTTTTTAAACTCCTCAATTTCTCCCGCCATCAGGTGGGGCATACCGCCTTCACACGGGATGCATTTTTTATGTAGGAAGTCGGTCATGATGTTGTATTTATAAATGTAACCCAACACCACTGATGTTGGGTTACGAAGCGATAGGTTTACACGAGAAACATTTTTTCAGAACTGGATCAAATAATCTACCTTTTTTCCAATTCAGATTACGGGGGTCGTTTCTTCGGGTAAAAAATCCTTTTTCCTTCGTTGTTGTCACAAAGAACAATCGCTTGGGATACCGCACGCCTTTCCGTCTCCGATCCTTGTTTTGGGAGAATTTTGAGATGACAAACGTTGTCTTGTACGGACTGCGAAGCTCCACCCACTCCGACCATGTCACCGTTGTCCATGGGATCATGAGGAAGTTGGTTGTCTTCCGAGTAGTTACTTTCTTTGCGTACCAAAACAAATCTAGGGCCACTTCTAATCCTTGTTCGGTGAGTCGCGTTGAGCAACTCCTAATTTGTCCGCACCACGTTTCGTTTGGACTCGGACTGATTTCAATCTGTCCCTTTCCCCAGAATTCTCCCTTTTTGAGTAGGTAATCCGGAGTTCCTCTCCTGGCATACTTCCGGAGATTATCCGACAAGTGTCCAGGATGTTTAAGAGCGCTGATCATTATGTAAGGCATAACGCGCCTCCTTTCCTGCGGGCAGTTTAGCATGTTTACAGTAGCTATACTATAATATCGACATGCGTGAGTATACTCTCTACATGTGGCTTGGTGTGTGGCTCTTCCTCCTACCGTTCCTTGGCATTCCTGGAAGTTGGAAGGACGGACTTCTTATGCTTACCGCATTTTTCATCATGCTACATTCGTTTTTTGGATATCGCCGATGTCGTCGCACTAAAGATGAGAAAGGAGAAGATACGCATGCTTCAACACAGGAAGAAGCCGGAGAAAAATGAAGAGTCGTGTTAGTGGTAGAAGGATTATTGTCTGCACAAGCGTCATGTCAGCATTTCAGAAAGGAATACAAAAAGGTTCTCTCGGCTTTTTTAACGTAACACTGCGCATTGTTATACTCACGGCTGTGTTGTGTGGAGTACTCTATTTCGGTCTACCCTTACTCCTTAAAACAAGTTACCGTGCACCGGCACTCTCCACGGCAGTACTTGGTACCGCAGCGGTGGAAGCTCTGCCTCCCAAAGTTGTCCACCTCGCGACACCTAAAGCCCAGAAGATTATCTATATGACGAGCTGTGTTGCCGGGACCCCGTCTTTCAGGAAGGATCTGGTAAAGCTTGTCGAAGACACAGAGCTCAACGGTATTATTATCGATATTAAAGATTTTAGCGGAACACTCTCGTTTTATCCGAAAGCTGAGGCTCTCAAGAAATTTGTTTCAGATCGATGCCGAGCACCGGACATGGAAGCATTTATTAAGACGCTTCATGAAAAGGGTATCTATGTCATCGGGCGCATTACGGTTTTCCAAGACCCGTTCTTTTCGAAGGAAAGACCCGATCTTGCTGTGAAAAAAGCAAGCGATGGAACTACATGGAAAGATAATAAAGGGATCAGTTATATGGACCCGGGGGCAGAGGAAGTCTGGGATCATATCGTTGCTATAGCGAAAGAGTCGTACGCGATCGGTTTCGATGAACTCAATTTCGACTATATTCGTTTCCCCTCGGACGGACCAATGAGTGATATTGCATTTCCTTTGAGTGGAAAGCGGAAGAAAGCCGACGTACTCGAGGACTTTTTTGTCTATCTTTCTGCAAAACTTAAACCAGTCGGTATTGTCATGTCGGCTGACCTCTTCGGTATGACGACGACCAATACGGATGATCTTAATATTGGACAGGTTCTAGAACGCGCCGCTCCCCATTTCGATTTCATCGCGCCTATGGTGTACCCGTCGCACTATCCGCCGAACTTCAATGGCTGGCCGAATCCGAACAAAGAAGTCTATGGGGTCATCAAATTCTCGATGGACACTGCAGTCAAGCGTTTTCTCGCGACGACCACGGTTGTCGCGCTCCAAGGAATTGAACCGATTGCTTCCACGACACCCCCCCTCTATCCCAAGAAGGCATGGCATCCGGAAAAACTCCGCCCGTGGCTGCAGGACTTTGATTATGGCGGGAACTATGATGCTGCTGAGGTGAAGGCGCAGATTCAGGCGACGTATGATGCTGGACTAACGAGCTGGATGCTTTGGGCACCGAGTAACCGATATACCAAAGGGGCGTTACTTCCCGAGAAGACCAGCACGACTACGGAAGAAGGGAGATAGCTTTGTGAGTAACTGTCCACACCTGTCATTCCCTTGGAAAACGGAGTAGTCGTAGACTGGGGAATCCAGTGCCCCATAAAACTTTTTTGTCATTCCCTCCTACGCGGGAATGACAAAACCTGACAAGGAACCATGCCGAGAAGTAAGCCTTCTTCATGAGGTGCGGAAAGTTACCTTTGTGACTCTTGACATAAACTAAAGTTCAGGTAGTTTCTAGTAAAGGTAGTCCTCGCTTTGCTTTTGGGCTGGACTGTGAATCTGCGCAGGGGAGGAGTATCCACTTCTTCCTTAAGGGTTTACGGTTCCAGCTCTTTTTCTTTTGGTTGTGCACAGTTGCACCATTGACTTCTCTCCACCATATGCTAGCCTTCTTGTCTAGGGTTGCATCATGGATACTAAATTCGGCCTTCACTCTGGTGATAGGTAAGATTTATTTGATGCGGGGTTTCAGTACAAGCGAGAGTATAACTCTTGCAGAAAAAAGTATGAAGACAAAAGTAACGGTTGACGCAAAAGGGAGGCCATTACCCACGACACCGTATGTGACGGTGAGCGGTCAGATGATCAAGGTTGAGGACTTAACCCCTCACCAGCTTGCTGTTTGGCAGACGATGCGAGAGGTTGAGCTCATGCCCAATTTCTGGGAAAACAAGGGACATTTGAGTTTGGCGGTTTCATAAACTACCCGCTACAATATCGAAAGGCGACGGAAATACTATTCTGCCGCCTTTTTTGTTTTCTAAAAAAGCATATACTATAGGTAATGATGCACACTCCTAAAGAAGGTCCCATAACCTACTTCGGCCAAACCGACTCGCGAGGAAGGAGAACTCCTTTTGGTATTAAAGAAAAAGATCGCTCACGGCATATGTACGTGATCGGAAAGACGGGTATGGGGAAGTCCACGCTTCTCGAGAACATGGCCATTCAAGATATTCGAAATGGCCATGGTATTTGCTTTGTTGATCCTCACGGAAAAACGGCCGATCTGCTACTTGATTATGTTCCCAAGGAACGTATTAAAGATGTCCTCTACTTCGCTCCGTTCGATATGGAGTTTCCGGCTTCCTTCAATATCATGGAGGATGTAGATCCGGACAAGCGTCACCTTGTGGTGAATGGCCTTATGGCTACCTTTGAGAAAATCTGGGTGGATGCGTGGAGCGCGCGTATGGCCTATATTTTACAGAATACTCTCCTCGCACTTCTCGAGTATCCCAATTCGACACTCCTTGGTGTGAACCGAATGCTTGTCGATAAAGAGTACCGGAAGCTCGTGGTGAATAACATTACCGATCCGTCATGTAAATCGTTTTGGGTTGATGAGTTTGCCAAATATACCGATCGATACACGCAGGAAGCAACGCCGGCTATTCAAAACAAAGTTGGTCAGTTCACCTCGAATCCACTTATTCGCAATATCGTCGGACAGTCAAAATCAACGTTCGATTTGCGAAAGCTCATGGATGAGAAGAAGATCATCATCGTGAACCTCTCGAAAGGGAAGGTGGGTGAAGGAAATGCGAACCTTTTGGGAAGCATGTTTATTACGAAGATTTATCTCGCAGCGATGTCCCGCGCTGATGTGACCGAGTCCGAGCTCCAAAAGCTTCCGAACTTTTATCTGTATGTCGACGAGTTTCAGTCGTTCGCGAACAAGAGTTTCGCGGATATTCTTTCCGAAGCGCGGAAATACAAACTGAACCTGACGCTCGCGCACCAGTACATAGAACAGATGGAAGAAGAAGTGAGTGCGGCGGTATTCGGTAACGTAGGTACCATGGCAGTGTTTCGTGTTGGAGCATTCGATGCCGAGTTTCTTGAAAAAGAATTTGCTCCAGCTCTTCTGGCCGAAGACTTGGTTAATCTCGGTATCTACCAGATTTATATCAAACTGATGATTGACGGAGTCACTTCGTCTCCATTTTCGGCCGTCACCATTCCTCCTATTGAACGTCAACCTGAGTCCTTCCGCGAACAGGTTATTACGTCCTCGAGGGCAACCTACGCCCGTCCTCGAGCCGTAGTAGAAAATGAAATCAAAGAATGGCACGCGCCTACTACTCCGCCACCCAAAGAACGTAAAGACGAACGATCTGACGCTCCTCGCGATTTTCCACCTCGTCCAACTTTGCAAAAAGACTCACGCGGGAATGGTGAACTGGATCGAAGAGTATCTAGCGATCCTGTGCGTACAGGTCAAGGCGAACGTCGTGATGTGCCGCTTCCCGAGAGGCGCCCAACACCATCGTATATACCGCATCAACCTAGCCCAACCGCTCTGCCCGCTCCTACTCAAAGTACTCCCCCTGCTTCTATAAGCCGTCCAGCCGTCTCGCAGGCTCCTGTTGTGCCTCCTGCACCGATTTCTCTTTCTAGCCTCAAGCCAGGGGTCAAAAAACCGACAGTCGGAGGGGGAGCTCATCTCTCTGAACTTCGAAAGGCTCTTTCTGATGTATTGCAACAAACGGTCAAAAGTCCAACTGTTTCGACGGTGACGCCTCCAGTTGTGTCATCGGCATCGATACCAGAACACACTCGGGAAACGACACGGCCAACACCTCCACCAACACAACCTTCGGCACCGCGCACTGAATCCTACGCCAAGGGTCCACGAGAAATTCCTGAAGATCTCTTGCGTAAGCTACTTACGGTAGATGAATCCGCTACTCAAGCGAAAGGAGGAATTCAGAAATCTCCCCCTACTTCTTAATTTACCAATTAGTCCTGCGTCGTGACACTTCGCATTCGTATCAGTTTCTCGGTTTTTATCGGAGTCGGCCTCCTGATTCCTTCTGTAGTATTCTTGCTTGCGGATGTCCAGAAATTTGTATTTGTATCGGCGACACAAGTAATCGCTATTGGTGCAATCTCAGAGCAGATCACGCTTCAGTCGCAGGATGCGGCCGGTACTGAATTCAAGGTGCCAAGTACTGCGTGCGTATCTCTTTCGGTAGCACCTTCAGGCGGAGAGTTTTCTTCCAGTGCCACCACGTGGTCTTCGGTCTCGATACTCACTATGGCTAAAAATTCCGCAAACCGGAATTTTTATTTCAAGGATACGGTCGCTGGTGTGCATACGATTACCGCGAAGGTGGTGCTCAAACCTGACACCGAGAGCCGTTCATGTGCAAGTTGGCCGGTGGGGGAATGGCCGTCGGGGTGGACTGCGACTCAAAGTATTACGATAGGAAGTGGAACTACTCCTCCGCCCGTTTCTTCTCAATCCAGTGGTGTTTCCGGTGCAACAGTAAGTACTTCA
>CALRDB010000036.1 GCA_943354745.1 Candidatus Nomurabacteria bacterium | reverse complement strand
CTGCAACGACGCATCATGGAATGCTTAGATTGCCGGACACCGAAAGAAAAGTTGGAACAACACAGGAAACGAAAAAGGAAGCTCCCCTGAGCCTCCTTTTCCAAGAAATCGTTTTGTATTTAAATTCGAATTGAGACTTTTGGGTGCCAAAGAGCGGCTAAAATCACACTAACACGTGTATAAGTAATGTCAAGCACAGAAACGAGCCCTTAAACTAATGAGCGGCTCTTTCGTTTCTTGCCCAAACGCTGATGCGCAATGGTATAAAAAATGGTTTAGGGTTATCTACGACTCATCAAAGGGTTGGGTTTCGTTGAGACGTTTTTACGGCATTGAGTACCCCGAATGGTGTTAAGCGATCAGAATCCATTCATCCCGCCGGTATTCCCACCCTATGCTTGTAGGGTGGTTTTTTTTGGCCTTTTTTGAGAGAAAATGGTAGTCTCTGCAAGTCGATTGTTCCTATGAAAACTATTCTACTGAAAATACTTACTCGTGGTTCCACCTTAAACCCTCAAAACAAGGTTGTCTGTGCCGCTCTTCATCAGATGGGACATACCAACGTGGTGAGCATCCAAGTTGAGCGTTGCGCAATTCTTGAGGTTGACGATGCCGACGACTTAGCCGAATGGAAACTGAGACTGGGAGAGGACCTTCGCAACGGCAAGCTCCCTTCCTCGCTGTTCAATCCGGTGACGGATGTGTTCGAAATTGAAGGTTCGTAAAAGCATTTGCAGCGTTTGAAGTAAGAGAGTGGCAATAGTCACTCTCTTTTTTTTGGTATATAGTTTCAAAACCGTGAAAAAGTTCCAGCTTAAAACCGAATACAAGCCAGCCGGCGACCAACCGAAAGCAATAGAAGCTTTGGTGAAGGGAGTGGAAAAGGGTCTGCCGCATCAAACGCTCCTTGGTGTTACCGGTAGTGGAAAGACCTTCACGGTGGCCAATGTAATACAGCAAATACAGAAGCCGACGCTGGTTATCGCACACAATAAAACGCTTGCTGCCCAGCTTGCGCAGGAGTACCGTGAGTTTTTTCCTAACAGTGCTGTGCACTACTTTGTTTCGTACTATGATTTTTATCAGCCAGAGGCGTACATGTCGGTAAGCGATACCTATATCGAGAAGGAGGCACAGATTAATGAAGAAATCGAGCGATTGCGGCATGCCTCAACTCAGGCACTCTTAACTCGAACCGATACTATTGTTGTAGCCTCTGTTTCTTGCATCTACGGCCTAGGAAGTCCCGAAGAGTACGAAAAGGTAAATCGTAAAATTACAAAAGGGATGTTGCTTTCTCGTGGGGATCTTATTCGGGCACTCATTGGTATTCACTATGAACGAACGACCGCGGATCTTTCCCCAGGTGCCTTTAGGGCACTCGGCAATGTGGTAGAGGTACAACCGCCGAGCGAGCGGGTTATTTATCGTATCGAATTTAACAACACAGGTATTGAAGGAATACAAAAGATTGATCCGATCAGTCGAAAACTACTCGAAGAGATGGAACACATATTTGTTTTTCCAACACGACACTTCATTACCCCAGAAGGTGAACGTAAGAAAGCGATCGCCACGATAAAGCTCGAACTCAAAGAGCGGCTAAAACAACTTGAAAAGGCTGGTAAAATCCTTGAAGCGGAGCGTCTTAAACGAAGAACTAATTACGATATAGCAATGCTTAAAGAGGTTGGATATTGCAATGGCATTGAGAATTATTCCCGTCATTTTTCCGGCAAACTTCCCGGTGAGGCTCCCGACACACTTTTATCCTATTTTCCTCACAAAGCTGATGGAAGCGCTGACTTTCTTACCATTATCGATGAGTCTCATGTGACCATACCTCAGCTTCGAGCTATGTATGCAGGTGATCAGGCGAGAAAGAAGTCGCTCGTTGAGTTCGGCTTTCGACTACCATCCGCCAAAGATAATCGTCCTCTTACCTTCGACGAGTTCGAGCAGCGAGTTGGACAAATACTCTTCACGTCGGCTACTCCGGGTCCCTATGAATTTGAGAAAAGTGCTAACCAAATTGTTGAACAAGTTATTAGACCGACCGGTCTTATCGATCCGCATGTCGAAATTCGCCCCGTAAACGAAAAAGGGAACTATGGTGGACAGATTAAAGATTTTATCGCTGAAGCCGAGAAGGACATTGAAAAAGGAGGGAGAGTGATCGCTACGACTCTCACTAAGAAAATGGCCGAGGATTTAACCGACTTTCTCAAAGAGAAGAATATTAAAACCGAATACCTGCATAGCGATGTGGAAACGCTTGATCGTATTACGATTCTCTCCAATTTCCGAAAAGGTGTATTTGATGTGATTGTGGGAGTGAACTTACTTCGCGAAGGACTCGACCTACCGGAGGTTTCGCTTATCGGTATTTTGGACGCGGATAGAGAAGGCTTTCTTCGGTCTGAGACGTCGCTTATCCAGATTATTGGTCGCGCTGCGCGAAACGTCGCCGGACGCGTTATTCTCTATGCTGATGTTATTACTGGGTCAATTGACCGTGCTATGAAGGAAACTGACCGACGTCGTGCGATTCAGGTCACCTATAACAAAAAACATGGTATTACGCCGAAAAGTATCATAAAAAAAGTTCAGGACATCACTGAATCCATGGGTCAAGAACATGATAAGACTGTCGCACGTCTTTTGGAGCTCGACAAAGAAACACTTAAGACGAAAAAGATTACCCAACTACTGAAGGAGAAAAAAGTACAAATTAATGCTGCGATAAAAATTCTAGACTTTGAAACGGCCGCGCTTCTTCGTGACGAAATTTCTGCTATTACAAAACTTATGGAAGCAGAGGTAAAGAATCCTTAGTTGTTCTTGTCCACACAGCCGTCACGGTATTTACTGTTATACTTACCTGATTAGTCAACCGCTCGTAGCGCGTGACGGCTTTTATTTTTATGAGTATCAAAGCAAGTGTCGGTCTTTCTCAGGGAGATGATTCTCATGCGGTAGGTGCGAATGCTGCGCAGGAAGCACTCGAACGTCTTGGCGTACCTAAGGCGGATATTCTATTTGTATTCTCTTCGTCTCAGTATGACCAAGAGAAGATGCTTGCAGGTATCCGATCTGTTACCATGGACACCTTACTGGTTGGTTGCTCAACTGCTGGAGAAATAACAACCGAAGGACCCGTACCACGCGCGTCTGTTGCTATCATGGCGGTCAAAGCTGATGGCGTTTCTTTTTTTGCAGGTGTGGGAGAGCTTATTGGTGAAGGGGCGCATCAGGCGGGAGCAGCACTTGCTGATTCCATAACGAAACAGGCTCAGGGGGCAACGTTAGGTGCCTGCATAATGCTTTCTGACGTAATTACGGGTAACGGAGCCGATGTGGTCAAAGGTGCTATAAGCGGCCTTGGTGATTTGGTCCCCATTGTAGGAGGGGCTGCTGGTGATGACTTTGAATTTCGCCAAACCTTTCAGTATCTGAACGACAAAGTTTATTCGGGAGCGGTAGTTGGCGTGGCTCTCTCTGGTGCATTTAAAATGGGCACCGGTGTCCGACATGGATGGATACCTATCGGACTTCCCAAAAGAGTAACTCGGTCTGAAGGTTCCGTTCTTCATGAATTGGATGGACGTCCGGCGATCAGCCTGTACGAGGAGTATTTCGGCCCAGAGCAAGCCGCTGAATTAAAGCAGGAGACACTTGCTCGTCTTGCGATAATGTACCCTCTCGGTATGCGCGTAAAAGGAAGTGATGAATTCCTCATCCGTGATCCCATATTTGCCAACGCAACCGGTTCGATTACCTGTGCGGCTGAAATCCCCGAGGGTTCCGATATACGGCTTATGATCGGGAGTCGCGAAGAGGCACTTCGAGTTGCTCGTGAAGCTGCTGCAAACGCGCTTGCTCAGCTTGCTGGTGCAACACCAAAGGCTGTCATCATCTTTAGCAGCGTTGCAAGAAGCAAGCTTTTCGGTGAGCGTAATGGGGAGGAAATAAATGTCGTTCAAGAAATCGTCGGACAGGATATTCCTCTTGTTGGTTTCTACACGTATGGCGAGCACGCTCCTCTTGGAAAAGAGGTGTGCATCGGGGAACACTGCAATTCGGTTTTTCATAATGAAACCATAGTGGTAGTTATTTTAGGCGAATAGGCTTGTGGCAATACCAACTACAAACGGATACAATTACGAAAACGTCTAACCCTGTCGCCGTAGCGCCTTCTCAAGAATTTCATGTTTAACTCTTCACATCAAAATAAAAAAACGACGCAGGCAAAAGATGCTGCGGTGCAGTTCTGTTTTCTTTTAGTTGAGCATGCGAAAAGTATGTTCGGTAGTCTTCGAGTGAGGGATGTTATTACATCGGCCTTTTCGCTTCGCCAGACAAGCCCTCGTGTAGGTAGTGACGGGTTTCCCTTATTAGAGGAGGCCGACGAGGATACTATGAGGGTACTTGTTATCGGAATCTCGAATGAGTGTATAAAGGCTTTTGGGTTTTCATTTACTGATTCAGTTTTTGAAAAAGCAGTAAGCCAGCTATCGAAACAGTTCTCTGAAGAAGTCATTGTACACGAGGTAGCGCCGATTGTTCCCTCAGGATTTCTTGAAGAATGGAAGATCAAGACACTTTCAAAGGAAGAGCTTACACGAATGGTAAATGAGAAGACCGTTGCGTTGCAAAAACTTAATGACGAGCTTGAGGGTAAAATCGCCGATCGTACCAAAGAGCAACAGGAGCTAATTTTTGAACAGGAAAGAGCGGCTCATATTTTGGTTCGGCGCGACTCCGAGCTTATGCAAGCGAATGAACAGCTTCGAAAACTTGATGATGTGAAATCAGGATTTATCTCAGTGGTCGCACATCAACTAAGGACCCCGCTTTCGGGCATTAAATGGACACTTAATCTTCTTATTAATGGGGACCTCGGAGTGCTCAGTACTGAACAGAAAACATTTCTCATGAAAGCGTACGAGAGTAACGATCGAATGATTTCACTTGTAAACGACATGCTTGGTGCTGACCGCATCGAATCAGGAAAAGTAAGATATATTTTTCAACCGGTGCAACTTATCGATATCGTCGACAATGTACTTTTTGAACTACTACCGCAAGCCAACGCCAAAGGAATAGCCATTGACTTCTCGACAAAACCACTCGACGCACCGAAGGTTCGCGGCGATGCGGAGAAGATTCGAGCTGTATTTCAGAATTTGTTAGATAACGCCATTAAATACTCAAAACCTAGTGGGCATATTAAGATTAGTCTCTTGTTACATAGCCAAAAGGAAGTGCTTGTCGAGGTTAAAGATGATGGTATCGGAATCCCGAAGGAACAACAACAAAACATTTTCAATCGCTTTTTTAGGGCGCAAAACGCCGTTAAACTTGAAACTGACGGGTCTGGTCTTGGTCTCTTCATTGTGAAGAATATTGTTGAGCGCCATGGCGGAAAAATAGCTTTTGAAAGCGAAGAGGGCAAAGGTGTTACATTTAGCTTTACGTTACCCCTCGCCACCTCAACTGTTCCAGCTACTGATCCTGACGTCTCCACCTAGATGGACTTTGTCAATACAGAGTCTTATAATTACGTTACAAAACTTCTATTACACCGTTAACCACTCGAAATCGTTATGGCATCAAAAATTCTTGTTATCGAAGATGACATCTTTCTCGGAGATGTACTGATGCAAAAGCTTAAGGCCGCGGGGTATGAAGCTTCCTTGGCTCGTGATGGGGTCTCAGGACTAAAGCAACTTCGAGAAGGAAAGCCTGACCTTGTTTTGCTTGATATTATTTTGCCGCAGATGAACGGCTATGAAGTATTGGAGGCGAAACTGAAAGACCCTTCAATTTCTTCGATTCCGGTTATCGTGGTTTCTAATTCCGGACAGCCAGTTGAGATTAACCGTGCATTAGCATTGGGAGTAAAGGATTACCTTGTCAAAGCACAGTTTGATCCGGAGGAAGTGATCGCCAAAGTCCGACTACAACTAATGAAACAGCGAAATCAGGCAACCGATGGCCCCGCAAACCAATCAGGTGAGCAGATAAAAGCTTCTGCTGGGAATCAGGCCGCGCTCGCAGGTAAGAAAATCATGTGGGTTGAGGATGATAAATTCCTTAGCGACATTATCGCACGTAAACTTTCCGTGCAAGGATGCCAACTATTTCACGCGACCGATGGTGTTCAGGCATTTAAAATACTTGAAACTGAAACACCTGATCTTATTCTGCTTGATATCCTCCTTTCCGGTATTGACGGCTTTGAAATTTTGAAGCAGATCAAGAGTAAGGAAGCAACCGCACGAATTCCTGTTATTCTTCTTTCAAATTTAGGACAGCGTGAGGACGTAGAGAAGGGAAAGATGTTAGGAGCGGCTCGTTTCCTCATTAAGGCAACGGTCACACTTGATGAAATCGTGGAGGAAATGAAGAATGTGATACGAGAGATAGTTGGAAAGTAGCCAACGAGAAGACCCCGAACACAACCATCAAACATCATTTGTTTTTGAATTATTCTTACGAGTATTGCCTATTCCTTAAAACCAGGGCTTACCCTAGGGTCATAAACGCTTTTATTTTACTCAAAAGAGTGGTACTGTAATAGTCTAACACCTTACCCTATGGAGCGATCCATGGGGACTTCTGGTGGTGTATAAGTACGATACCGCATTATCTAATGACTGTGAGTTACAAAACTCCCTGCCTCTGTCATCCCTGTATCGAGGTACGAGGGCAGGCTCTCGCAAATGCGGGAATGACAAGCTAAAGTGTAGGTTTCGTAATTCAAAGTAATGAGTATGTCAAAGGAAAACGAACAATCAGTGGGAGCGGGCAAGATAATCGTTAAGGGAGCACGTACCCATAACCTCAAAAATATTACCGTTGAAATGCCACGCAATGCCATGGTGGTTTTTACCGGTCTTTCGGGTTCAGGAAAATCTTCACTCGCATTCGATACTATCTTTGCTGAAGGACAACGGCGCTATGTAGAGTCACTGTCCGCGTACGCTCGCCAGTTTCTTCGGCAAATGCAGAAGCCTGATGTGGACGAAATTGTGGGACTTTCACCCGCTATTTCTATCGACCAGAAATCCCGCTCCAATAATCCCCGATCGACCGTAGCTACTATTACGGAAATTTATGATTACCTACGTGTTCTCTATGCGCGAGTTGGTAAGCCCTACTGTTTGCTCTGTGGAAGAGAAATAAAACGACTTTCCAGTGAGGAAATCAAACAGGTTGTTCTGGATTCAGTGGACACTATCCTATCGGAAAAGAAAGGAAAGAAAGTGCTCGGGGTTGAATACAACGACCTTAAGCTAAAACTGTACGCGCCCCTCGTGGTTGGACGAAAAGGCGAATATTATCAGATGCTCTACGACCTGCTCGGCAAGGGATATAAAACAGTAAAAGTCGATGGCACAGAAAGGAATCTCCGCGAACAAATCGTATTAGAAAAGCATAAAAAACACAGTATCGATGTTCTTGTTGACGAATTCTTCCTTTCTGAACTATCGGGGAAAGGTGCTTCCGCAACGGGAGTGAAGGAGCGCTTACCCGAGGCGATAGAGAGGGCGCTGCAGGAATCTGAAGGTTTGTTACGCGTTGAGGTTCCGGCAACGGAAAACGGTGCGCCCCCGCTTGAGAGTAAGATTATTTCGGCCAAATTTATGTGCCCGTACGACGGGTTTTCTTACCCGGAAATTGAGCCGCGCTTATTTTCGTTTAACTCTCCATATGGCGCGTGTACTGAATGTAACGGACTCGGGACGCGCCATTTTTTCGGTGACGAAGCGTGTGGTACCTGTAAAGGAGCTCGCCTTCGTGAAGAAGCCTTGCATGTACGGGTTGGCGCGACCACCGTAGCTCCTCTCGGTAAAGAAAGTGAGGAAAAGGGGTTAAATATCGTTGAACTTGCGAACCTTTCAATTGCCGATGCGTATGACTTTTTTGTGGAACTCAAACTTACCCCGAAAGAGCGTGATATCGCAAAAGTTGTACTTAGAGAAATTGAATCACGACTTCAGTTTATGGTTGATGTCGGCATCGAATATCTCACCTTGGACAGACGTGCCCACACACTCTCTGGCGGTGAAGCACAGCGCATTCGACTTGCGTCACAACTTGGCTCGGGCCTTGTTGGGGCACTCTATGTGCTTGATGAGCCTACCATCGGACTTCATGCCAAAGATAATACGCGTCTCATTAAGACACTTCTGCATCTTCGAGATATTGGCAATACGATTATCGTCGTAGAACATGACGAAGAGACGATACTTTCTTCAGATTATTTAGTGGACATAGGTCCAGGAGCCGGAGTACACGGTGGGGAAATTGTCGTAGCTGACGATTTGCAGAAACTCCTCCGTGCGAAGAAAAATGATTCAAATTCATTAACGTTAGCGTATTTACGAGGTGAAAAGGAGGTTGAGGTACCGAAGGAAAGACGGACACAGGATAAGGGGAGCTTGAAGATACGTGGAGCGAGCCTGTTTAATGTCAAAAATCAAAGCGTGGACATCCCACTCGGTAAGTTTGTCACCATTACCGGTGTGTCCGGCTCCGGAAAGTCCACGTTTATGTATGAAATACTACATAAGAATCTACAAGCGCGACTCGAGAGACGCTACCGAACGGCAGAAGTATTTAACGTGGCGTCGTTTACAGGCACTGAATATGTTTCTCGGACTATATTGATTGACCAATCAGCTATTGGACGCACTCCTCGGTCGAATCCTGCGACCTATACGGGAGCATGGACTTTTGTTCGTGAGTTGTTCGCGGGAAGTGAAGAAGCGCGCATCCGCGGGTGGGGAGCGAGTCGGTTCTCATTCAACGTGAAGGGCGGACGCTGTGAGGCCTGTCAGGGGAATGGCGAGATTGCGGTGGAAATGCATTTTTTGCCTACGGTCTATGTAACTTGTGATGTTTGTAACGGGAAGCGATTCATGAAGGAAACCCTGGAAGTAAAGTACAAGAAGAAAAGCGTTTACGATGTGCTAGAGCTTACCGTGGAAGAGGCTCTAACGTTCTTTCAGGATATTCCAGCAATAGCCGATCGTCTTAAGACCCTCAATGACGTTGGTCTTGGATATCTTGAACTCGGTCAATCTGCTACAACGCTTTCGGGAGGGGAAGCACAGAGAGTGAAGATATCTTCAGAGCTATACCGAACTCATGTGCAAAAAACTATTTACCTGCTGGACGAACCGACCGTTGGACTTCACTACGAAGATGTTAAGAAGCTTATAGAAATATTGCAAAAACTTGTCGATCACGGCAACACAGTCATTGTGATTGAGCACAACCTCGACGTTATTAAATGTTCCGACTATATTATTGACTTTGGTCCAGACGGGGGTACAGGCGGCGGAAACATTATTGCGAAGGGCACACCTGAGGAGGTAGCAAATAGTAAAAAGTCGTATACCGGCGAATATTTAAAAAAGGCTTTAGGGTAAAAAATGAGCCAGGTGCGACACCTGGCTCTAGTGTGTAACTATTCTACTGGGCGGGATCAGTATCAAACTGTACTAAGATCTCCGAGATCCGCTTGAGTGTAATCTCTAAGGGTTTTCGCAGAAAGATATCAACGTGGTCTGTTGTCTGGCAGATCTCAGCACTCATAAGCACTACGGGACGATCTGGTTTGAGCGTCTTGCTCAAGCAAGCAACTTCCAACCCTCCCTTACCCGGCATCCTGTAGTCTGTTATGACAACGGCAATGCGGGGCTGACTAGAAAGGGCTGCGCAGGCAACGATTCCATCTCCGGCCAGTACCACGTCGTGTCCAGCCCTTTGTACAAATTTCGAGACAAGAGTTCTGACCGACTCCACGTCATCCGCGATA
>CALRDB010000035.1 GCA_943354745.1 Candidatus Nomurabacteria bacterium | reverse complement strand
CGTGTCCACGTCCGTCTTCGCCGATTACACATATTTTCATAAGAGCTGTCTATCCTTTCATTGGTTGAATTTCTGTTCGGCACTCACTCTAGCCTAGGGTATACAAAAAGAAAAGCCGGACGATTTCCGACTTTCTTATAGGCTAATTCGCACGAATTAGCCTATGTACAAAATGTGGAGTTCACTTAAGTGAACTCCACATTTTTACCTGTTAAGCTAGAAATTTTCCCCCTGGAAACCTAGGGGTTTCTTCTATTTTCTATACTTCTTTGAACGCCACTTGTCCGCAATGCGGACACGAGTGAGTGAACGTTCGAGCTCGGCGGCGAAGTGTTCGTAGTCCACATGTGCCGTGTTTTCCATTTGTTTGCGGAGTTCTTCGGCGCGGGCTTTGGCCTTTGCAATAGTTTCGTCAGAAAGTTCGGAAACATGTTCGGCAAAGTCGGCGAGAACGGCCACGGTTGTTTGACCATTTTTGTCCTGCTTAACTTCTACAAATCCACCTGCGACGGCCCACGGCATATGTTCCCCATTTGCCACAGCAACAACATCACCCGAAGCTAGTCCGGCAATAAGCGGAATGTGGTCGGGTAGTATGGTCAATTCGCCTTCCGTGGTTGGGAAAGTAACTTGATCAACGTCTTCTTCTAAGATGAGGCGTTCAGGTGTGACGATTTTTAGCTTTAGTTGTTTACTCATTTTGTTGTTACTGCGTCAGCTTCTATTTCCACTAACCATTCCGAATTTATGAATCCTGAAACTTCCATAAAAGTACAAGCCGGTCTAATTTCTGAAAAATATTCACCGTGCGCTTTCGCGGCATCTTTCCACTTGTCGATATTCTTTAACAAAATTCTGGTTCGTATTACATCTTCAAGATTACCGCCGGCTTTTTCAATAACTTCTTTAATAATTTCCAAACATCTTTTGGTTTGGCCGTAAACATCTCCCGGACTGATGACCTCAAGGTTTTTTCCAATCGGGGCAGTTCCCGTAATCGCGATGATGTTACCGATTCTCACGGCTCGAGAAAAACCGATTTGTTCCTCTAAGGGCTGCCCGTAAGATATATTTTTTCTTGTCATAGGTCCAACCTTAATTTTACAACTATATCGCCCCCTTCATATAGAAATCTCCCTCCGATTTAGCATCATGCTTCCCTTCCAGAATTTCCTTGAATGAGCGAATGGTCTCGGCGAGGGGAACGTATTGCCCCTTGGCGCCGGTGAATTGTTCAGCGACGAAGAACGGTTGTGACAAAAACTTCTGAATTTTTCGGGCACGGACGACGAGGGCTTTGTCGTCTTCCGACAATTCTTCCATACCCAAGATGGCAATGATGTCTTGCAGATCCTTGTAGCGCTGAAGGACGCGCTGGACTTCGCGGGCGGTCGAGTAGTGGTCCTTGCCGACAATGTTCGGGTCAAGAATGGTGGATGAAGAGTCAAGGGGGTCCACGGCCGGATAAATACCGATTTCGGTGAGCGAGCGGTTCAAAACGACAGTGGAGTCTAGGTGAGCGAAGGTGGTAGCTGGAGCGGGGTCGGTAAGGTCGTCTGCTGGCACGTAGACAGCCTGTACAGAAGTTACTGAACCCTTGTCTGTTGAAGTAATGCGTTCCTGAAGATTTCCCATTTCAGTAGCTAGGGTTGGCTGGTAACCCACGGCGGAAGGGATACGTCCGAGCAAAGCGGAGACTTCAGAACCGGCTTGGGTGAAGCGGAAAATGTTGTCGATAAAGAAAAGTACATCCTTGCCTTCAACGTCTCGGAAATATTCAGCCATCGTAAGACCGGAGAGAGCCACTCGCATACGAGCACCCGGCGGTTCGTTCATTTGTCCGAACACCATGGCCACTTTGTCCAAAACGCCAGACTCTTTCATTTCGTGAAAGAGGTCGTTGCCTTCGCGTGTTCGTTCACCGACACCTGCAAATACAGAATATCCCCCATGGTTCGATGCAATGTTGTGAATGAGTTCCTGAATGACGACGGTTTTGCCGACGCCGGCACCTCCGAACAAACCAACCTTTCCTCCCTTAAGAACAGGACAGATAAGGTCGATAACTTTGATACCGGTTTCAAGTATTTCTACTTTGGTAGCTTGAGATACATAGGACGGTGATTTACGGTGAATCGGAGAGAGCTTAGCGCCTTCTACCTGCTTGCCGTCATCAATTGCCTCCCCCAGGACGTTAAAAATACGTCCTAGCGTCGCCTTCCCCACCGGAACGGAGATGGGAGCCCTGGTATCGGTAACCTCCATTCCGCGCGAAAGACCGTCGGTTGAGTCCATTGCTACAGCTCTCACCGTATTTCCACCAATGTGCTGTTCAGTCTCGAGTACGAGCTTCCTTGCCCCGAGTCCCGTCGAGGGGTTGGCGCCGACGGTTACCGTAAGCGCGCTGTAAATATCCGGCACATGGTCGGTAAACTCGACGTCGACGACTGGCCCGATGATTCTTTTAATTTTCCCTGTAGTTGTCATGGATTTTACTTTTTAACATTAAAACTTTTAACTAACCGAAGCCATCCCTGCACTAATCTCTGAAATCTCCTGTGTGATACTTGCCTGGCGGGATTTGTTAAATACCAGTGTGAGGTCATCTATCATCTCTCCGGCGGCCTCTGAGGCGTTCTTCATGGCGATCATCCGGGAGGATTGCTCGGAGGCGTTGGACTCAAGGAGCATCTGGTAGATTTGCATCTTGACGAGCTTCTCGGCGAGCGAACCTAACAGTTTATTCTGATCTCCTTCAATTAAATAATTTGTTTTCTTAGCATTACTTAGGTGGTTCGGTCTATTTTCAGGATTTTCGATGTCTTTAATTTCCTCAAGATCCGAAATAAATTCTTTGAGCTCAGTTTTAGAAATGGGCAAAACTTGTTTAATATTCGGTGCCTGAGTCATAGCCGATACGAAATCAGTATAGGCCACCAGGACTTTGTCGTAGTTTCCAGCCGAGTATTCCTGAAGCGCCAATTTGGAAATCGGTGTCATGCTGGCAAGTGAGATGTTGTCAGGAAGATCGGTAAAAGATGAGCAAATTTTTTCGCCAACTCGACACATAGCGACATCACCTTTTTTACCGACAGTCATGATGTCAACGTTTTCACCGTGAGTTTTCTTTTTTAGAAAGGTCAGACTTTTTCTGATTACCTGAGCATTGTAGGCACCGCAGAGTCCACGGTTTGACGTGATAAGGATAAGTAGAGTCTTCCTTGTTGGTCGTTTAATAAAAAGTGGATGGGTGATTTCCTCAAGACTTTTACTGATGGAAATCAAAACTTCCCACGAATATTCTGCATACGTGCGCGAAGCGAGCGTCGCAGCCACCGCACGTTTCATCTTCGAAGCCGCCACGAGCTCCATGGCTTTCGTGATTTTCTTCGTGCTTTTGACCGATTTAATTCGGCGTTTGATTTCTTTTGATCCGGCCATTTAGTAATTACTTAAAACTAGTCTTAAACTCCCCAATTACCTTCTTCAACTCCGCTTCGCCGGCATCGGTCCACATTTTGGTTTCGCGGATATCTTTGAAAAATGTTTTGGCGTTGGATTCTGTATAGTCGATAAGTCCTGCCTCAAAATCCTTAATTTTAGCAACCGGAACATCGTCCATGAAGCCTTTGACCAGTGCGTAGAGCGTAACGACTTGGTGTTCGGTTTTCACGGGGGCGTATTGTGGTTGCTTCAGAACTTCTACCGCGCGTTTGCCTCGTTCCAATTGTTTCTTGGTGCTTTCGTCGAGGTCCGAACCGAATTGCGAGAACGCTTCAAGCTCACGATACTGTGCAAGCTCGAGCTTCAATGTCCCGGACACTTTCTTCATGGCTTTGATCTGGGCGGATGAACCGACGCGTGATACTGAAAGACCGACGTTTACTGCAGGGCGGATACCTTTGTAGAACAGGTCTGTTTCCAGGAAAATCTGACCGTCGGTGATGGAGATGACGTTTGTCGGAATATAAGCGGAGACGTCACCGGCCTGAGTTTCGATAATCGGCAAAGCTGTGATTGAACCGCCTCCGTATTTGGTGTTTCTACGGCAAGCACGTTCCAGAAGACGGGAGTGGAGATAGAAAACATCTCCAGGGTAGGCTTCACGGCCAGGTGGTCGACGAAGAAGCAAGGAGATTTCACGATAGGCAACAGCGTGCTTAGAAAGATCATCGTAAATGATGAGTACGTCTTTCCCTTGATCCATGAAAAATTCAGCAATAGAAACTCCTGTGTAAGGAGCAATATACGAAAGAGCGGAGCTTTCGGATGAACCTGCGGAAACGATGACTGTGTACTCCATCGCGCCACCTTCCTCCAGACGAGTCTGAAGTTTGCGAAGTTTGGAGTCCTTCTGACCGATAGAAACATACACGCAAATCATATTCTGACCTTTCTGGTTCAAAATAGCGTCGATGGCGATGGCGGTCTTACCTGTCTGGCGGTCTCCAATGATGAGCTCACGTTGACCGCGTCCAATCGGAATAAGAGCGTCGATGGCTTTGATGCCGGTTTGTACTGGCTGGTCAACTCCTTGTCGCGTGACGACACCCGGAGCTACTTTCTCAATTGGATACCACTGGATAGCTTTTCCGCCGGAGGCGGATCCGCCTCCGGCGGAGATGGCGCCTTTGCCGTCTATGGGTTCTGCCAAAGCATTCAACACTCGGCCGATAATAGCGTTACCGACAGGCACCTCAAGAATACGTCCGGTGGCTTTTACTTCATCGCCCTCGTGAATGTGAGTGAAGTCTCCGAGAATAATGACACCGACAGAATCTTCTTCGAGGTTTAGAGTCACACCGACTTCACCGTTCGGGAAGGTGACCATTTCGGAAGCCTTAATATCGGAAAGTCCTGAAATTTTCGCGATGCCGTCGAAGACTTCCACGACATGGCCAACCTTTTCCGCCTTGATGTCGGATTGAAATTTCTCGATCTGCTTGCGTAAGTTTTCTACAATGGTGTTGTTAGACATGGTGGTGTAATAAATGACTTTGGAGCTGGCTTAACTTATTTCGAAGTGAGAGGTCTATAATTTCGCCATTTGCTTCTACCTTGATACCTCCGATAAGGAACTGGTCTTCGTGTGTTTTAAGGGTGATATCGGAAGCATTGTAACGAGCCTTTAAGGTTTTCCTAATATCGGCAAGGGCTTCTTTCGTAAGTATGCTCCGGCTGGTAACTTTTGCGCTTACAATACCAAGATCTTTGTTCTGTATTTCCTCCAATCGTCCGAGAATCTCTTGTGCCTTAGAGAGAAGCCTGTTCTTCGAGAGCATCTCCACCACACTCCCAAGTACTCCGTCGAGCTCGCCGCCACTTTTGCCTTTGGCAGCGTGATAGATTGCCTCGGCAACATGTTTAGTAGAAATCTTCGCCATAGTATATATGTCGTTTACGCTATCTTTCCAAGCTCAACCGCCGATTTCGTGTTCACGGAAATATCCACCTTATCATCCAGTACTTTTTTCGTAGCGGCAACAACAAGAGCAACCACTTCCTTTTTGGCATCTTCGACCATTCGCACTTTTTCGGCTTCAAGTGTTTTCTTCCCGCTCTCTATCATTGCCTTAACTTCGGCCTTAGCAGATTCGAGCATTTCAGAACGTTTTACCTCTGCCTCTTTCTTTCCAGTCTGGAAAATAACGGTAGCCTCGGCTCTGGCTTTCGAAAGAGCTGTCTCGTACTCGGCCTTTGTAGCCTCAAGAAGCTGGGCGTTCGTCCTGGCATCGGCAATGCCTTTGCCAATCTTCTCGGAACGTTCTGCCATCAACTTATTCAAAGGTTTGAGCGCGAATAGGTACAGCACGATGAAAACCACAGCGAAGTTCACCGCTTGAGCAACAATAATTTTCCAATCTATGTGAAATGTGGCGATTATTGATTCCATAAAAACAGATTAAAGTTGACAGATGCAAGATTTAAGCAAGCAAGACGGGCGAGTTATTTTCCCTCCCACTTTAATCTTAAATCTCTAATCTGCCAGCTTACTTTAGAGCGAAAATGCGATAACAAGGGCGTAAATCGCGATAGCTTCAGCAAACGCTGATGCAATGAGCATCGGGACCAAGATTTTCCCGGCTGCTTCCGGATTGCGGCCGATTGCTTCCATGGCCTTTGCACCAATCATGCCGATACCGATGGCAGGACCGATGGCTCCAACTCCGATCGCGATTGCCTTTGCGAGGGGTTCTATTCCTTCCATATTTTTTTGCTTGATTACTAATTAATAAAAGCGGTGTTAAACCATTTGACCTTTACATTCTGGTATCTAGATTAAATACCAAAAGGCAAGCTTCAAATCTAAGCATGTGCCGGGTGGTGATGCGTACCGTCCTCTTCAGCATGCTCGTCGTGATCCTGTGCAGCTATCGTGAAGTAGACGAGGACGAGAATGGAGAAAATAAGCGCTTGAATAAGCCCCACGAATATTTCAAGAAAAAGGAACGGGACAGGAAGAAGAAACGGCAGTATGTTGCTCATGGCCATAAGGAGCACTTCTCCCGCGAACACGTTTCCGAACAATCGAAACGAGAGGGATGCGATCTTGGCGAATTCGCCGATAAGCTCCAGAAGGCCGACAAAGAACGTGACAGGAGCCACCACAAGCACTGTAGGCTCTTTCGAAACCTTAGTGAAGATACTCCCGAGCGCATTCAGGTTAACATATTTGTTAAAAGTCTTCCATATTCCAAGGGAGAAAATACCGAAGAGGTTTGCACTCACAACCGCCATGATTGCCAACGCAATAGTGGTGTTAATGTCAGCCGTGCCGCTTCTTAAAAATGGAATAAACGATGAGCCATGCTCCCCTGTCTCGATAATTCCAAATCCTCCCACGGGAAGAAGGCCAAGCCAGTTGTTTACCAAAATAAAAAGGAATACGGAAATTGCCAAAGGAAAGACTTTGGCCGAAATTTTTCTGCTATTGGTGACTTGATCGCACAGTTGAAGTGCTCCTTCAAGCAGAACCTCAAAGAAATTCTGAATTCCTCGTGGAACTTCCCGTAGTTTCAAGCGAACGACAACAGCAATGAAAGCAATGATAATAACCGCTCCGGTACTCGTCAGGAGCGCGTTTGTAACATGAAAGGAGCCGATATCGGTGACTTTCTCGGCATAGAGCGTCGTCTCATGCTTCACCTCAGGCTCGGCTTGATTTTGAATAGCTATTATTTGATTTTCGGTATTATTTTGGTCCATTGCTTTTTTCACTCTCCTTTCTGATCTCTTCCATATAGGAGTAGGCTGTACGAACAATTCCGAATGTAGAAACGGCAAACCCTACACAGGTAGAGACAATAAATATCCACGGCTGCGTAGCAAAATGTGTATCAAGATTTTTGCCTATAATAAGCGCCAGAATGAGCGGAACAACAATCCAACCTGAGATCTGACTGAAGACTTTAAGGGCTGGTTTCCACCAGGGTCCACTTTTCGGATCACTCTCTTGCACGCGGTGCAGTATAGCGAAAAACCATAATTATGACAACAAAAAAGCCATTCCGAGGAATGGCCATCTGAATAAAGTATGTCGATAGGCAAACTCGCTAAACTACACCAGTCTCGAAGTCACTTTGCCTGTTTTGAGGCATAGCATACAGCCGTCACCATTTCCGGCTCTCTCCTTATGTACCTTTTTTTGAAAATATCGCATTGAAAAGGCGTTGATGATTCCTGAAGGTGCTGAGGAATGTGTTACGGCAATCAGTACCTGATGCACTCCCACTACAGAAAGAAGCTCCGTCATAATCTCCACCCCGTCCGAGTACTCATCATACTTAAGCTTGTCACAGACTTGGTACGCTACTTTCAGAGTCTCTGCGATAATTTCTGCAGTCTCTACAGCGCGAGCCTCAGGAGAGGAAAAAACGGCAACCGTTTGCTCCAGGAGTAATAGCTCCGCAATGGCGTCTGCAAGAGATTCA
This sequence comes from Candidatus Nomurabacteria bacterium, assembly GCA_943354745.1. GTDB lineage: Bacteria > Patescibacteriota > Minisyncoccia > Phycocordibacterales > UBA10002 > UBA10002. Next base: position 3,638 of record CALRDB010000035.1, on the reverse strand, counting down.
GCCTGCTCAATCCCGACTTCACTTAAGCCTGCCCCCCAACTTTGCTTTCCATGTCGAGTGGCAATCACTAGCTCTAGTTCTGAGTTCATTTCGTCCTTTTTGGTTAAACATTGTCCACGAACTATGCTAAAGGAAAACTGAGCCCTAGGCAATAGGTCGCCTAAAGAACTTTACCCCCGCATAGACCACGGGTGTGATCAGAACCGCAAAGGCGATTTTAAGCTGAAAATACGGAATAATCATTTTAATTACGAACAAAGCGTCAAATTTCGGCGTGACCATATAAAACGCGATGAACATGAATACGGTCGTATCCACGAGTTCTGAAGCAAAAGTGGAAACATTGGTACGAATCCAGAGATACTTCCTTTTTGTTATTTTGCGAATGCGCTCGAAGATAAACACATCCTGAAGCTGTGCGAGTCCGAACGCTACGATGCTGGCGATGATAATACGAAGTGATGAGCCGAAAATTGTTCCATACGCCTCATTCGCGCCAAACCGGACATTCGGTTCAAGTAGCACAAAAATCGCAGAGTATATCATCAAAATGACGAGGGTAATCATCCCGGCAAGCGTCAGTTTCCGCGTAAACGCCTTTCCGTACAACTCGGTTGAGATATCGGTAATTGCGAACGTAAGTGGTACGATAAAAACCGCTACAGAGCCTGCTACACCAAAAATAGTGATGATTTTCCCACCAAGCAGGTTCATGCCGACGAGCATACCGACAAAAACGCTGACAAGCGTCAGCAATTTTAAGTCTGCGTAAGGCTTTTCGCCTGCAAGTATTGTTTTTTCACTCATAGTTTGTATTTAGCACAGTGACGACTGCCGTCGTCACTGTGCTAAATTGTTAATCGTTAGATTTGTAATGTACTAAGAGAGTTCCTTTCGCATTCAAATTTTTGACAGACTGAAGCGTAAAATTTAATTTCGTCAAAATACTGTTTTCCGTCAGTAGCTTGCCTGAGCCGAAGATGACAGGTTCCACTGTCAGAGACATTTCGTTAATAAGGTTTCGCTCGAGAAACCACTGATAGACCGATGTCCCTCCAACAACTGCGCACCTCTTCCATTTTTTGCTCACTATCAAGCGAAGCAAATCGCTTTTCCCGCCGGAAAAGATATTCGGACATTCTCCAGAATGTTGGAATGTTTTTTTATGGGAAAAAACAATGCGGTTGCGCACGGTGAGTGGGCGAGGAATTGCGTCAAACGTTTTCCGTCCCATTATAACCGCGTCAGAGCGGTCAAGCTCCGCTTGGAACCATTTCCTGTCCTCCTTGGAAGTCCACTCACTTCCCTTCTTTGAACCTGCGGTTATCTTGCCATCAAGACTTATCGCCGCAATTAGGATAAAGACCGGCTTTTTACTTTTTTCTGACATAGAACTGTTTCAAAAGCGGATAGTAAATGTCTTTTTTCGGTTCAATCAGGAGTTCGCTTCGCGTATCCTTCACGGAAAAGCGGACTTTTGGTACATCTCGTACTATAGCAATGGGTATTTGTTCGCTTGTTTCTCCCATAACCACTACCGCTGCGGCTGCAACACCGTCGACGATGTTTGATTTGGAGAACGTAAATGCCCTACCAAATATGTCCTTTTTTCCAATATGGTTCACAACCGGATGGAAACCGAAAAACCCTATCGAGATACCAATAGCACCAGAACGCATCGGTGTGCAGTTACTGTCGGTAATAATCACCCCAAGCTCCTTTAAACCACCTGCCTTTCGCAGAAATTTCCAAATTTCCTTTGCCGAGGCCATGGGATCTTTGGGCCACAGGATCCAATAGCCGTTTCCATTACTATCGTCGATTCCGGCCGATGCGATGACGGTGTGTCCCTTAATTGAGAACATGACGTCCTTCACTCCGCCAAACGCGATGCGAGACTCGGCCTCGCTCTCAACCAACCTTCTCTCTGCTTCTGTCGTTGTCGCGCGGACGCATCTCCCCTCCCCAATCGCCACGACTTTTGAAGTAACCACTACGATGTCTTTTTCGCGAAGTCTTCTAGAAACCTGATTAAGTGCGGGAAGAATGTCATCTTTCGGTGGTATAAATGCTTTAGTTTTGAATGGTAGTATGTTCATTCTTTTTAACAAAAAGATAAAGACTGCTTCGTCTTCGCCTCGCCTGCCAAAGCGATGGCGTGCGGGTTAGACGCAACACAAACATGAAGCTTTCGAGGATTTCCCTCAAGGAAGTACGCTTTTTGCAATTGAAGACAAATGCTCAAGGTTTTGCGGGAGCTCCAAGTCCTCGCTTCCTCGCCTCACTATTCGAAATAGACAGGAAAAAAGAACTGGCGAATGCTCGCCAGCAAAATCGTCGTTCCTCTACTAGGACGTAAAACTTGACCAGGTACTAATTGTTTTTGAGTTAAGCATGTTAGGTGTGTTACAGGCCATTTTTGTCGATGTTTCCTTCGCTGTCACTATACCAAAAGTTCGAACTCATCGCCAACAGAAGTCCGACCTACATGCCAGACGTGCCGGAAAACAATATTTCAGAACAAATCGTTCGCCTGTAGGAGGGGTTAAGAACTATTTCGAGAGTTATAGTACGTGCACAGCAGCTTCTCGATAACGATAATGTAAAGACGGCTAAATCTGTTCCGATTTAACCCAAACTTCCTGCTTTTCCGTTTGAACCCGATGGTGCTCCTCCATGATCTTCTCCTTAAGGCGGATTGGGTTGGCGGCTCCGCTAAATTTAAATGCTCCACTGCTCGCAGTACTTACGGAGACAGTACCAAACCGAAAGAATGTTGCTAACATTCCAGGAACGTTCACACTGGCATCTTGAATCATATCAAGTCGGAAGGTCGAAACGACTCGATTAAACATGCCCTCTTGCTCAATTGCGATAATTCGTTGGTTAGTGACGAACCAAACATCAAGGTAGTAATCGGTCCAAAAAAGAAACAAAGCAATCCACAGAATGAGCAGCTCAAGTGTCCAAAGAAACAACACCGAAAAAGTATAGCTCCCTTCCAAAGGAATCGTACTGTTCCAAACGGCGAGAAGCTCCGCGGGTAGTACATGTGGAACAAAAAGAAACAGTCCAGGAAAAATTCCGAGGAAGCACAGAAAAACGACCGGGCCGACTAGGATGAACCAGTGCTTCCGAGCCGTGTGCAGAATTTCTTCACCGTCTTCGAGCGGAGGCATACTAAAAGGTGGTTAAGATACGCCAATAAAAAAGTACGGACACCACTGCGAGAATGCTTCCGCCGATGAAATAAAGACGGGTTGTTTGTCTAAAAAAATTTGCAGGGAAACCAAAACGTTTCCAATGATACGAAAAAATAAAACTCATTATTATAAACACCAAAAGCGCGATACTGAGAATCGCACCGAGAACTGTTTTCTCCAACAAAATGGCTGAAAGCTCGGGCATACTGTGCTTATAGTGTACCACTTATAGGGAAAAGCAAGAACAGTTTAAACTAAGTAGTTTGCTTTCTTCGGATGTTTCGTTTGGTGGTGTTTGTTTGAAAAAGTTAGAACCCATTTTGCGGAAAATCCGGAAAGCTAATGCGGACGAGGCAGGGCGAAACATTTGTCTGGGGGAATGGATTCGCCCTGCCTCAGCTTCTGTCCCGCCCGCAGGAGGGGTCTGGGGAGGAA
>CALRDB010000034.1 GCA_943354745.1 Candidatus Nomurabacteria bacterium | reverse complement strand
AGCGTCGGCACAAAGCCGTGATAGCCTTTGCCGTCTTTTTCAATCATAACGCGGAATGTATAAATCGGGTCTTTCATGAGGCCAGTATAGCCCAAAATCGTGTTTCGCTTAACCTTGACAAGATGGCTTTAGTATGATAATCTGCTTTCGTAAGTAAACCGGCACCCAAAAGTCTCAATTCGAATTTAAATACAAAACGATTTCTTGGAAACGTTCTGCAACAGGAAGCAGTAACCGGGACAGAGATTTCAAGGCGACGGAAACAATTCCGCCGTTTTTTTAATTTTTAAAAAACATCCCTCCTGCCTAAGAAGGCAGTGCTCCCTTTGATAAGGGAGAATAAGAACCGCGGTATCTTTCCTAAAAGCTAATAGCTTTTCTAGTACTCGCGCATTGACACCTGCGCGTCGATTTTTTTGATGAAGTCGAGAACCACGGACACCACAATCAGGAGTGCCGTGCCACCAATAGCAAGTGAGGTGTTGCCGGTAAAGCCCTGCATGATGAGCGGGAGTACCGCAACTAGCGCAAGGAAGGTTGCGCCGACGAAGGTGATACGGGTAACCACCGAGGCTATATATTCAGCTGTCGATGTGCCGGGGCGCACGCCGGGGATAAAGGCGCCGTTCTTCTGGAGATTGGTTGAGATCGTATCGGGATCAAAGGTGACGGCGGTATAGAAATAGGTAAAGACAAAGACAAGCAGGAAATAGCCGATAGCGTATAGAATCTGATTCGCAAAGAGTGTAGTCAACATAGCCGAAATGGACTTGAGTATCGGATTACTGAACACACCTAGCACCGTGGCAATCATCTGGGGAAAGAGCATGATGGAGAGCGCAAAGATAATCGGAATAACACCAGCCTGGTTCACCCGGAGAGGAAGGTAGGTCGAAACGCCACCATACACCTTCGCGCCACGTACGCGTTTGGCGTAGGTGACGGGGATAGGACGCTCAGCCTCGGTGACCACCACAACTCCCCACACAACAACGATAGCAAGTGCGAGAAACCCGAGATACATCGGGATGTCGCCGGCATCGAACGCAAAGAGTAGTTCTCCAATAGCCGTGGGAAGTCCTGAGACGATACCGGCAAAGATGATAAGCGAGGTCCCGTTACCAATGCCGTATTCCGTCATGAGCTCTCCGATCCACATCACAAGAGCCGATCCGGTCGTGACGATGATAATGTTGGTCACCATCGAAAAAAGCGGGAGGTCACCGAGTACCCCTTGCCGTGAGAGCAGTATCAAAAATCCAAAGGCTTGTATGAGCGCGAGCGGGATACTGAGTAAACGAGAATATTGAGCGAACTTTGCTCGTCCTGACTCTCCTTCCTCCTGATACATCTGCTTGAGCTTCGGAGACATCATGGTCAAAAGTTGCATGATGATAGAGGCTGTGATGTAGGGACCGACTCCAAGCATGACAATGGAAAGATTAGAAAGACCTCCACCGGAAAACACGTTCAAAAGACCGAAAAATTGGTTATCGGAGAGAAAGCCCTGAAGGCGGACCAAGTCGATACCAGGGATCGGAATCGCGGAAAGTAGGCGAAATACGACGAGCATGACCGCGATAAAGAGCAGACGCTTTCGTAGGATCGTGTCACTCCAGACAAGTTTTAGTTTTTGTAGAAAATCCATATGTTACCACTGAACGAGACCAACACGGAACTGAAACGGAAGGTTCTGTGTCGGTTCCGTGCTCTTAGTCCGTTTTTGTTCCGTGTACGACTCCGCCAGCCTTTTCGATAGCTGCCTTAGCAGAGACCGATACCGTGCAACCGGTGACCGTAAGCTTCTTGGAGAGCGTACCCTTACCTAATATCTTTACAAGCGGAACCTTTCCACTCTGGAGAGAGATGAGTTTTGCCGTAAGAAGCGTGGCAGGACTGACGGTACTTCCTGACGCGTATACTTTTTCAATCATGTCGAGATTAATAGGAGTTGGTTTCTCTTGGAAACTCTTGAAGCTCTGTTTTCCACGCCCTCGAAGCTTCGGGATGCGCTTAAGCATATCCCTGATTTGCGGATATATCTTGTGTCCGGAGCGGGCAGTCTGCCCTTTGCCACCACGTCCCGATGTCTTACCGCGCTTTCCACCACGTCCTACCTGTGCGGACGTCTTATTCTTATGTACTCTTTTTAGCTGATGGAATTGCATAACAATACGAACTACGAACTAATACGAAATTACAAACAAATTAGGAAACAAGAACGGGAATGGCCACTGGCGGTTTGGCGGTTAGCGCCTTCGTCGGAAGTGAAGCAAGTGCCTTAATGGTTGCCTGGGCAATGTTGAGTTTATTCTTACTACCAGAACGGATCTTTGCATTCACATCGGTAATACCAGCGAGCTCAAGCACGGAACGAACAGCACTACCCGCAATGAGGCCTTTATCTTTTGCTGGGAATATCACTATCTCTGCACTTGAATACTTGGCCTCAATAACATGAGGGATTGAATTGTTTGATGTACGGGTAATGCGAAGCATATGCTTCTTTGCATTTTTAGTCGCCTTCTCAATAGCAAGCGCGGTGTCCCCCGCCTTCCCTGTTCCGACACCGACCGATCCTTTTCGATTACCGATAACCATAAGTACACTGAAATTGAATCGGCGTCCTCCAGCCACCACACGCGCGACACGTCGCACGTTAAGCATCTTCTGATCAAACTCGGGCTTGGCGCGCTCTTCTCTTGGTCCACTTCCGCGACGTCCACCACTGCCTCCACCACCTCGCTGCCCTCCACCACGATTTCCTGCACTACCACCTCGGTAGCCTCCGCTAGCAGCAGGACGCGACGGAGCGCTTGCCGGTGCGCCGGTGATGGGAGCTTTTACTCCCGCTGCAGGGACATCTCTGATTGTTGGTTCAACGTCTGACATAGTATTAGGCTCTAGCAGTTAGGCGCTAGGCTTTAGGAAAGAAACTGATTCCGTCCTAGAGCCTAAAGCCTAGTGCCTGTTAAAATTTGAGTCCGCCTTCTCTTGCGCCATCGGCAAGAGCCTTGATGGAACCAGCGTAGAGGTATCCACCTCGATCAAAAACGGCACTGGTAATATTCTTAGCTTTTGCCTGTTCTGCGATTGTATTACCGACGGCCCGGGCTCTTTCCGCCGTGCTCTTTCCGGTACTCTTCCTGGTCGAAGCAGCGGCAAGCGTTACGGCTTTGTCGTCATCAATAAGCTGGGCAGAAATCGCCTTGTTTGAACGGAACACGGCAAGACGAGGACGGATAGCCGTACCAGAAACCTTCGCCCGAATTCGGCGATGTCTTCGCATTCTCTTTTCATTTTTTTGGTTTATTGTACTCATATGTTTCCAGTTTCGTTCTCATACGTACCCACGAATCTTTTGCCTTTTCTTATTCGTACATTCGTATCAGTTTCGTAGTTCGTATTGCTAGGTGGTCTTCTTCCCTTGCTTTCTTCGAATAACCTCTCCCTCGTAACGGATTCCCTTCCCTTTATACGGCTCAGGTTTCTTAAACGATCGGATCTTTGCGGCAAAAGCACCAACGGCCTCGATGTCCGAACCACTTATGGTCACGGAACCTTTTTCTGAAGTTACTTTAAGGTTTGCGGGAATCGACAATTTGATCTGATGCGAAAAACCGAGAGAGAAGGTCATTTCGGTACCTTTTATTTCAGCTTTAAACCCAATGCCCTCAATAATAAGTTTCTTCGCAAAGACTTCTTGGCTTCCCTTGATCATGTTGCGTAGGTGTGCCACGGTCGTACCGATAAGCATCTTGGTAGTAAGCGCTTCGTTCTTAGGAGAAATGGTAAGGGTACCGTCTTTCTGTTCGATTGAGATAACCGAAGAAAAACGGCGTGTCAAAGTACCCACAGGTCCTTTGACGGTTACAGTACCGTTACTACTTGTCACCTCCACCTTTTCTGGAATGACTATTGGTTTTTTTGCTAATCTACTCATGATTGATTTTCTTAACAATGTCTGCGAGTTTTTGGAAATCATCACCCGCCTAAGTTTTTGCTTCGCAAAAATTTGGGTGGGTAACGTTCGGCACAACCGCAGTTTCGATATTCAGAAACCTGAATCCCGAAACTGCGGGCCGAGCCGTTACCAAATCTCAAACAATACTTCCCCTCCTACCTTCGCCGCGCGTGCGTCAGTATCGATTAATATGCCTTTAGGAGTTGAGAGCACAGAGGAACCGGAACCGTTTCGAACAGGACGTATATCGCATGCCTTGCGATATACTCGTTTTGACAGCCGGGATATACGCCTCACTGACGTAATCGGGTGAGCCTTTTCAGCGACAGGAAGCTCAATCTCAATGAGACGCCCTTTCTTGGTCTTCTTCGCAGAGACAATATACCCCTTCTTTATAAGCACCGTTGCAATCGAGAGGATGAGCGCAGAAGCAGGAAACGTAAAAGAATCCTTACCCATATGACTGGCAATCTTGAGTTTATTTAAAAAATCTGAAATTGGATCCATATAATTAAAGCACTGAACTGACACTAAACGAAACCCTACACCGAACTGAATCGAAACCTGAAGAAAATAGTTTGGTCTTGTTCCGTGTTCTTAGTCCGTGTAACTTCCGTGTCTACCATGACGATTTCTTTACTCCCGGGATCATACCCTCGTTTGCGTACTCACGGAAACAAATACGACACAGTCCGAAGTCACGCATAAACGCTCGCTTTCTTCCGCATCGGAAACAACGTCGCACAATGCGAGTACTGAATTTCGGCTTTTTAAGCGCACGTGCGATGGTTGATGTTTTGGCCATAATACAAAGAAAAAACGCTAAACAGCGTGGGGGCTATAGTAACAAGCACATCCCATAAAGTCAAACACCGTTCGGGAACCTCCCGAACGGCTTTTTGCTCTCTTCAGTGTCAAACGTACAGACATACTACTTTTTTTATCTACTTTCGTACTTTCTCCTCTTTCTTAAAGGGAAAGCCAAGGTACTCAAAGTATGCCTTCGCCTCCTTTGCTGTCTTGGCAGTCGTCACGACCGTTACACCGAAGCCGAAAACATCACGGAGGTCTTCATCGACAGCTTCTGGGAAAATGGTGTGCTCTTTGATACCCACGGTTATGTTGCCGATCTCATCGATAGCCCCAGCCGAAATACCTCGAAAGTCCTTAGTACGAGGCAGAGCAATATTGAGAAGTTTGTCCAGGAAAGTGTACATACGCGGGCCCCGAAGGGTTACCATCGTACCCACCGTATCTCCCTGTCTTGTCTTGTACGTTGCGATTGATTTCTTCGCTCCCCTCTTCGCGGTCTTCTGACCTGTAATGTTGGCGAGGCGATTCTCAACAATCTCAATTTTCTTCTTATCCTTAAATGATCCCACGCCAGCACTCACGACTATTTTTTGGAGCCTTGGTGTTTGCATGACATTGGTGTAACCCATCACCTCTTTCAGATGCTTGAATGCCTCTTTTTGTTTTTCTTTGATTGTTTTCATATGCGTGATACGAATGTTGCAAATTAACGCACGAATGCTTCGAATATACTAATGAAAGAAAGGTTGGATTCGTAGATTGGTAGCATTCGCATGGCAATTCGTTGCATTCGTATTAAATTTCTTTACCACTTTTACGGCTCACGCGTATCCACTTCTCGCCCACCTTCTTTGCGCTGGTGCGCACTGGTTTCCCTCCTTCAATAAGGGCGATGTTGGATACATTGATCGGCATGGCCTTCTCGACAATCTGTCCTTTCTGACCAGCCTTGCGTGCTTTCTGGTGACGTTTTAAGAGGTTGAGACCTTCAATAATCACACTGTTCTGCTCAGCAAGCACCTGCGCAACCTTCCCTTTCTTGCCCTTTTCCTTGCCGGCAATAACTATTATGTTGTCTCCTTTATGTATTTTCATAATGCGTAATACGAATGTTGCAAATTAACGCACGAATGCTTCGAATATGCGAATAAAGAAACTGCGTGATTCGTGGATTGGTAGCATTCGCATGGTAATTCGTTGCATTCGTATCAAATCTTTAAACAACCTCGGCTGCCTTAGAAGTAATGCTGTGAAATCCCATTTCAGAAAGCTCTCGAGGGATGGGTCCGAAAATACGTCCGGCGAGTGGCTCCTTCTTCTCTTTCTCGAGAATCACTACAGCGTTCTCATCAAAACGGATATAGGAACCATCCTTTCGGCGAAATGCTTTTTTCTGACGAACCACAACCGCGTGAAGCACATCCTTCTTTTTGACGGTTTTTCGTGGCTCAGCCTTCTGTACGGAGAGCACTACAATCTCACCGATTTCAGCATAGCGTTTCTTGGAACCGCCAAGCACCTTAAAGATACGTCCGATTTTTCCTCCGGAGTTATCTGCGATTTTGACGATGGCGCGGGGTTGTAACATAGGTGTAAGTTAAGAGTTTCAAGTTTAAAGTCTCGGTCTTTCTAACTTTTAACTTGAAACTTAAAGCGAAGCGTACTTTAAACTACCCGGAAGTGTTTATCTTTCGACATCGGGCGACACTCGATGATGGTTACTTTCTCTCCTTCTTTCTTGGTGTTACCTGCATCATGAGCTTTCAGACGGGTACTGTGTTTCATATACTTTCGGTATTTCGGATGCTGAACAAAACGACCGATCTTAACAACAATGGTGTCTTTCATCTTCGTTGAAACCACGATACCTTCGAAGGTCTTTCCTGGAGTCTTATGCTGTTGTACGGATGGTTTCATCATAGAGTGAGGGCGTACTATCGCTGATTGAGCTCGGTGAGCATTCGTGCGATTTCTTTGCGGAGTCCTTTACCTTCTTTAACATTCTTCTGCTTACTACCGTTCATCGCGAAGCGGAAAGCACGAAGCTTTTCTCCTGCTACGACGATTAAATGCTTCAAATCCTGTTCAGTTTTATCCTTAAGGCTGTTCATAGTGTCCCGCTACCTTAGCGTAGATTATCGTTCTGTGCAATTACCGCGCAACTACCTTGCTCTTAATCGGTAATTTCGTACCGGCCTTTCGCAGGGCCTCTCGCGCCTCGACTTCACCGAGACCATCGACTTCAAAAATGATTCGTCCGGCACGTACTTCAAAACAATAGCCTTGCGGATCACCCTTTCCTTTTCCCATACCTACTTCTGCTGGTTTCCCTGTGAATGGCATATCAGGAAAGATACGGGTCCAGATTTTACCAGCCTTACCCGCACTTCGCGCGAGCACCTTTCGAGCGGCTTCCAGCTGATTTGAACGGATGCGCGATCCTGAAAAAGCCTTCAATCCGAACGAGCCGAAGGAAACCTCGGTACCACGAGTCTCAACCTGAGGCTTCTTTGGATTGCGGCGCATCGTGTGCCACTTTCTGAATTTTACTTTTTTGGGTAGTAACATAAAGGTTTGATACGAATGTTTCGAATTACTATGCGAATGCTACTAATCTACGAATCCCGATATCTTCTATTCGTATATTCGCAGCATCCGTGCGTTAATTTGTAGCATTCGTGTCATGCGCTATTTTTTGTCTTTATCGAAAATTTCTCCTTTATACACCCATACCTTAATACCGATGTCGCCGTAGGTCATGTGTGCTCGTTCTCGAGCATAGTCGATATCAGCACGGAGGGTTTGAAGCGGGATTCGTCCTTTCTTAAGCTCTTCAGTTCGTGCCATTTCGGCACCACCAAGACGACCCCCTAGGTACACTCTGACACCTTTTACATCACGGTTGGCCATCACCTTGTCGATTGTCTGTTTCATCACGCGACGGAACGGGAGACGCTTTTCAAGACTTTCGGCAATCATATGCGCGACAATTGCTGCGTTTGATTCAGGAGAACGGACCTCTTCGATATCAAGCTTCAGGTTCTCAATACCTGAGAGTTTGTTTTTCTTCGCAAAACGAAGGAGCTCGTTTTTGAGCTTCGTTGCTCCTTCCCCACTTTTCCCAATAAGCATTCCCGGGCGTGAGGTACGGATAATGATTCGAAATAGTGTTGGTCCGCGTTCGATATCAACACCCGATACATACATACCACGAAGACGCTTTACTAAAAGTTCGCGGACGAGGATATCCCCTTTAAGCATTTTTTGATAGTCACCTCGTACACCAAACCATCGGGACTTCCAGTCCTTGATAATGCCAAGTCTATGTGCGTATGGGTGAACAATGTGTGACATAAAAGAAGCGTTTAGCGTTTAGCGTTTAGCGTTTTAGTCTTTGTAACAGCCTCAGCAAGTACTAAGGTAACTTTCGATGTTCGTTTGAGAATTTGGTACGCTGAACCGTGTGCACGAGGCATAGAGCGTTTCAATACCACTCCCGGATCGACACGAAAATCTTTAATAACAAGCGAACCTACATCTGATGCCTTGTGGTTCTCCTTGGCATTCGCGACAGCACTTTCAAGAAGTTTGCGGAGTGGGATGGTCGAAATCTTCGGCATAAGACTAAGTAGTACCTGTGCCTGTGCCACCGTCTTTCCTCTGACAGCATCAACAACCAACCGCATTTTGCGGGGGGACTGGCGATAGTTGTTGAGGATGGCTTTCATATGATAATGCAAATTTGCGAATTCATTCGAATATTCGCATTGTTATTTTTTCGCTTCTGTCCCTGCGGTCTTAGCGGTCTGGGCGGCGGCGACTTCAGCTTCTTTCTTCTTTAGTTCAATCTCCTTCTGCATCTTACCTCCGTGCTTCACGAACTTCCTCGTAAGAGAGAATTCACCGAGACGATGCCCTACCATGTCTTCATTAACAAGTACTTCAGGGAAGTCTTTGCCATTGTGTACCAAAAACTTGAAACCGAGCATTTCAGGTGTAATAACACAGGCACGTGACCATGTCTTAATCGGAGCGGCCGATTCAGGACGCTTTCCTTCGAGCTTCTTAAGCACGCGGGGGTCGATATAAGGTCCTTTTTTAAGTGATCGGGTCATGAAGTAATTAAAAAGCGCCGATTGGCGTTTGGCAATACTAGCAGAAATAAGGGTTAAAAGTCAAACGAGCTTTATTCTTTGCGCCGGTATGAAAAACCCCCGTGCTGGGATAGTTTCTCAAATCTAGTGCAAGGCTGTTCCTCGTTTAGAACCAACCTTTCGGCGGGAAATAATGAAGACATTTGAGTACTTCTTCGGCGCTCGAGTCTTCTGCCCCTTACCTGACGGCTTGCCCCAACGAGTCTTGGCCCGTCGGAGACCTCGTCCTTGACGTCCTTCACCACCACCATACGGATGGTCAGGTGGGTTTTGAGCAGAACCACGAACTGTTGGGCGGATACCGAGCCAACGTGACCGGCCAGCCTTGCCGATTGAAATGAGGTGATTCTCTTCGTTTGAAACAATACCGACGGTCGCCCATGCGGTGTTGATGACTTTTCGTAGCTCACTCGAAGGAAGTTCGATGAAAGTATAGTCACCTTCTTGAGCTTTAATTTTCGCAGAGTTCCCCGCTGAACGTGCGATAAGACCGGGGCCATTTGGTTTCAGGGCTACGTTATAGACGAAGGTGTCTACCGGAATAGCGCGAAGGGGTAATCGGTTTGCAGGTAAGACCGGAGCCTTTTCGGAGACGATAAAGGTATCACCAACTTTTACCGTGAGGGGTAAGAGAACATAGCGCTTCTCTCCATCGGCGTACACGGCAAGACCAATAAAACCACTACGATTAGGATCGTATTCAATACTGGCGATCTTTGCGGGAATATCAAACTTGTTATAGGTAAAATCTACATCACGAAACAAGCGCTTATGCCCACCTCCTTGATGCCTCACGGTAATGCGGCCGTAATTATTGCGACCAGCGTCACGCTTACCTCCAGAAAGGAGCGCCTTGTGTGGCTTCACTTTCGTGAGAAACTCTCGGTAATTAATACCGGTCATGTGACGACGTGATTTTGTTGTAGGTCGGTATGTTTTCATATTCTAGGCTTTAGGGCAGAAGGCTCTAGGCTCTAGAAACTAAAGAAGTCTTATCTTCCTTAATGCCTAGCGCCTAAGGCCTAGTGCCTAATTAATTTCGATCTTCTCTCCTTTCTTTAAAAAGACGTATGCCTTCTTCCCTGCCTTGCGGACACCTTTGCGTCCCTTTACCATAATGATTTTGGCGGGAATAGTGACAACCGTTACTTTGACCGGGGTTACTTTATAAAAAAGCTCCACAGCCTTGGCGATATCGCGTTTATTCGCGTCGGTCGCAACTTCGAACACATAGATTCCGCGCTCCGCACTGGCAGCCGCCTTCTCAGTGACGTGAGGGTGACGGAGGATCTGCGGACGTATGTTCCCTGTCGCATTCTTTTTTGATCCTTCAACCACAGAAAGATTCTTTGGAGTCACTTTCGTGGTGACCTCCGTGGTCTTAGTAGTTTTCTTTTTTAAATTAAGTAATGACATGGTGTTAGTTTCCTAGCTTCTCGTAAGCTGTTTAACCGATTCTTCCGGGTTTGCAACAATGAGGTATTTGTAGGTGAGCACATCAAGAAGTCCAAGCTCTTTGGCCTGCCCTACTGAGAGGTTTCCAAAATTTCGAAAACTCTTCTCAACGTTCACATCTTTCGCTGGGATGATAATGTGTGCCGCGTTATTCTTCTTCGTAATTGATTCAAATCCCTTAATTGTGGCGAGGGTGCTGAGTATTTCCTTACCCACCTTTGTCTTGATTTCTGGCATTACAAAACCATTAAGAAACAAGATTTCCCCCTCCTTAAGCTTCTTAGCGAGGAGTGTATAAAGCGCCTGTCGCTTCATACTGCGGTTAATTTTACGGCCATAGTTCTTATCATTGCGAGGACCATGAGCAACACCTCCACCAACCCAAATCGGCGAACGACTGGATCCATGACGAGCGCGACCGGTTCCTTTTTGTTTCCAGGGCTTTTTACCACCACCACTCACCTCTCCACGGGTTTTGGTGTGAGCGCTTCCTTGGCGCTTGTTTGAGAGCATTGACTGCGACACCTGATGGACGAGGTCGGCGTTCCATTTCGCACCAAAAATAGCCTCGGGCAAGGTAATGTTGCCTGTCTTCTCTCCTTTTTGGTTGTAAATAATGTGTTCCATATGATAATGCGAATTTGCGAATTCATTCGAATATCCGAATATATGCGAATCAGAAAAGTCTTGAAATCTTATTCGTAACTATTCGTTGATTCGTATCCATTCGGATATTCGCATTGTTAACTCCCTTTGATCTCCACCACTGTTCCTCTCCGCCCAGGCACCGCTCCTTCGATCAGAATAAGGTTGTCTGCTTCAATGACATCAACAACTTTAAGGTTTGCTACAGTCACGCGCTCACCACCCATTCGTCCGGCCATTCTCATTCCTTTAGCTACACGACCACCGGCCCTTGCGGCACCACCGATAGCACCTGGTTCTCGCTCTGAATGCTTCTGACCATGCGTTCGGCTACCTCCATGAAAACCATGTCGCTTCACCACACCTTGAAAGCCCTTTCCTTTTGAAATACCACTGACGGTTACGAAGTCGCCCTTTTTGAACACTTCAATGCCGATTTTGTCTCCAATGGTCTGTGTTGCGGGAACATCAAGTCTCCACTCCCTCATACCAGCGAAACTTCCGAGCTCTTTCGCGTGTCCTTTCATCGCCTTATTCACATTTTTGGGCTTGCGGGTACCATAACCGAGCTGTACCGCACTATAGCCGTCTTTCTCAACGGTTTTGACTTGCGTGACAATGTTCGGGGACACCGAGACAACCGTAACCGGGCGAGCATTTCCGAGCTCGTCCCATACCTGCGTCATATTCACTTTTGTGCCGAGGATAAATTTACTCATATAGTGAGTGAACATAAGCCCTGAGGCTTAGTGGTTCTCGCGCCTTCCATAACATCCATGCGGTGTTCCCGTAGTGAACCGACTCTTGGAGGTTCACTACTGGGAGAGCAGTTGCAAGAGATTAGCAGACCCGCTCAAAAAAGTCAAAGAAAAACCGCCCCGATGTACATCGGAGCGGTTTTCACATCGAAGAAATTTGTTTACTGTGCGTTTGCCGAAACCGAGGTACCGTCGGTAAAGGTAACGGTGACTTTGAAACCGTACGAGGTGGTCGTCTCCTTTTGTCCGAACAGTCTGAACGTCTGGCTTCCTTCTGCAACGAGTGTCTGACCAGAGGAGTAGTTCAGCTGTGTGCCATCTTCAACAACTACAAGCGGGTAGTCAGTGGCGTTGTCCGTTGACCAGTGCTCATTCACGACGCTGTGGTCCATTTTGACGGACTTAATCGTTTTGGATGCCGGAACAGAGAGTGTTGCCGTCAAGTTCCAGTCGTCAGACGATTTATTTTGGTTCCCTCCTCCCGCCTTGAAGGTACCCCAGACGCCCGCGCGGTCTTCGGTGGTACTTTTGAGAACAACCGAAAGTGTCGGAGTGGCAACCGCGGATGCGACGATGGTGAAATACGAATCGCTGGTATCACCTATGGCGGGACCATCTAACTTGATTTTATACGAACCTGAAGCAATCCCTGGAGGCACGAGCCACGAATATCGTCCGAGAGACGCGGCCATGAATGGAGCGATAGGCGTCTCTACTCCCGTTTGGCTCACCAGAAAGAGTCGCACCTGGTCCACATTCTGCGCATTCCACATAATTATATACCCTTTCCCAGCTTCAATACTCTCTCCTCCATTCGGCGAGAGGATAGTGATGCCGGATTTGGATTGATTCTTGTTTCGATACTCCTGGCTGTCCTGAACTCCTTGCCGTACTTGGGAGATACTCCATTGATAGAGATACATCTTGTCATACCAGTAGGCGAGGCCTTCTTTCTCAGCTGTTCTGCCTAAAAGCTCTTGATAGAGCGCGTGTATTTGTTGCTTCACGCCATATTCGTAGCTTGCGATGATACCGGACTTTATCGCGTCAAGTGAAGTATTGCCATTGTCCCAATAGTTGAGACCGGCTGTGTCAGGTTCGCGGAGGAGAAGTTCGCGGTAGTAGGAGGTGATGGTGTCGCGGCGGGAGACACTGGAAGCTGAAGTAATGGTGAAATAACCGTTGCTTTCGTCCGTAAGACCTGAACTCGCACTATTGGGAGTCGCGTCACCCACATAGAGCTTGTAGTTCGAGCCGGCTGGAATAGTCGAAGGCACTGTCCAATTAAAGTACATGAATCCTTCTGATTCTCCATCTCTTTGGTCATTTCCAAAAACCTTCGTACCGTCTCTCACGGCATACTGCGTTCC
>CALRDB010000033.1 GCA_943354745.1 Candidatus Nomurabacteria bacterium | reverse complement strand
GCGTATCGTCTTACGTCCACGTCTTGCGTCAGTATGCAATTCGAATACCCTTTCTCGGTACGCGCTGCGCTGCCGAATAACGTACAACGCGATACAATTAGGTTAATTAAGAAGAAATTGGGTATAATGTTCTCACTATGTTTGCAGACCCAGCTCATTGTATCGCTCAATTTGAACTCCAGTCCGGTTCGCGTGTCGCTGATCTTGGCGCCGGAGACGGCACACTGTCGATTAGTATCGCTCACTTCGTGGGGGGGTCCGGGAAGGTCTATGCGATAGAAGTGCAAAAAGGCCTGCTTGCAAAGCTACAGAGTCGCGCAAGAGAGGCTCGCCTCCACAATGTAGAGGCGTTATGGGGCGATATCGAGCGTCTAGAAGGTACTCACCTTAAGGATCAAGCGGTAGATGCCGCGGTTGTTTCAAACGTGCTTTTTCAGGTTCAGGATAAAGATGGTTTTCTCGCGGAAACCAAACGTATTCTCAAGCTCGGGGGTAAAGTGCTCGTGGTTGATTGGAAAGAATCGTACAGAGGTATGGGGCCACACATCGACCATGTGGTTACCGAGCCGGAAGCTCGACGATTATTTGAAGGTGGCGGTTTTAAGTTTGTTAAAAAGATTGAGGCGGGGGCGCACCATTATGGTATGATATTCAGGAAGTAACATACGAAGTATGCGAATATGCGAATTGCTACGAATAAGATAAAATAGTTGTCTCATTCGTAGCCATTCGGAGGTTTTTAATTCGTTTTTTCGTATATCTCGCATGAACAACTTTCAAACCATCATTCTAGGTATTTTCGGTTTTTTTATCATCGCGGGGCTTTTAGCGGTGTCCATGGCAAGACAATCAAGTAAGGATGGTCTTGTTTCGATATCAGTGTGGGGGAGTGCCCCTCGCAGTGTTATGGACGAAATCATCCGCGCCTCGTTCGATGAGGATAAGCTCAGAGTGTCATACACAGAGGTGTCGGAAAATGCTTTTGACCAGAATTTACTTGAGGCACTTGCCGCAGGTCGCGGTCCAGACATGGTGCTCCTCCCCCTTGAATTACTTCTGCGCTACAAGGATAAACTTCAGACGATCCCCTTTACTAACTACACTGAACGAACTTTTAAGGACAACTTTATTCAAGAAGGAGATCTTTTCCTGTCTTCGAATGGTATCTATGCGTTGCCATTCATGCTTGACCCCTTGGTTATGTACTTCAATAGAGATTTTCTTGACGAAGCGGGGATGTCACAGGCCCCGAAGTACTGGGACGAATTCATCACCTTGGGAAAGAACCTTACTCTTCGAGATGACAAAGGTGCTATATCAAGAAGCGCGGTTGCTCTCGGCGAATATCGCAATGTGAATTACGCGCGGGAAATCCTCGCAGCACTTCTCCTGCAAAGTGGAACACCTGTTGTCTCTGCCACCCCGACAGGTCCGCGAGTGGCGTTGACCGGAGGCAAAGCGTCATCCGTTCTTAATTTCTACACCGAATTCGCTAATCCACTAAAACCTGTCTACTCGTGGAATGGTTCCCTCCCGAATTCTAAGAGTGCGTTTCTTGCCTCACGTCTCGGTGTCTATTTCGGCCTTGGAAGTGAATGGAATGAACTTCGAAAGGCAAATCCAAACCTCAATTTTGATGTGGCGCTCTTCCCAAAACCTCGTGATCTTAGTGTGGGTACTACCTACGGCAAACTGACAGGTTCCGCTATTCTGCGTACCTCCTCCAAGGCTTCTGCTTCACTTCAGGTAGCGTATGCATTTGCAAGTCCACAAGTAGGGAAGATGCTTCATGCGCAGACAGGACTTCCTCCGGTTCAAAGGATCCTACTTACTGCCAAACCAACAGATTCCTATGGTGCTATTATGTACGATTCCGCGGGGCGTTCGCGTGGTTTTCTCGACCCGAACCCGAAGATTTCAGCGGACGTGTTCCGAACTATGATAGAATCAGTCACAAACGGTAAGATGCAAAGTAGTGAAGCACTCAACAAGGCGGAGGGGGAATTGCAGAGAGCACTCCGATAGAAAATGTCGAATACCAAATTTCGAATCTCGAAAAACCGTCAGAAACCAAATAGTTAAAACACTTTATTTTCTTACTTGATATTCTATATTTTTCGATAGTAGGTATTCGAAATTCGATATTAAATGTATGAAGATTTTTTTTATTACATTTCTTTCACTGCTTACTCTCCTCGGGACAGCTACTCCGACCTTAGTTTTTGCGAAACAAACAGAGCGTGGCGCTGAGACAAAGTATAGCGAGGCCTATGTCCCGTGCGGAACTGAGGATAAAACAAGGAAAGTGCCCATCATCGATGAAACAACTAAACGGATAAAACGTTTTGAAACTCAAAACGCAACCACAAAAGTGAGCGACGGTAAGGGAGGCGAGACTACAATCGAAGGAGACGGTATCATCGACAACCCGTGCCAGTTTAGTGATATTATAGTATTGGCGAAGAAGCTGATGACCGGTTGGATTGTAGCGGGAGTAACCTTCGCCACCATGGGTTTCTCTTACGCCGGACTCCTCTACATCACGGCTATGGGCTCGTCGGAGAAGATAAGTCACGCGCATCAGATTTTCGTGAAGACATTTTGGGGATTCGTCTTTATGCTCTCAGCATGGCTCATCGTATACGCCATGGAAAGCGTTTTCCTCAGCGACAGGGCGAAGTGTAATTCATTCCTAACCACTCCAGAAACTAGAGAAGCCTTAGGCTGTGATCGGTATAAATAAGCAGTTGCTCATACTAAAAACATGTTTATAAGCGAAAAAACGAATCGTATACTTGCGGTGATTGCGCGCAAAGTAAATGGCATATTTTGGAGTATTCTTCTCTTGCTGTTTCTTCTGCCACAATGGGCTCTCGCTGAAACTCCAGGTCCTTGTGATGATCCCACACGTCTCTGTAATCCTATCGATTCCCCCAACCTATCCTCCTTTCTACTCGGGATTGTCAATGTCGCCATTCAGTACGGCGCGATTCTTATCGTGTTTTTCATCGTATTCGCGGGCTTCAAGTTCGTTACGGCCCAGGGGAATAGTGAGAAGGTAAGTGAGGCACGAAAAATGCTCACCTGGGTGGTTGTCGGGGCGTTCGTGCTTCTCGGTGTGTACGTCATCCGAGCGGCTATCTGTGGAACCATCAAACAGCTCGGAGTTACCGTGACCTGTGATATATAACAAAATGAGTATTGAACTAGCCTATGAACCTAAGCAACACAAAAGCATTCGCTTCCATTAGTCGGTATACCTTATTCTCTTTTCTTCTGCCCCTCCCTTTTTTCGCTCTGGCCGACAATACGATCAGGATATTCGACACACCTAGTTCAGATCTTTCGTTTACGTCATTTGCGAACAAAATCTCCGATGTCGCTAACGTCATTATCCCATTCCTCATCGGTCTCGCATTCATCGTTATCATCTGGGGTTTATTTAATTATATTAGACACGCGGGAGACGCAGAGAAGGTAGCCAAAGGGCGCGAAGTGGTCGTGTATGGCATTGTCGGTTTATTTATGATGCTTTCCTTCTGGGGATTTGTTATGATTATAAAAAATAGCTTGTTTGGAAGTTGAGTATACGAATAACTACAGCCCCCCCCGTCGAGTTCAAGGAGTGTAATCCCGAGATACCATACGACACCAGTCTTAAGCCTCATTTATGTAAATAGCATACCGGCCAAACTTCATCAGAAGCAAGAACAGCTTGTTTGACGCCTAATATACGAAAATACGAATTATGCGAATGCTACGAATAGCTACGAATAAG
This sequence comes from Candidatus Nomurabacteria bacterium, assembly GCA_943354745.1. Taxonomy (GTDB): domain Bacteria; phylum Patescibacteriota; class Minisyncoccia; order Phycocordibacterales; family UBA10002; genus UBA10002. The sequence continues at coordinate 9,939 of CALRDB010000033.1, read as the reverse complement.
AATCGCCATTTCTTCGGTCATTCCCTTGGAAAAGGGAATCCAGTTGTCTTGGTTATGGCGTTAGCTCTATTGTGTGGAGTATCTATACTGCCATACCCTGTTCTCGCAGGTCACTGCCCTGATGGATGGGGTGGCTATCCCGATGCTTTGCACACTCTTAGTGGCGGTTGTCTAGGGGAGAATGGGGGCGCCGATGTACACGGGGGGGAATTTTATAGAAATGGTAGCCCTGGCGATACAGAACACGTATATGGTACCGGCTCAAACGAGTTTGACCCTTTTGAAGGTTCTGGTAATGACTCGGGCTCGATAAGCACTGTGTTCGGACTGATCAATCGAATCAATTTGATTCTTAACATCATCGTCCCATTCCTGATCGGCCTTGCGGTGTTCCTCATCCTGTATGGCATATTCGGCTACATTACTCATTCAGCAGATGAGGAGAAACGTGCCGAAGCAAAAAAGTTTATTCTGTGGAGTGTTATTTTCGTTTTCCTCATGCTCTCGGTTTGGGGTCTTATAAACATTCTATCCAATAGCTTCCGGCTCGACAAAACACCACCAAAGGTAGATTCCTTGTTTCCCTCTATTAATTAATTTTAAGACTATGGATTTCGCAGGCCTCTTAGATCAAATAAAAGGTATACTCGACAGCATTGTCCCGTTTATTATCGGACTTGCCATCTTCATCATCATTTGGGGCATTTTCACCTACGTTACCCAAGCTGCCAATGAGGAGAAGCGCACAGAGGCTCGGCAGTACATTATTTATGGTGTGATCGGAGTATTTTTCATGCTCTCTATTTGGGGATTTGTGAATATTCTCCTTAATACCTTTAAGCTTGACCGGCAAATAGATTCAGAAGATATACCACATACTCCGACGATCACGCTACCAGCGGAGAGTACCATCAAAGCAAGTTAGGTATCGTATCTCACTCCTATGAGTAAAGCACCCAAAGACTTTCTATACTTTCTTCTGAGTAGTGTGGTGTATGCACTACCGCTCACCCTCCTTGCCGGAGGGGAGGCGAAGCTTAACGCCAATGCTCCGACAGATGCGACCTCTCTTATCAACAACATCGGTACTTTTGTTTTGAACCCTATCATCCTCGTACTTTTCACCGTCGCTTTCGTGGTCTTCATCTGGGGGCTTGTAGTTTTCGTCTCACATCTCGACAACGAAGAGTCGAGGGGTACCGGAGGTAAACATATGATCTGGGGGATCATCGGTATGGTGATAATGGTCGGAGTGAACTCAATAATCGCGATTATCCAAAACACCATCGCGCAGCTAGGCGGTTAACAGGTACGAGAACAGGTAACATGTAACTGGAACAGCAATCCCCTTTTACTTTTCTAGTTGCCTTTAGTTTTCTTTGTTTTCGTTACAGGTTCCAGTTACATGTCCCCGTTATACGTTCGGTTTCTGCTATCCACAGTACTACTACTTGCGGGAGAAGTAGAATAGGCTACAATAAAGAGGAATTTGCATTTAAAAGGTCGTTTTACTAATAACGTATTTATAGTTTATATGAAGAAATTTGCTATCGCAGCGTCAGCATACCTCTTGCCAGTAGCCGTGTTTGCTCAAGCGACCGGTCCTACGGAGGGAGTTGGTATCTATGGAGTTATCAACCAGGTGAACGGCATCATTAATGTTATCATCCCGTTCCTCGTCGGACTCGCGGTTCTCATCATCATTTGGGGTGTATTCAACTACATTTCAGGTGCTGGTGACGAAGAGAAGCGAGCACAGGCTAAGCAGTACATCATCTGGGGCGTAATCGGTGTGTTTATCATGCTTTCTGTCTGGGGATTGGTCAGCATTCTTACGAACTCATTCAGTCTTGATGTGACTCCTGGTGAAGCCCCTGTGGTGAATCCTGATGAATTGTACGGCGACAACCTCCCGAAGCAATAGGCACTTGTTAATTTCTTGGGGATAGAAAATTTGAAAGAAAAAAGGCTCACTCTCTGGAGTGAGCCTTTGGCGTATGGGGTGGTACCATCACCTTCCGCTTTGGTATGAATGCCCGAAGACCGACCTGTCCTGAACCTGAAAATTTCCAGGCGTTGGCCAGGGTCGTGCTTGCGGATTCGGCTGGCCAAAGGCCGCTCTTCCGTACAGATCGACCCGTTGGTCGATGCTGAGATTACTCCCAGCTCCGTACGATCCGCCGTACGAACCTCTCGCCTGCGCTCCCCTCTGAGTCCCAGTAGTTTGGGATGTTGGAGTGACAGCCGTAGCCGATGCTCCACCACCTCCCGAAGGGAAGGGAGGAACATATGTCGGTGAGGTGGCGCCTGGCGGGCGCTGACCGAATACCTTCTCCTTCCACGTCCGTTCGGGGACGGGGGGAGTGGAAATGGTAGTGTAGTTTTCGGTCCTAGTGACCTTCACCGCCCCATTCGTGCTGGTCTCTGTGGTGACGGTCCCGGTCACCTGGGTTCGGACAACCGCTGGAGTGTCTTTATACCCGACGCTGCCGGTTCGAGGGCCGGCGCATCCGACAGCCGAGGCGAGAACGATTGCACTTGCAAGGAACAAAACAATATTTTTATTTTTCATTTTCGATCTTTCCGATGTTCGGGTGCTCATAGAGCAACCGAGGGGTTATGGTTTTTCAGTAAATCGAGCCATATTGTAGCATGCAAACCAGCATAATGTCAAGTGTTACGGAGGTTAGTTCTCTACACCTCCTTTCATTCCCGTGGATAGCCTGTCCTCGACCCGATCGGGGACGGGAATACAGGTTCTTGGCTGTATCTTCTGGATTCCTGCCTTCGCAGGAATGACAAGACAAGATTTTTGTAATTCACGGTTGTCGAAAAAGCCCCGACTACATGGTCGGGGCTTCCACTCAAAAACTTGTTAGTTGCGCCGTGGAGTTTTAGTAAGTCCTGATTTCAATTGGACATTCCCACGAATTTGCTGGTTCACATCCAGGACTTTCTTGGAATATGTTCCCGGCTGGTATCCTGTCTTAATGCTTTTATAGTTTGGATCGTTTTTGTGGTAATTGGCAATCGACTTTTCAAAGCCAGTTACCGGCGTGTTGATCTGCCCCGAAACACGTCCGGTAGTGTTGTTTCGAAATTTCGTGCCCTGTATCGAGGTGCTTGATCGCAGGCTATAGTCGGGAGTCGGTAACACCACCTTATTATTTTGCGTGCGTCCATGTGAAGTTATAATCACACCCGATCTCTTCACTGTGGAGATCTTCTCAGAGGAAGATGTTGAAGGTCGTCCGTCCGGTGTCTCGATGAGAATTGCTTGCTTCTGGCCAGCCTCAGCTGAAGCAAGTGCTCCAATAAGCGCCCCTAATTGTACAGCCTTTTGTGCTGTTTTCTTGAGAGAATCAATGATGCCCCCAGATGACTTTATGGTTTCGGGAGTTGTAGTTTTAGGCTCATTACTTTCCTGTGGGAATTTTTCAAAATTCATAAGAATACTAATTACGAATAAAATATGAATATGCGAATGAATAGCTAGGACAACTAACTACTATTTTAACACTCTCGTTTGAATACTCCAACAGTAAAGTATCTGCTCATAACTCTGTATGTTGTCATTCCCGCGTAGGCGGGAATCCAGGACTATTTTGATCTGGATTTCCGTTTTCACGAGAATGACAGAGGAAAGAGAGTCCATGTGTTATCCATTAAGAAAAACACCCTCAGTCGGTCTCGGCGAAGGTGTTTTTCCTTTTATACATGATCTTTCTCTTCTTCTTTTTCTTCCTGCTTCTTTTTTCGCCGAGCAATAATGATACCTATAAGAATCGCAAGGATAAGTCCGAACAGTAGATAGACTGGGCCGGAAATCCAAGAGAAGAGTGACGCGAAGAAAGCGGCGGAAAGCATACCGTTTCCAGTTTCTCGTATCTCGATTGGTTTACAGGTGAGAGTGATGTTCTTTTCCCCCGAGTTTATCGCCACAGTAGCCTTTTTCGAGCCGACTGTTTCGTATATTTTCCTGGTGGTACTCGCGTTTCCACCGAGTCCTTCGTCACCATTCCAGAGGAATTGGTATGAGCCGTTACCTCCCACTACCGCGACTTGCCAGACTATTTCTTCTTTCGTGTTTGCATCAGAAGAGGACGGAACACAAATACCTTGCAGACCAAGGTTCTGTGTACTAGAAGTGGTCTTGGTGACGGTAGCAACAGATGGAGTCTTCGCTCCGACAGTTACCGCATTAACACACGCGGCGACGATTTGAGCGTTTCCATTCGTAACGGTAAGGATGGCAGGCTTAATGCCATTTGTGGTATAGATTTTAGAAATGAGCGGGCGATTCCCGGTAAGTCCGTCAGAACCGTCCCATGTGTAGGTGGTAGATGCAGTTGTCCCTGAGACAATCGCAAGCCAGGTAACACTCTCTCCTGGGGCAACTCGCTCCGGGGTTGCATAACACGACGCGCCGAAACTTCCGAATCGTATGGATTCGATAGAAGGTCCAATATGAGTTGAACCACAAGACACTGTCATTATCTGACTGCCAGAGATAACCGTAAGAGTGGAAAACTTATCGCCCTTGGTTGCATAGGTGGCAGAAAGAGAGCTTGTATTTCCCGAGAGTCCGTCAGTTCCATTCCATGTGTAGAAATAGTTTCCTGCACCTCCCACCACTGAAGAGAACCAGGTTATGGTTTGTCCGGCGGCTCCTGTGAGAAGGGTAGGCGCGCACGAAACAGATAAACCTGTTGCCACATTTCGATTCCCATAGTTATTGTAATATCCTGACGAACCGCTTCCTCCGCCGTAGGAGTCAAAAGACTGCGTGATGGTATCGATACTGGTTACGTTAACGGGCCCCGAATTATATCGGTTTCCGCTTGCGCCAAAAGCAGTTAATGGTATTGCAATTCCACCAAGAATAAGGGCAAGCACAAAAAGTATGGCCACCAACTTATGGTTTTTGAGTACTGATTTCATCGAAACACTATATCAGATAACATGATTGTTGTCAATGTTTTTGATGGTAACTGTCCACACCTGTCATTCCCTTGGAAAACGGAGTAGTCGTAGACTGGGGAATCCAGTACCCCATAAAACTTTTCCGGATTCCCGTCTACCCGCCATAGCCGTTTCTGCATTGGCGGGCCTCCGTGGGAATGACGAAACCTGACACGGAACCATACGAGAAATAAGCCTTCTTTCTGAGGTGTGGAGAGTCACTCTTGATGAGTGTTCACTTTTGTTTTTGCTTCCTCACGTAAAGGAGGCTTGAGTCTTTGGGTGTGGGGTTATTACACTCCCCGTCTTTTAAGAATGAGCCACTTCCGCTAAAGCAAGAATTTGAGAGCGGAAGACATTTGAAGGTTTTGCTTGAAGGCTACACGACCCTGTGGATAACGTTGTACTATAAACAATTTCCTGTTCGTGATAGAGTTTCAGATAGTCGAGTCATTGTTTGTGGATTTTATCATAGGCAGGACCTACGCACTTTGTCTTTTTCCTTCATCCTCGAGACGTAGCAATAGCGAGGTAGTTGTAAACTAAGGCAAGGATCTAGAATGGGCTGATTTTAACGCCATGGATTCCCACACTCGCGGGAATAACGCACAAGAATCAGTTTTTGCGCAAGTCCTAATAGATTAACTTTATTTTTATGTCAGTATCTGCCAAGTCCGTTCTGCAAAGTCTTGCCATTTTTGTTTTAACCTTCGTATTTCCAGTTGGGGCTAGCGCTTTTAATGCTAACCCAACTCCAGAACTAAAGAAAATTGACCTTGTTCTACTGGTGAATAGTGTACCTGTAAAAGGTGCACTTTCATTGGAAAAAGGAGCAAAGATTGTTATTACATGGAGTTCAGCAGGGAAGGGATGTTTGAATAATTGGGATGGTTCCATCACAGCTTCAGATCCAGTCGGTTCGGAGGGGATACTCAATGAAAGTCGCTCGTTAGTTATTACTTGTTACGGTTTAGGCATTGCCCAGACCTTGAAAGTGCGTTTGAATGTTGTCTCGCCTGACTTGATCGTTTCTAACCTTATCATTGATGCAATCGAACCTGTAACGGCAGCCGGAAAGATTAAACCAAATACCTTTAAGGCGAAAGATGTAGGTGCGTATACTCTTCACGCCACCATTAAAAATGCCGGATTACTCGATGTAAAGAAGCCCTTTAAGGTTAAGTTTAGTGCAGGGCTTAAGGATGCGAGCGGTAAAATTAACTTTGCAGAAATGGAGTCAAAGACTATACAAAGTCTGGCAAAGGGAGCCGTTGTAACTGTAGATTTACCACGTGCTGCCACTGCTCAAAAAACTAATGCCTATTATTTCCAGGCTATTGTTGATTCAGATAATGTCATTGATGAGGGGACGAAGGAGACAAATAATGCATCAAAGACTCTTGGTGGGTCCAGTGGGCTCATCTTCGAATAATCTTTGGTTTACATGAAATCTTTGTTTCTAGCAATAATTGGTACGTTTCTTCTAGTATTTCTCCCTCCCATTCTCGTTTTTGCGGTAGTCTTCCCCCCTCCGCTCGGGACCGTTCGGTCTGTTGGTTTACGTCTCTCGGTATTGGTGGCAGGACAGGAAGTGAAATCTCCTATTCTTGTACCTGCTAATACCGACTTCACACTCGCCTGGAAATCGGAAGGGACTGCTTGCTTGAGTAACTGGACAGCCGTCGATGTTACGTTACCAGCCTCAGGAAGCTCTGTGGGCTCGCTCACCATAGGCACGCTTAATCGACCGTTTGTTATCACTTGCTATGGCCGAGGAGCTGCGCAGACAGCGACAGTGCAGGTTACTGTTGGCGTCACCGATATTAGCGTGGCTTCGTTTTCGATTGTCGGCCTCAAGAATGGTAAGGAGCGTGGTGCCTATATCGAAGGCTCGTATACCCTCAAAGCATCTCTTCGGAATCTCGGGAAGCTTCCTACTGCTACTCCATTCAAAATTAAATACAATATTGCAACCAATGCTGAGATGACCACTGGTTTACGAAATATCGGGGAGATATGGATAGGAGGGATCGGTGGCGGTTCGAGTAAGCAGATGGATCCATTCGGGTGGCAGTCAACGCCTAGCGCAGACTCACTGTACTTCCAGATGTGTGCCGATACGGCGAGCGCTATCGCGGAGTCTGTGGAAGACAACAATTGCTCAAGAGTGCTCGGTCCGTATAAGTTTGTGACGAAGCTGTAAATGAAGAAACTGTGACCGTAACAAGTAACGGTAACCGGAACGCCGAAAAAGAGTGGATGGAATACAAAAGAGCGGGGAGATAGGGAAGGTGACAACGTGTCAACTTCTTTTTCTCCCCGCCCGTGCGAGTTGTTTAGTTTTATTTTTTTCAACAGAGCAACTCAAGTGAAAGGTCTAGGCCTTCGGTCCCACCCATACGACAATGTTCGTGAGGGAGGTGTCCATGGATCTCCATTTGTACTGGAGAAACCGCACATCATCCGGTAGGATGCTCTCCTCGTTCGGTGTGTGCTCCCAGTCTAATCCGTTGACCCGAATTTTAACGGGAAAGTCCTCAGGGTCAACTCGGATGTGCATCCCTTTCGGAAGAGGGACCCCTAGGCTGAACTTCCCTGAGGTTATATCCAGCTTATAACCTTTGGGGTTTTTAAGTCCCAACCTTCCCACAGCTGTGAGACTTGGTACCGCCATATCCACAGGCGCTGTCGCCTGGATGGATGTTTCCACCCGCGCTGACCGACCATTACTGACCACTTGCGCAGGAGCTACACTCCTCGCCGCCACTCGCTCGAGTTCTTCGAGCAATTGGCGCCGTTCGGTAGCCTTGGCAATGTGCCAAGACTCGAAGATGTTGGTGATCAGGTAGATCACTAGCAACGCCGCGAATGCACCGATCACCGTCATGGTGAACCAGTGCATTGGCTTACCGCCACCGCCGTGTGCGTCGTGACCACCGTGGTCATGACCGCCGTGTCCCGATGCCACTGCAACTGCCGGAGCCGCGTGAGCGTCTCCTGCAGCCGGTGTTGAGGTTGTTGTTGTGTACGAGGCTAACGCCTTTCGCACTAGCAGTACTGTCACCACCAACACCACCAGGAATACGATGGCAAGAGTGATGAAGGCTGGGGATTGGTAATTTGTATTTACCCAATTCCATACGACTTTCGTTTTGGCGTCGACCTCGGTCAACGTAAGCTCTTCGGGGGGCTGACGAAGGTAGTGCTTTACCGGCGTAATCTTCGGGAAGAAGTACTTGAACCCGTAGATGGCCATTACCACTAGAGCTCCTGCCTGTGCGGCGTATGCCCAGATCCCACTGTAGGCTCTGTTGAACCAGATGGCTGCCGCTCCCATTGTGAATAAGAGGAGTAGCGTTACGTCTGGTCGTGGAAGCGCTGCGAAGAAGAAGAATCCGAAGCTTGTCACAACAAGCACCATGCGGACTGCATCCAGATAGCGCTCTATTGCCTTTCGGAGCTCTTGCATTAGACCTGCTCCGATTCCTGGGATCTCTTGCAGAACTCCTATTGGCGAGAACCACTGATACCACTTCAACGATGTTGTTGCCGTGGCCGGTGTTGGGCTTTTTGGAGCCACTGTCGCTGCACTTATCAAGGTCCCTATTGGACCTGCAAAGATCGCAAGCGCGACACCAAAGAGAAGTGCGAACCCTCCTCCTATGAGTACCGATATCCGCCATAAGGGTTCAATGAGCCCAACTGATTGATATCGCGACACCCAGTACAGGATGAAACCCATACCCATAAAGACAGCCGGAATCCCGACCGCGATGTAGATGAATTTCTCGAGGACACATAGGTAGGCGTGTGCCTTCCTCGGTGTTATATGCTGCGCAATCCACGTGGCTCCTCCGTAGAGGCCACCCATTAGGAATTTGATTAACTGAATTAAGTTGTTCACAGATTTCCTTTCCTTGATTTTTTTGTTTTTGAATTATTTCGCGAGCCAACGGAAGAGCTTCGTGAGTGGGGAACTTGGTTCCGGTTCTCTTGATGCGGCTTCCAGTTTCAGCTTCGCATTATGTGCATTCAGACGGGCGACAGCCGGTCCAAGCTCCTTGTTGATCGGCGCCAGAGACTCTCCTAGCAGTTCGTCCATCCCTTTTCCAAGGTTTCGGATTTGCTGTTTAAGAGGAACGCTTGGCTGTTTCGGCTCCGGAGTTTCCTTCGGACCATTAAAAGCCAGCTCCTTAGCAAGGTGGTTTAACTCACCTTTGCTTCGGATTATTTTTTCAAGTTCGGCGTAATCATCGGCGGAAGTATGGTGGTTGAGATACGCCACCAACTTGAGGAACTCCTTGTCGAGCTCGTCCGCCATTTTCGCCTGTTCGGGTGAAATCGGCGGTTTGGAGCCTTTCTCTGCTCCGTTTTCCTCGTTGCAGAATTCTTCCCCAAACATTTTGACGAACTCCCCAACTTCTTCGATGGCGATACCGGCCCACGTTTTTCCATCTTTTCCCATCCTCCTGATCCGACTCCCGACAAAATCGAGAAAGACTTCAGAAAGATCATTTCGAAACGGATGGTTCACGGGGAAAAACTTTTGCGCCCATTTTGCCGCAACTTTCGCGCGACGGCGAACAGTTGGCTGAATAGCTGACCGCCCTGCGTCTTTCAGAATTTCCCCTTGCAAACCAGCCAGAAGCCCTGTAATTACACTTTCACTTTCCTCTTCATGTCCGCCACCGCTTGCTGCTGGTGTTGGAGTGGTTGCCTTCGCTGCTTTTGGTGCTGACATAATTGCCTTTCTGTAGCTTCAGCTTTTGAGGCTGAAGTTTCTTGAGTTGTTGTTTATTTAGTTATCAAAGAGCGCAAACGCGCACTTTGGCAACTTAAAGATAGAATTCGAATTTTCTTGTATACTGGCGCGATGAAAAAAGAAACAAAGGTGAGCATATTTCTCAGAGCGAACGCGTATTAATAGAGTCGCTTCTGAACCGCGGTGTTTCTCAAAAAGAAATAGCCGGGGAAATC
>CALRDB010000032.1 GCA_943354745.1 Candidatus Nomurabacteria bacterium | reverse complement strand
TTCCAGTCTTGTGCTCTACGCGAGCGATCTCTCTCCCTACATCCCGCTCTCAGGAACTATCGATGCGGGAGGATATTTCCTAATCGAACGTGATGATGACACTACTGTCTCGAATGTATCGGCCGATCTTATCGCGAACTTCGGCTCGGGTCTCAGCAACAACGGGGAAAGTCTGATTCTCGCTGTCGCATCCTCGACTATCGACACCGTGGCGACCTGTAGTGGAGGAGGAACTTCCTGGTGTGCGGGAACCGACACGAACTTCAGAACGCTTGAACGGTATGACGCGGCCGTCTCGGGAAGTCTTTCTTCAAATTGGTTTTCACATATGGGTGAGTTCATTATGAATGGCAAAGATGCAAATAACGGGAATCTTTCGGGCACACCTCGCGCGCGGAATAGTGTGAGCTACCTCATCGCTTCGTCCGGATCGCTCGGTTCAAGCAAGACGCTGACACTCTCGAATTCCCCGTATTTGGTGAATCGCTCCGGTCTTGTGGTTTCAAGTGGGGCGACGCTTACCCTTGACCCTGGTGTTGTGGTGAAGATTGTCTCTCCAAGCGCACCGGCCATACAAATTTCCGGCACCATCAACTCGAACGGCACGCTAGCGAGCCCGGTAGTTTTCACCTCTTTTTCTGATGACGATTATGGAGGAGATATGAACGCTGATGGTGCTACCACTACACCCGTGGCGGGGGACTGGAGGAGAATTCTCATCGACACGACCAGTGTAGGCTCGACATTTTCAAACACATGGGTTCGCTACGCGGGTAACAACAACGGCTCGGACCCAGTCGCGAAGCGGGGGGCAATAGGGGTAGACAGCGCGACGGTAAGTTTCGATGGACTCATCGTAGAGAAATCGAACTATCACGGCTTGGCGCTTCAAAATTCAAACAGTACCGTTACGAACTCAAGGTTCAGTACCAGCACCAACTCAACCAGTGGTTCGACAGGTCTGTATATTTCGGGTGGTTCGCCGACGATTTCAAACAGTATCTTCTCGGGAAACTATCGAGGAGTAAGTATTTCGGGCGCAACACCGACGTTTACCTCCAATACCTTTACGAGCAACTCGCAGGAGGCCATTCTGAATTCAGGTCTCGCGGGGAGTTTTAGCGGCAACTCTGGAACGGGGAATGGAATGAACGCAATTTTCTTCTTATCCAGTACCATCACCGCTAATGGTGCCACGACGACACTTTTGGCAAATGACCTCTCGTATGTACTGCAAGGGTCCGCTACTCTTGCGACAAATTCTACACTTTCGTTCGCAACGGGCGTAGTGGTGAAGGGGTGGGATAGCGCGCAAAGTAACTATGGGCTTATTACTGTGCCAAGTGCCGCCACACTTCATTTTGCGGGGACTGCGGTAGGTGATTTAGTCTTTACGGGAATGTACGACAGTACGGTGGGGAGCGCGGTTGTTTCGGGAGGAAGAGCTCCTATTTCGGGAGATTGGAGAGGTATTCTTGTCAGCGCGGGAGGGAAGGTGCATATGTCGGGCTTTACTATGAAATACGCCGGTGCGGAAGCCATGTTCTTTCCTCCCATGAATAGCATCTACAAAGGTGCCATTCAAATTGCCGGTAGCACGGCCACAAGTTCCGGAAGCATTTCAAACGCATTATTCGATAGCAACTATCAGAGTGGGCTGAATCTCAGCAGTGTTTCTGCTCTCACGGTTTCCGATGTGACCTTTCAAAACCACACGCAGAAAAACAGTGGCACCGCCTCTGGCCTGTATTCGCTCACTAGCACCTCCACTCTTTCCAACATCACGTTTTCGGGTAACACCAAAGACGCGATAGGGAGCGGAGTGAACGCGCTCACCTGCACGAACTGCGGTTCGCCCGACACCACCCCTTCAAATTTGTTTGTTCCCTAATAGAACTTTTCGTTCTACGTGTCATTTCAACATCCTCAAGGATGTTGGAATGACGAAAAAAGGACTACTTTATCAGTACTAAGAAAAAATGTATGAGAAAAATTAAAGACGCGAAGCAATTAGAACGGCATTTTAAGGGAGTAGCAAACCATCACCGAATCAACATACTTCGTCTTATTGCGAGAAGGGAATCCATAAGTGTTGAAGATATTTCTGAAAGTCTGAAATGTAATCCAAAGACAATTTCCGAACACACCCGACGCCTTGTGCATGCGGGACTGATACACAAAAAATACAAGGGCAGGGTGGTCATGCAGTCACTTTCCCCTTATGGAAAAATCCTCCATGACTTCATAACAACATTCCAACATTCTTGAGAATGTTGGAATGTTGTTGCGGGGAGAGGTGTAGCTGCTGGAAGAGGGAGACATACAGGGTGTCTTGTTGCGCTTCGTCTGGGGGGAAGTACAATTAGGTCATGCAGATTCCAATCAAAAATTTAAAGAGCAAATTCGAGCTTCCCGAGCTGGGCTTAGGCACGTGGCAGATGGGTGGACGGGAGGAGGCCAATAGTCAGAATGATGAGAAAGACATCGCGGGCATCCGCGCGGCTATTGAGGCAGGTGTTACCCATATCGATACAGCAGAATCCTATGGAGGCGGGCATGCCGAAGAGCTCGTCGGCGAGGCACTACAAGGGATGAACCGGAAGAAACTTTTCATCACCTCTAAAGTTTCAGAGGAGAACCATACCTGCGATGGTATCCTAACCTCGTGCAAAGAAAGTCTGAAGCGTCTCAAAACCAACTATCTTGATCTCTATCTTTTGCATGCATTTAGTGACACGTGTCCGCTCAAAGAGTCGGTCGAAGCATTGAATGATCTTGTGGAGGAAGGGCTGGTCAAGCATATCGGCGTTTCTAATTTTGGTGTTACTCACTTAAAAGAAGCTCAAGATCTTTCAAAGCATCCGATTGTGTGTGATCAAGTGCACTATAATCTCCAGGTTCGTGAAGTTGAGCAAAAGAAACTGCTCAACTATTGCCAAGAAAACGATGTGATGATGGTTGCCTACCGGCCGATAGGGAAAGGGAAGTTGCTTGAGGGTACGCCAAAGATAATGGAGGATATGTGTGTGAAGTATCAGAAGACTCCCGCGCAAATCGCGATTAACTGGCTCATGTCGCAACAGAATGTAGTGACTCTGATGAAGACCAGTGATCCAGCGCACCTTAAGGAGAATCTCGGGGCGGTTGGTTGGTATCTCACCGAAGGAGACGTGGAATTATTACGAAAAGAGTATCCCGATAAGGTGGGTATCTCAGATGTGTGTCCTCTTGGATAGTTACTATGAAGAACCAATTACTTGTCGGCGGACACGTTTCAATAGCAGGGGGATACAAAGAGGCGCTGCCAAGAGCGGCGGCGATAGGCGGAAATGCACTCCAGATGTTTTCAGGAAGTCCACGAGGATGGAACTTCGCCAAAACGACTCCCGAAGACGCTAAAGCATTCAGAGAAGAGGCGAAGAAGCTCGGCATTGAGTCGTGCTATTTTCATGCGTCGTACTTGGTGAACCTTGCTGACGATGGACCGAATGGGAAACACTCGGTTGACGCGCTCATCGCGGAGCTAGAGGTCGCCGAGCAGCTTGGTGTGTGGGGAAGCATCATTCACCTTGGGTCATTCAAGGAAGAAAAGAAAGATGCCAAAGACCTTATGCCGAATTTGTTTGATGTTAAAGCAAGTTCTCCCACCTATGTGAAGCATGAACGATACGATCTCCTTATCTCCAATATCAAAGCGGTACTCAAGAAAGCTCCCAAAGATGTTCACTTTATTATTGAAGACATGGGAATGCGGAAAATCGGGCGGTCACTTGATGAAATCGCACAGATTGTAAAGGATGTGAACGACCCCCGTGTCCGGGTCTGTCTCGATACCTGCCATTTACACGTTGCGGGGTACGACCTCAGTACAAAAAAGAAACTCGATGATTTTTTGGCTATGTTCGACAAGAATATCGGCCTCGATAAGCTTGAATGTTTCCATATCAACGACAGCCGCGACGAATTCGGCAGTTTGCGTGACCGTCACGACAATATCGGGGAGGGGAAGGTCGCAAAAGATGTCTTCAAGCTCATCGTGAATCACCCGAAATTAAAGCACCTCCCGTTCCTCCTTGAAGTCCCCGGCTTTGACGACAGTGGTCCGGACAAAAAAAATGTAGAAATTTTAAAATCACTCATTTTGTAGGAGTTTGACTCCTACAAACCATTGCCTATAGCCATTTTTCGACAAGGGAACAGACTTTTAGCATTTGCTCACGTCCGTGAGCAAATGCTAAAACGAGCAAATCAGCTTAGCCCAGTAGCATTGACTCCCCCACAATCGACGCATACAATTTCTCCATATGTTGCAATCGGGGTTTTTGGGCACACTTTCCGACTGGGTAACGGAGCAAACTGCCCAAGATGTAGCGGTCATGGATAAAGCCGCTGAGGCTTTTGGCCTGCGGAAACTCCTCGCGAGCACAGAGGAGCGGGAGAAAATACTCGCACTATTTTCTGAATGGCTGGTGTTTGACTGCAAGCAGGACATTTTCGACGGCAAGACCGGGCTGGAGTTCTTTGTGGAACGTAATCCACTTCACCTGCCTGAGGATAAGCTCTCCGCCTACAAGGATATGCTTTCTTTTGATGCAGGGCTGTTTGAAGTCAAAAATGTTGAGCGGGGTAAAGGTATTACTCTCGCTTCAGTTGTCTCTGGCACAGAACAGTTTGTGTATGACATAAATGCAAGTTTGTCATTTCACGGCACGGAAACGATTTGGGCGCGCATCGCTCCTGTCAGTGGACTCTATCACGGCGTCGGGAGTCTTTTTGTCACCTACCCGCGCGTTATGGAAGGAATGAGCGAAGCAATGCGAACATGGAAGCGGAACTCCTTTGACGCGAAAATGACGGCTTCTTGGATTGCCGGCCCGAAAGCATCCAAACCTGCCGTTACACCTTCCTACGAAGAGTCCCGCAATCGTTTTGAAAACGCGCTCAAGAAATGCGGCATGGACGGATTCTTTTCACTTGAGACATTTGCCGATTGGGCTTCAAGCGAGGAAAAATACGACACAGACTTCGCTCTGCACGCGCTTGACGGTCTTACTCCCGACGACGTGGAGTTCAAGGATACGGCGGAACTTATACGAGTCGCGGGCGAATTCACCAATAATATACCGAGACAGAGTTTGAAAGGAAAAACGCCTAACGAAGCGTCGCGTGAACGACAAAGCAGAGGAGAAGCGGGTGATTGGGAAACCGATATATTCTCAAAAGAGAAATATATCAAGGTGCTGGAGCAGGCGAGCAAGCACATGGCAGAAGGCGAGTTTGAAAAGTCGTATAAGGCATTTGAACAGATAGTCAAAAACCTACTCAAAGACAGGCTCCCGATCTTTCATGTCTTTCGGATATACGCTAACGCCGCCGTCTGCTGTTTTCACAAAGGCGATATTCAACTTGGTGAAGCTCTGCTTGACGCCTCGCTTCGCCTGAATCCCCTTTACGATTTTGCCGAGCGCCAGAAGGAGCGGTATGCAAAGCACTATAACCCTGCGCTTGTAGAAGATTTCGCGGCACTTCCGAAAAAGGAGCAAAAGATGCTTCGCAGTACGTGGGACGATATGTGTGCGACAGGGAAGCGAATGTATCAGCACCGAGTGTTTTCAAAGTATGAAAAGTTTCTGAAAGAACTCGGCATTTCGTTCGTGTACCGTACGAAGACCAAGCAAGTCATCCATTCGTTTGACGAAGACGGCAAGCCGGTCAAATCTCCGAAAATCGGCCGCAACGACCCCTGTTTATGCGGGAGCAATAAAAAATTCAAGAAGTGTTGTGGGGCGTAGCCGTTTCCCCCCACTTTTTACCAAACAGTGCCTCGGCTACTTTTAGCATTTGCTCACGACCGTGAGCAAATGCTAAAAAAGGTGGCCAGCCCATACCCTTCGGACCGTTTGTTGTGTGTCTGGTGGGTGATATACTTTTTGCTATGAAATCTCCGGACTCACAATTTCAGCAGTCTCCAGAGTCGCCGCAGGAACCTCTTTCTCTCGAGAGACTCACAGCCTTAGAAAGCGCAGCGACAAGCGTCGCGAAAGAGGCGGAGAATGCCGTGCTACAACAACAAAAAGCCGAGGGATTTATCGCGTCCCAGAAGCAAGCAAATGAAATCAGACGCGAACTAGGTATCGCGGAACAACCATCAGGTGTGTCAGAGCAAGAGCCGTATAAATCGAAAGCTCCGGAGGCTGGTATAAAGACAGAGGTAGTTCGTCATCCAGATGAGTCGGATTCTGAATTTCTTTTTCGTGCGGGGAAGGAAGTAACGAAGCAAATTGGTGAGGAGACTGGTAGTAAGGTTTTCGACCCTTACCGTATACTTGAGAATGCTCTCTCGCCACGTACAAAAGGAATGATTGCGCAGGTAATGGAAGAAGCTCGCCAACACGGTACCCGCGAAAGGTCGATTGATAACAGTGAAGCGCTACGCTCCATCGAACAATCAATTGGTGTCAACGAAAAGAAGGCTACAACGGAAGACGAATTTGAACGGACACAACGCAAGCGGAGGTTGTTCGAGATTCAACCCGGCAAGAGTTCCGCAAGTCGTGAGACCTATTGGAATACGCTTTTCTTTCCATACAATACTGAAGCTACACGCGGACTCGCTCGTGAGTTACTTACCGATAAGACGATTGTGGTTCTTGGAGGAGGACACGCCCACCTGAAAGAAGAAATGCTGAAGAACGGTATTATACCGAGAGAAGTCTTGAACATTGACCCGTTCGTGAGCGCGCCGGAATTAGGAGCTGACCCAGTCGTACCTGTAAGCGCTACCGATGTAGGACTGTCAGAAGTGTTGCGAGGAAGGGGAATAGAAAAAGCCGATGAAATCTGGGCGGAATATTCGGTCCCGGCATATTTGAAAGACCCTTCGGAAATAACAGCACTTTTTCAAAACATTGATACTCTTCTTGCTGAAAATGGTTCGGCAAGAATTTGGCCGCTCGAAGTGAGTACCGGAAGCGAAGAGGAAATCCAATTAAGAAAAACGGCCTTGATGGAGTCACTGACCAATCTTTGCGCGGGGGAAAAGTATGAACTTGTGAAGTTTGACGCGGCAGGGCGGGCTGGGGTCTTTCTTCGGAGAATGGACGAAGGGACAAAAGAAAAGTAGTGTTGTACTATAGGAAAGTAGTATATACGGATTCCATTTTGCTATACTTGTACTAATTATTTATTTACTCAATTTTCATGTCCAGCAAAATTGACGAAGCGAAAAGAGGGCTTCAACACGATACACAGCGGCTAGGCGAGCTCGAGCGCGAGCTCGAACAACTGAAGCATCAATTTGAGGCTAAGGAAAGGGAAGTTAAAGACAGGGAAAGGGCAGTGGAAAGCGGGAAACGAAAAGTTGAGGAGGCGGAACGGGAGGAAAAGCATGAGGCAGAACAACACAAGCACAAGCAGGAGGAAGAGCGTCGGAAAAAAGAAGCACCTAAACCTAAAGAAGGTCTTGCGAAGGTCTTTGATCGGCTTTAATTTACTCGGCCAAAGCTTCGGCTTCGATGACAGTGGTCCAGACAAAAGGAATGTAGAATTGTTGAGATTCCTCATTCTGTAGGAGTTTGACTCCTACAAACCATTGCCTATAGCCATTTTCGACAAAGTAACAGATCTTTAGGCTAGCGTAAAGACTCGACTGTATGCTAGAGTGCCTTTGTAGTCGCGCTGGTTTCCCTCTTTCAGGGCTTTAGCATATGGGTCCGCGAAAGTGGCTTTACTGCGCGCTCGCTGTCGGCTTGCGGAGAGTTTTGTCCATTGGACTCTCTCGCAAGCCGGCTTTTCTTTTGGGTGGAGAGTCGCTACAATAACGGCATGAGCTTTGACCACTCGCTTGTTTTTTGGCTTAACTTTGATGTGTTGGGAATGTCGACGTCTCTTAATAGTACGGTTGTCTTTTTTGCGGTCTACTTTCCGTATGTGGTCGCACTACTGTTTGTGTTTTTTGCGTTTCGGCAGTGGCCACTCGCATATCAGCGACTTGTGTTGGTCGCTGAGGGTATCAGCGCGGGAATCGCCGCACGAATAGGCGTCGAGATTATCCGTCTCTTCATTCCTCGCCTCAGACCGTTAGTGGTGGATCACATTGCACATGTACTTTTCATTGAAACAAGCTATTCCTTTCCATCCGGGCACGCGTCATTCTTTTTTGCACTTTCTACTATTGTTTATTTTTACAACAAACGCTGGGGCTTTTGGTTTTTCATCGCTAGCGCCAGTATCGGATTTGCTCGCGTAGTGGCAGGCGTGCATTACCCGACCGATATCTTAGGAGGTATGATTCTTGGTATTGCTGTAGGATGGGGAATACACTGGTGTTTCAAGAATCCTCAAGTATTTAAAGTTAGAAAGGAGCTCTCGCCATCTTCCTTAGGCAAAAGAGGATGGTGACCTCGGTTATTCGATTAAGTTTTAATGCTAGCTAACGCAGTGAAATGCTCATTTTATGAAAAAATATCTAATTCTTCTCGTCTTCCTCTGTTCGGTTCCGTCACTTAGCCTCGCCTTAGCCGAGTACAATCCCCAAGGAGTTGGAGGAGGGAATCCAGATGTTCATATTAAAGCCGATGGCACCATCGCTCTTCGAAGCGCACGGGTAGAGCAAATCGCAGGGTCCACTCTCTATATCGTCACCAAATGGGGTCCGCTTATAATGAGCTTCACGATGAAGACAGATGGTACCACGATGGTAACGAAGCGATATGGGGGGAGCACGATCGTCTCTCAAATTAAGATGGGCGACTATCTCGACATTGACGGTGAATTTTTTGCCGGCTCCGATTTCTTCGGTATAAGCGCGAAGAAAATAAAGGACTGGTCGCTTCAAGAAGAAGCGGGTACATTTTCCGGAGTAATTACCGAAGTGAATTCAGGCGGAACTTTTACGCTCCGTACCACTCAAAACCCAACTTTGATCGTGAAAGTAAGCACTACCACGACGATTTTGAAGGGGACAATGACTATACCCTTCGAGCGATTGCAGAAGGCGGATACTATCCCGCTCATTACCGGCGTGTACGATTATTCTAAGAATGTGCTTACCGCGGCGAAAATAGCGGTATATCAAAGTAGAACCGATTTCCTCCCGCGTAATTTTGAAGGGACGCTCAAGCAAATAAGCTCACCTACGGTGCCGTCAACCCTTGTAGTAACGGTAGGGGGTATCGACTATACGGTCAATGTGAACGAGAAAACGCTCGTTCAGAAGAAGAATAAAAGCATCGGCCAGCTCGCTCGGTTTGTCGCGGGTGATTCGGTACGGTTTTACGGTTCGATGCGAGAAGAAGAGAAGATATTGCGTGATGCACTCGTCATCGATGTGGAGGTACTCAGAAATCTAAGTCTCTAGGTCATATGAATTTTGGATATATCGGAGTAGCACATCTCTTTTTAGAGTTGTAGTAAAGGTTTTCTGTCGTTTGGGGATGTAAAGAAGGGATCATGACGGGAACATACCTACGTCAGCGGTCAATGCGTCTCTTGCACGGGACTCTGAACCTATGGTCTAACCTATTTTTTCTCTACTTTCCACACTTGCAAAGTCCGTTTGAATGCTACAATTGTTTTCGTACAAGTGATCTTGAAAGTGTCGCATTTATTTCACGGTAACTCTGATTCAGAGAGTTCATGCCGGGACCTTTTTTGGTGACTCAAGAAGTTTCAATTTCTCGCCATTTCGTATCAGATTCGTAGTCTTATTATCATGGAAATATATATCACCAAGCGTGACGGTACACGAGAAGCGTTTAATGCCGATCGGATTAACCGATCTATTGAGCGTGCCTGTCGTGGACTTACTGATCCTATCTCTATGGTCACCCAGATTGCTACCGAGACCAAGCTTACGATGTATAACGGCATCACCACGGAGGAGATGGACAAGGCGACTATCAACGCAGCGATTCAAAACGTCAAAGATGACATTGAATATGACAAAGTAGCTACGCGTCTTCTCTTGAAGACGGTCTATCGTCGAGTCGTCGGGGAATACGAAAATAAAGAGGATGCGCTTGAGAAAATGCACCGAGATGGCTTTATTCGCTATGTAACCGAAGGAGTACAGAAAGGCCTCCTTGACCCGCGAATGAAGGATAATTTCGATCTTGAGCGCCTTGCCGACACCCTTGATCTTGAGCGAGACGAACTTTTCGTATACGCAGGGCTATCCTCGCTTCTTAATCGGTACACCGTAAAGGATAAGAATCAGGAGCCGAACGAATCCCCTCAGTATTTCTTCATGCGCATCGCTATGGGTCTTTCGTTTAATGAAAAGAATCCGACCGACTGGGCAAGGAAATTCTATAACAAAATGTCTCGGCTTGAATATCTTGCCGGTGGTTCAACAAACATCCATGCCGGCACGCCACGTCCCGCTCTTTCAAACTGTTTCCTTCTTGAAATTCATGACGATATCGAACACATCGCGAAGTCGGTCGCCGATGTCATCAGACTGTCAAAGGCTTCTGGTGGTATTGGCGCGTCCATTTCGAAACTCCGCGCAGCGGGGTCACCACTTTCCTCGAACAACACGGTCTCAAGTGGCCCCACACCCTTCGCTAAGATTATCGATACCGCTATCCGTGCGGTGCAACGAGGAGGTAAGAAAAAAGGCGCACTCTGTTTTTACATGGAAAACTGGCACTACGATTTCCCCGAATTTCTCGATTGGAAACATAATGCGGGCGATGATTACCTCCGTATGCGAACCGCGAATACCGCAGTGTTCCTTTCTGATGAATTTATGCGACGCGTGGAAGCCGGAGACGACTGGTACATGTTTGACCCGAAGGAGGTGATGGATCTTAACGAACTTTACGGAGACCGTTTTGTGAAGCGTTATAGCGAGTACGTTATGATGGCGAATCAAGGGAAACTTCGTATTTTTAAGAAAGTGCCGGCTCGTGAACAACTCCGCCAGATCTTGGTTTCACTGCAGACCACCTCACATCCGTGGCTTACCTGGAAAGACGCGATTAACCTCCGCGCCCTCAACAACAACACCGGTACGATTCACATGTCGAACCTATGTACTGAGATTACGCTTCCGCAGGATAAAGACCATATTGCGGTATGTAACCTAGCGTCCATTAACCTTGCCACCCATGTGCATAACAAGGAAATTCATTGGAGCAAGCTTGAACAGAGCGTCCGTCTCGCCGTCCGTCAACTCGATAATTTGATTGATATTAACGTGCTCCCCGTGAAGGAAGCAGAGGCCGGAGATAAAGAAAACCGTGCGATTGGTCTAGGTGTCATGGGGTTCACCGATACACTCGAGAAACTTGGTATGGCGTACGATAGCGAACACGGTGCTGATTTCGCTGATCGCATTTTCGAATTCATCAGCTACATGGCGATCGACGAGAGCACGAACCTCGCACAAGAGCGAGGGAGTTACCCACACTTCGTCGGATCAGGTTGGTCACGAGGTAAAGTGCCCATAGACACACTCGCAAGACTTGAGCGCGATCGCGGTACTCCACTCACCGTCTCAAAAGAGAGCCGGCATCGTGGACTTAATTGGGATGTCCTCCGAGAGAAAGTGAAAAAAGGCATGCGCAACGCCACACTCATGGCCGTGGCTCCGAATGCGAACATCGGACTTGTTGCAGGTACGTCACCCGGCATTGATCCGCGTTTTGCTCAGGTGTTTTCCCGAAACAAGATTTCAGGAAAGTACATGGACATCAATCATAACCTTGTGCACGACCTCAAAAATATGGGGTTATGGGAAAAAGTACGTGAGACTATTATTGAATCTCAAGGAGATATTTCCAATATTGCGGAAGTGCCCGATCATATCAAGAATATTTACAAGACCTCTTTCGCCACTTCTCCGTATGCCTTTATTGAAGTAGCGGCTCGCGCCCAGAAATGGGTGGATCAAGCACTTTCCCGCAATATGTATCTTGAGACGCGTGATATTGATGAGACAATGAAGATCTATATCGAAGCCTGGAGGAAAGGAGTTAAAAGTACCTACTATCTCCATATGAAGCCGAGGCACACCGCTGAGCAGTCCACTGTGCATGTAAACAAAGCTCAGAAGATGGGGAGGAAAGGATTCGCCGGTGCTTTAGAGATGGAGAGGGAGCATGCCCCGGCAGGTTTTGGTGGTATTTCAAAACTTCAGCCCGCACTTATTGTCCCGGAGGAGTTTCCTATCGTGGTGCCGATGACAGCCCACACTGAGCATGTCGTAAGTAAAGTAATGACTTCGTCTCCTTTGCGAATGCCAACAGAAGCGGTGAGTGTCGGAGTAGGATTCTCTCGCCAAAAAAGTGTTGTCAGTGCTCCGGTTGCACCCAAGCTAACCGTAGAGCAGGTTCTTGCGAAAGCCAATGCCATGGAAAAGGCGATGGCGACAGCAGAACGAGCGGGGTTTGGTGGGAGTTCTGCTGGTGCAGGACCCGAAGATCCGCAAGAGCAGTTTATCTGTGATAGTTGTCAATAATTGCTATGCGAATATTCGAATGAACGAATCAACGAATATTTGCGAATAAGAACTAAAAAGCGTAGTATCTTTCTGATTCGTATTATTCGAACATTCGAACAATTCGTTAATTCGCATTTATGTTAATAGGCAAAGCACAACCAGAGGACATGGTCCTTCACCCCATTCGGTATCAATGGGCATACGACTTATATAATCAAGCAGTCAGGAACACGTGGTTTCCCCATGAAATTGCACTGAAGGAAGATTTAGAAGACTGGGGCAAGATGACGAACGACGAGCGCCACGCGGTATCGTTCCTGATGGCCTTCTTCAACCCGGCTGAGCTTATCGTAAACCGATCCATCGCGCTCGGTATGTACCCGTATATTAAAGCCCCCGAAGCACACCTCTATCTCGCCAAGGTCATGTGGGAGGAAGCCAACCATTGTGTCGCGTTCGAGTATGTGCTCGAAACGTTCCCGCTCGACCGCGAGAAGGTATTCAGTATTCACCTCGATACGCCGTCAATGAAGGCGAAAGAAGAATACATCTTTAAGTATCTCCGCCGGATGACTGAGACCGTGCTTGATATCGATACGGTGGAAGGGAAGAAGGATTTCGTGAGAAACCTTGTCGCCACCAACATCGTGATGGAAGGGATTTGGTTTTATTCGGGGTTCATGGTTGCTCTCTCGTTTCGTCAGCGCAACCAGCTCCGCAACTTCGGCTCTATGATTACGTGGGTCCTTCGCGACGAGTCACTCCATTTGAAGTTCGGCATCAACCTCGTGCACACCGCGCTCGAAGAGAATCCCGAACTGCTGACACCTGAATTTGCACAAGAGATTCAAGATATCATCATTGAAGGTGTAGAGAGGGAGATGGCGTACAATAAAGACCTGTTTCCGCGCGGAATTCTCGGTCTCAACGCCGACTATGTCAACCAATATGTACAGTATGTGACCGACCGAAGGCTTGAAGAGCTCGGTCTCCCGAAGCACTACAACGCCAAGAATCCAGCCAAGTGGATGAGTACCGCGACCGACGTCTTTGAACTTGTGAACTTCTTTGAAGCGCAGAATACCTCGTACGAAGTGGACGTCCATGCCTCGGAAAATAAGAAAGAAGTGCCGAAAGAGTCGGCAGGGGAGTAGTCATCATTTGCTGAATTCTCCCTTTGTAAAAGGGAGCACCGCCGTCTGCGGCGTGGAGGGATTTCATTCGATCACTGAATAGTAAAAGCCCCGCAAAAGCGGGCGAAGTAGATAGTAATTAAACGACACCAAGAGTCTCAGGCAGTTTTTGCTAATTTTCTTGGGATGCCGTATTGCTTTTGAACATCATGAACTTGTTTCGTTAGTCGGTCAATCTGCTTTTTCATGGAAGCGGGACTTAAGGTCGCA
>CALRDB010000031.1 GCA_943354745.1 Candidatus Nomurabacteria bacterium | reverse complement strand
CCTACACACCCTTTACGCCCAGTAATTCCGGATAACGCTTGAGGCACTCGTATTACCGCTACTGCTGGCACGAGTTTAGTAACCTCTTATTCTTGGGATGATCAATAAACTTTCTATCCCACAAAAGCAGTTTACATCCCGAAGGACTTCATCCTGCACGCGGCGTCGCTCGATCAGACTTTCGTCCATTGTCGAATATTCTCGGCTGCAGCCACCCGTAGGTGTATGGACCGTATCTCAGTTCCATCGGTGGGGGTCACCCTCTCAGGTCCCCTAGGCGTCATAGCCTTGGTGAGCTTTTACCTCACCAACTAGCTGATACCGAGCAGGCCGTTCAAAGAGCGTCTTGCGACTTTACCAAATACATAATTCTAGATTCACTCGTGAATCCACAATTATGTATTCGGACTATCGGGAATTACCTCACCTTTCGATGAGCTATGCCTGACTCTAGGGTACGTACCTACTTATTACTACCTCGTCTGCCGCTGATACTGTATTGCTACAGTACCCGCTCGACTTGCATGCCTTATCCACGCCGCCAGCGTTCATCCTGAGCTAGGATCAAACTCTAATTTTGAATCGTCAAAACTTTTGATTAAGACAATCGCGAACGGAACAAAATAGAAAATAGTAAATTTTATATATCGTCTTCGCTCGGACGCCATACAAACTAAGAAGTTCGTGCGGCGGTCCTCGCTTGCCGATATAGAAAACAGTATCTCTATAAAGTCCCGAGTGAGTTTGATCTTTTGCTATATCCTCGTTCCCTGATTAGGGGTTCGAGTGGAATTACTTTACCCCGTGGCGAGTCTTCCTCGCTTTACGGGGTTTCAAAGAAATAAACGTTAACTTGCATTAACATTCTCTACATTTCAATTGTCAAAGTCCTCACCCTCCTAAGATTCGCAAAGCGAATCGGACGACGCCGTGAAAATCAAAGCGTTTGGTCTCTTTTAGAGTGCGGGGTCTATTATACTTATATATAAAGCACTGTCAAACAATTTGTCTTTTGGCACACAACTTATCAAAAGGGCCTATTTCACTGAGGAAATAGGCCGTGTAAAAGTCGCTACTGGGCACGGTTACACGCCACAAAGGCGAGCCTTCCGATTCCGGCAAGAGGACCGATGTCCCGGGTCATTTTCCACTGGAGTATCTTCCTCGCACTCAAAACGTACCTCGCTGAGAGAAACACCCGCAGAGACGATCAGCCGCTCGGCCCTTTCTCGGTCGCAAGACAGGAGATCAAGATGAACCAATGCGTCTTTGCTCGGCTCCTGACATACTCCGACCGAACCGTTTTGGATCTTCTCTTCTGTCGCTTTATCCTGAATTTTCTTTAGGAGTGCACGACTTTGAACTTCGGGGTCGCCATAGATAACTACCGCCCAATAACTCACGTGTACTTGTAACATAAAGAACTTGAACCTTCCGTTCCCTGGTGGAGCTTATTCTCGTCTTTCAGGCAATCCTCGCGTGAGGCGTCTATAAACGAAAAATGAGCTCCTAGGGATGAAGAGCTCACTTGTATTCGTTTCTTACTTTTGAGGTTAGTTAGAAGCGCGCACGAGCAAAATCTCCACCGATTTGGTGAATAATAGAAGCCGCAATAGAAATTGCGCTTATATTTCGTCTTCGCTCGGACGCCATGTAAGCTAAGAAGCTTCCGCGGCGATCCTCGCTAGCCGAAATAATGCAAATGGCGATAATTGCGCTTCGTGTCATCGTACTTTTATCCTACACCTGAGATAATTCCTGTCAAACTTCTAGGAAATCAAAGAAAACGGCGTCTCTGTTGTTCAACAGAGACGCCGTAAGATACCGAGCCCGACTGAACTGCGTCTAGAGTTTGGATCCAGTCGTACCACCGGCATACTTGAGTACTTCTTCCTTCCGTTCCCGAGAACGGCTGTCCAGGAAAATCCTCCACCCTGGAACCCCTCCACCCCCAGACATAGCGAGGGCCAAGTCAGTTGGCTCTTCCCGAACAGGAGCAGGCTTAGTAATTCGGTTGCTATTTGCTCGACGTTTACGTGACATAAAAAGAACTCTTTCGTCCGCACATTGTTTTCCTTTTGTTTTCGCCCGAAAACAAAAAGCCCAGGTCCCCTGCGGTGGAGAACTGGCTCATATTAGTTTCAAGTTTAAAGTAAAAAGTTTAAAGTGAGAAACAAACACGAGCAAACGCTCCACCCTTATGGCTGGTTAGCGCTAGACCTAGAAGGCTTACGTTGCTCGATTGCATAGTGGTTTTATGGTATTCCCAGTCTAAGAGTGTGTCAAGGGGTATTCCTGGATTCCCGCCTACGCGGGAATGACAGAGTTAAGGATAAAGGATTAAAAATTAAGAATTTGCCCTCTTTTGCCACTTTTCTACCGTCACGAGAAGTGGAGAACCGATGAAGATAGACGAGTACGTTCCGGCAACGATGCCGATGAGGAGCGCGAGCGAGAAGTGCTTCGTGACTTCAGGACCGATGACGTAAAGCACAATGAGGGCGATGACGGTTGTGAGTGAAGTGTTAATGGAACGGACAAAGGTTTGCTGGATGCTTTCTCCTACGATGGTCGCGAAATCTTTGTGGTTTCGCGCTTCGTGAGATACACGCAAGTTTTCACGAACACGGTCAAAGACGACGATGGTGTCGTGTACCGAGAAACCAAGAACAACGAGAAGCGCGGTCACGAAGAGGGTGTCTACTTCAAATCCCGCGTAGTGTCCGAGAATGGCGAACGCCCCAGTTGGAACAAGCACATCGTGGAGAAGCGCAACAACCGTAATCACCCCATACTTCCAGGACGCAACCGGCTCTGAAACCTTTCTAAAAGCAAAGGTGATAAAGAGCACGATACAGAGCATGACCATGATGATAGCCACGAGCGACTTCCCCACTGCTTCCTTTCCCAGAAGCGGACCGATGGTATCGAGACGCTTCACTTCAGGGATGTTTACTCCATTCAGAGATACTGCGCTCATCACCTTCGTTTGTTCCTCCTCAGTCAAGCTTTGGAAACGAATAATATAACCCAAATCTCCCGTAGGTCGAACAGAATGATCGAGCGAAAGCGGACTCAGGGCCAGGTTAATCATCGGAATTTCGGGTCGGACCTGTCGATACTGTATTTCGAGCAGTGAACCTCCTTTGAAATCAATGCTTGGCTGGAGACCCCAGACAGCTAAAGAGACGACCGAAGCCACAAAAAGGAGGCCAGACAAGATATAGAATAGTTTTCGGTGGGTGACTACAAACATATGTGTTATACGAATGCTACAAATTAATACACGAATGCTTCGAATATGCGAATAAGAAAAGTTGGGATTCGTAGATTAGCAACATTCGCATGGTAATTCGTTGCATTCGTATCAGTTAATTCCTGACCCGAATAATGCTCTCACAAACTTGCTCTCTCCTTTCGCCCCTACTGCTTTAAGTATGGTGCGGGATGCGGTAATGGCGGTAAACATACTAATGACCACTCCAATAAAGAAGACAAGGGCGAAACCTTTAATCATGGGCGTTGAGGCGAAGTAGTACAGGATAACAGCGGTAATTATACTCGAAGTGTTGGAATCTCGAATAGAGGTCCACGCACGGTGGAATCCTTCCTGAATCGCATCCGGAAGTACCCTCCCTTTTCGGAGTTCTTCTTTCATACGCTCGAAAATAAGAATGTTTGCATCTACTGCCATACCCAGTGAAAGAATAAACCCGGCAATACCGGCTGCGGTAAGGGTGACGGGAATAAGTTTAAAAATTGCGAGGTTGAGCGCCACATACACTGCAAGTGCGAGTACCGCGATAAGACCGGGTACGCGGTACCAGAGTATCAAGAAGATACCAATGATGATGAATGACCAGATACCAGCTTTTACTCCCGCAACAGTTGCCTCATTACCAAGGGACGCTCCGACGGTTTGTGTCGAAATAAGCTTAATGGCCACGGGAAGCGCGCCGTAGTTGAGGTTTCGTACCAAATCCCTTGCTTCAACCGGCGTAAATCCGCCGGAAATAGTGGCGGTACCGCCCGTGATCTCTTGTCGTATCACAGGACTGGAAATCGGAAAGCCATCTAGAAAGATAGAGAGTGTTCGTCCAACATTTTCCTTCGTAATTTTCGCAAAGAGATCAGATCCTTCCTTATTGAAATTCAAAAGTACTTCGGGCGCTCTCGTCGTTCGATCAAACACAAGCTGTGTCTTTTCCAAGAAACGTCCGGTGAGCGGTGTCGTTATGAATACCTCTCCTATCGGCTTTTTGTTAAGTTCCTCCTGGGGTAACTTCTCCACGGCCGGATTCATGAGCTTAAACTCAAGAAGCGGAGTCTTGCCAATTAGCTCTTGCGCTTGTTTTACATCGGTCACGCCAGGAAGTTCAACAATGAGACGGTCTTCTCCTCCTCCAAGGACACCACCTGTTTCAACCTGCACAATCGGTTCTGATACGCCAAAAAGGTTCACTCGATTCTCGATAACCTCGCGTAAGCTGTCCATTGCTCCTTTGCTCTCGTCACCCTTAAGAGTACTCGTGTCGGCAAGATAGACCAGATGAGAACCACTCTTGAGGTCCAATCCTAGCTTAAAGGCGTATGGGGAGACGACAGCAGGCGTCGTAGTGCTTTCACTTGAGAGGTGGCTCGACACTTCGGTCGTATAGACAAAATAGCCGACAAGCGTGGCTGCCAGCAACATAACAAAGGCTCCGAAGCGATATTTCCACATAGGAGCCCATTATAGCCATATTTATTTTTTAGGCAACAATTTCCTTAATTAATTTCAAATTCTTTTTTGAGTTCCTTAATCCCCTCCTCTAGCGTCACCTCCGGCGACCAACCGAGCAATTTTTTTGCAAGTGAATTATCCGCGAGTGTGTCGTGAGGTTCTATACGAGGTGATTCGTGCACTACTTCCCCACCAATCAGTTTTACCAATTGATTAACCGAGAAGTTTCTTCCGGCGCCGATGTTAATGACTTCTCCCTTCCCCACCTTTGCACTTTCAGCCGCCAAAAGATTGGCACGGACGACATCTCGCACATGCGTAAAATCGCGCGTCTGTGTCCCATCACCCCAGATGGTTATTGGTTTTCCCTCCCTTCGTTGTTTCAAAAATTTACCGATAGCAAGCGCGTAGGCGCCGTTCGGGTCAAGCCGTGGACCATACACATTGAAATAACGTAAATTCACCGTAGAGAGTCCATATACTTCGCCCCAGACCTTACAATATTCCTCCCCAAGGTACTTCTGGAGCCCGTAGGGACTCTTTGGCATCGGGGTCATGGTCTCCACCAGTGGAAGTGTTTTTTGATCTCCGTACGCGGAACTCGATGCCGAATAGACAACCCTCTTCACACCCCCTTCTTTCGAAGCAATGAGTACGTTCAAGGTACCTGTCACGTTCACCTCATGAGTCTCGACAGGATGCTCGATGGAATACTGTACGCGCGGAAGTGCCGCGAAATGAAAGACGTACTCAGCGCCCGCGATAATCGGTTTGATCTCTTCAAGATTTCGGATATCAACTTGATAAAAAACCGCTTCTGGATTCACATTCTCCTTTTTCCCGCCAGAAAGATTATCGATAACATGTACCTCAAAACCGCGATCCACAAGCGCGTCAGTCACGTGCGAGCCGATAAAACCGGCGCCACCGACGACGACTACCTTATTGTTTGTTTTCTTATCCTTAGACATTGTCTTTATGCAACCAGATAAACAATCATTACGTTAGATATAAATTAACCTAATTATTCTAATTAACCTAATTGACCTAAAAAATATCCAAATGCAAATGTCCAACAAACTTTGGGATTTCCTTAGAATAATTAGAGCAATTAGTATACTTAGAATAATTTTTTCCTACACTCCTGACCGAGAAAGCAACACCTTCACTGTCTTTAACGCAATCTTGATATCGAGCCAGAGAGAACGGTTCTTGAGATAGTAGAGATCATACGAAAGCTTAATCGCCGTTTCGTTAGCATTCGCATCCACCTTAGGAGGTGTCTTATGATAGAGCTGTGCCCAACCTGACAACCCGGGCTTAATAAGATGACGTGTACCGTAATACGGGACTTCCCGTTCATACACCTCAACAAGCGAAGGAAGCTCGGGACGAGGGCCGATGAGTGACATCTCTCCTAAAAAGACATTCCAAAGTTGTGGTAGCTCGTCGAGACGAGTTCGCCGAAGAAATCCACCTACGCGCGTCACTTTGTTGGTTTGTTTTAAATCCTCGCGTCCGGCATCATCATGTGTCATTGTACGAAACTTGAGCGTTCGGACACTTTGGTTATTTTTCCCGATGCGCTTTTGCTGCACGAAAAGTGGACCACCATCATCGAGCTTTATGGCTACATAGACGAGAGGATACAGAAGCAATGAAAGCACACCGAGGACAAAGGACACAATGATATCCATGAATCGTTTCAGGAAATCATAGGTGAAACGCGAGGAAACCGAAGACAGGTTTTCGAGAAACCAGTTATACCCGACGAGTGAAAGTGGGATACGGTCAAACATATCCTCGTACACCTTGTGCATATCGAGAAATTGCATACCCGTAAATAACAAGTTGTACAGATGAGGTAAAAGATGAGACACCGATTCAGCGTGCAAGTCGACAACGACAAGATGTATGTTTTCGTCAATCATTCGTTGCGTCAGATTTTTTACTTCAGTTTCGGTAAGCGAATCGGCATTAACTGAAAACACAAACTTAATTTGGTACAAAGGATTATGGTTTATTTCCTTAAAGATACGTTCCATTTCATCCCCGTGTCCGATAATAACGGCCGACTCCCTATCGCCATTTTCTGTTGCCCTCAAACCATACCGGCGCCACAAAAAGAGTAGAATCGATGAAACAAAAAGGCACAAAAAGAGGTTGATTTTAGGTGCAATGAGAAACGCAGGGAGAAAGTAGAAGAAGCCGATAGCGATTACCGCGTTCACGAGAAGGGCTTTGGTAAGCAACTGAGGAAGTTGTTTTTGCAAAAAAAGCGTGTGCTTTTCATAGAGTCCCGCGATGAAAAACACCAATAGCCACAATACAAAGAGAATCGAAAACGGCGGGAGGTGAAGGGAGAGCATTATACGTACGTCGAACATCTCCGAAGATGTGTACCGAAAGAAAAGTGTCAGAAAGAGAGATGCATACAAAATGAGTACATCTCCAAGAAAGAGAAAGAGTGTTTCGGATCGGTGAGAGATAGACATAGTCTTTGATATCATACGACAAGAATCGGGTTTGACAACCCGTATCTACTACAACCACAAGCGGTATACTTATGCTACAAGCAAAGCGGACCGCACTTACTATGGAGAAAAAACAAAAAATCCTCTACGTTATCACAAAAGGAAACTTCGGCGGAGCCCAACGGTATGTATTCGACCTGGCAACCAATGTAGATAAGAAGCGTTTTGACGTGGCTGTCATTATTGGGACAGGCGAAGCGCTAAAAGAAAAGTTACGAACTGCAGGGATTCGGGTTATCTCCCTTCCAAGCATGGTGCGCGACGTTTCTCCCCTTTCGGATATCAAGGCGTTTACGGAGCTTTTCATTCTGTTTCGCCACGAACGCCCGGACATAGTTCATCTTAACAGTTCAAAGGCCGGCGCAATTGGCTCTTTCGCATTCCGTTGTTTTCAGTTTCTTAATTTCCTAACAGCTAAAAGCTATAACTGCAAGAGAGGAAGAAGCGAGCGGCCGGAGGCCGGTCATTTCGACCGAACGCCGCAGTTATATGAGACGAAGTGCTCATATAAGCTAAAAGCCATCTTCACTGTACACGGTTTTGCTTTTTATGAAGACCGACCATTCATGGCACGGCTAGTCATCAAATGTATTTCTTGGGTGACTATCGTGTGCTCGCATAAAACTATTGTCCTCAATAATCGGGACAACTATGCCTTCTCCAAATGGCCCTTTGTAAAGCAGAAATTGCGCAAAATCAACCTCGGAATAGCAAACGGCGTATCTTTTTCAAAACAGGAAGCACTTGAAAAGCTACACCGGATTGGAAATATTCAAAAAAGCCGAATACTTCTCGGCACGATTGCCGAAATGCATAAGAATAAAGGTCTCAGGTATCTTATAGAGGCGCTCGCCCTCCTTCCTTCGGATGTGTCTCTTTGTATCATTGGAAACGGTGAAGAGAGGGGAAACCTAGAACACCTGGTACAAAAACTCGCTCTGGGTACCCGTGTCTTCTTTGCTGGTTTTATCGACGGAGCCTCGCGCTATTTAAACGCCTTCGATATTTTCGTCCTCCCTTCGATAAAAGAAGGTACGCCGTATGTGCTTCTTGAAGCAGGGAGTGCTGGATTGCCGGTGGTCGCCTCGGACACTGGTGGCATTGGTGACGTTATTACTGACCGTAAGACAGGTCTCCTGGTTCAGCCGGGGAACAGTCAGATTATCGCCTCGCGTATTGAGGAGTATCTACACCATAGCGAAACACTGGAGTCCTATGGTAGGGCTCTCACACAAAAGGTGGCGAGCGAGTATAGCTTAGGCGAGATGCTTGAGAAAACGACAACCCTCTACGAAGACCGCTCGACTACTCAGAAGTGACGCCAACAAATTCATTTTGCATCGCCTCTTTATGCGCGGTTCTACGATACCGGCGCATACCCATGAGAATACCGAGTCCGGTGAAAAGCGTGAACATGTTTGTCCCCCCATAGCTCATAAAAGGTAAACTGATACCGGTCACAGGAAGAAGGCCTACATTCATGCCAGCATGAATGAGGAAATGGCTCATTATGAAAACGGAAAGGCCGAGCCCATACAGAATCTCAAAATTCGAGAGTCCATGCATAGCATTCCTTAGGATGCGCCAAATGACGATAGCGTAACTGAGACATAAAATAAATACCCCAATAAAACCCCACTCCTCAGCAAAGGCAGCAAAAATAAAATCAGTTTCATATTCGGGAAGGAACTGGAGCCTTGATTGAGTACCGTAACCGACCCCCTTCCCGAAAAGCTCGCCGGAACCTACAGCGATCATCGATTGGTATGCGTTGTATCCCGAACCTCGGATGTCGGTAAGCGGGTGCATAAAGGTAACCAAACGTTGTTTCTGGTAGTCTTTGAAAACAAACATCCAGAGTATCAGCACTGAAAGTACTCCAACAAAAAGCACCGAAAGAAAATGCTTCTTTGAGATACCCGAGAGCATTACCATACCAAACCAAATACAGACGATAACGATAGCTCCACCGAAATCAGGCTGCAAAAGTACCAAAAGAAACAAGATGAATGCGTACAGTCCAGAAACAATAATATGTTTAAGATGTGCGATTTCGATGTGCCTCCTCGAAAAATATTTAGCAAGAATGAGGACCAAAATGAGCTTTACCGGCTCGACCGGTTGCACACTGAACACCCCGAGGTTAAACCAACCATGAATACCCCGTGTGGTATTAATGAGAAAAAGAGAGAGTAAAAGTCCGCACCCTCCCACAAAAAGGCTAAACAGCACGTCACTCCTACGAAGAAACCTCCAATCAATAAAGCTCCCAGCAAAAAAGGAAAGAAACGAAAGAAGTATCCAGATGAGTTGCTTCGTAAAAAATTGATTAGCCACCACCGGCCTCGCGACGCACGCTTCCTCTGATATTAGTGACGCGCTCACTGTGCTCTTTGCGCACTCTCCTGTATCGGCCCCCTGCTCAAAAGAGTACATGGTCACTAGACCTGCACCGATAATTGGCAGTAGAGCAAGAAGAAGAATCCAATCAATGGATCGGGAAGAAGCGAAAGAGGGAATGTTCGTCGTTAAAGCCATACTGAATAACTGATACCGTAGCACGTGTGGGCTGAATAACAAAAAAAGAGGACCACCAAGACAGGTGCGGGTTGTATCAGTTCTTCCCCGGTACCGTGTACAGCACTTCCGTACGAGCAGGACGTTCGAGTTGTCTTGGCCAGGTAAATGTAAGGAGAGTACTCCCTTCGGCACGGAGAGTGGGGACGAAGGTTGCCGATGCACCGGTCACGTTTCCATCTTCGTCAAACAGAAGTGCCGTGAGATTAATACCCTCAACAACGACTCGCTTCGGATTAGAAAGAACCGCTTGAAGCGATACTCCGTGTTCATCCTTTATAAAATCTTTCGTTTCGAGTATAAGTGCCGGTTGACTCACATGTTCGAATACGGGTTCCGCTAGAAATTCAAAGAGAGCCTTCGTTGGAATGCGAGTTCCGACATCCATCTTCCCTTCATAAATAGCAAAGGTTTTTCGAGGGGGAATGAATACTTCACCTCTGCGCTCGTAGATCAGGAGATTGTCCGTATCATACAACTTAAGACGATAGGGTACGTGCCGTGCCCCGACTCCTTCATTTTGGTTCTCAAGATAGGCAACAACGCTCCACGTTGCCCCGTCTACCTCAAGAGCTCTTACAAACTGCACCAGTGGAAGTTTCGTGTCCGCACGACACACTCTGAGACACCGCCCCCCGCAGTCAGCACCTCGCTCGTCACCATCTTTCTTCCCATTTGAGCAGTTCGGCGCTTTATAGAATGCGTACAGCCCATACACGCTAAACACAAGCAGGAAAAAAGTAACCACCTTACTAAGGAAAATGAGTTTTTGTTTTCGCTCCCAGGAAAGCATAACGACAGTATATAGTATATAGAAATTAACTGTATTTCTAGAGGGTACACAACCAAAATACATCTATCTCTTGAACCACTTCCCAATTCTCTGAATGAACCCTGCTTTCTTCTCTGTTTTGATCACCTTCTCCACAGTAGGAGTCGAGGTTGCAACAAACGGCTTTGTGACAACAGGAGGTGTTTGCAGTGGGACCGGTTTGACTATCGGCGACAACGGAACAACAGGGAGTCTCTTCTGTGTATCCGAAGCAGGCTTCTGTACAGGTACTGGGAGACTAGGTACTGAACCTACGGCTGGAGAAAGAAGCATAGCGACCGTTTTCTTGGCTTCTGAGGTAAGGACAGGAGCGGGATTAGGGTTTACCCCCTGATCTGTAAAATAGTGAGGTATCGTCTCTATGGCAGAAAGAATCAATCGCTCCTCCTCCGCATCATCAGGCTCTTCTTGAATCAGACGTTTCGCTTTTTCAGCAAAATGCGCCGTGTCTCGAAAAGGAAACAGGACCTCATTCTTATCCCACCCTCCGATATTACCGAGAGCTTGAAGGATAAGCTCAGAATCACATTGCAGACAGAGTTGGCTCGAATTCGCTCGCCGTAAGTTTGTCAAGAAATCTTTCATACCGGTCTTCCCTTTCTCTTGGAAGAGATGCCTAAGCACTAGTGCACCGTGCGCGTATGACGCGGTCGTCGAATAGTAACTATTCCCGTCAAGAATGAAATCAAAATCTTTTTTATATTTATTTTGGGCTTCGGTGGCCGAGAATACATGCGAATTATAACTGCCTAGCGTATCGTACTTCACTCGCTCCTCGCGAGTTTTAAGGAGTCGATTTCGCATTTCAATCTCTACCGCTGTGGCAAGACCTTCTCGAAACCACGGAGCATAGTAGGAGGCTCCAGAAAAGAGACCCTTACCCATTTCCGAGAGGTGAGCGGCCTCATGTGACAGAAGTAACTGTACATCAATGGCTTCTTGTTGTGCCAGGAAGGCACGATTAAGCAGTATGATATTAGGACGGATCGCAAGACCCGCTGCCTCAAAGTTTAGCTTAACGGCATCAAGATCAGAAATGAGTACGAAAATCTCCGAAGGAAGAGGAGCATCGATAACATCACTCATGACAAATGAGAGTTCTCCGAGTTTCTTGGATGCCTCAGCGATTCTCTCCACTGAAATCGCATCCCCAACAATCGTGAACGGACCTTCTTTCTTTATAATCACACCCGGAGGAAGAGGGTTTGGACGGAAGAGTAATACCACTGGGTACACATTACTATTTTCGGGCGGATAGGTGATTTCAACAGGCCTCGTCTTTTGTGCTGGTGGCGAGGAAGAGACAAGGGTTAAGTTACTCGGGTAACTGATACCCAGTGTGGGGTTGTGAAAAAATCCACCTCCAAACACCATAAACTCATAGAGCACGAACGGTGACGTAAAAGGTGTCTTGAATTCATACGTAAGATACAATTTATGAAAAAGATGTCCTGAAGGGTACCCCGTATTAACGTACGCAAAATCACCAACCTCATGAGAAAATAGCACCGGCCCATTTTCATTCTCCGCTCCGACAAGTTTGTATGAGAAAGCGCTCGTGAATCCATACTCTTTATATTCGGGGAAGGTGTAGATATCGGTCTCCGCCGTGTTCACCGGAAACGTCCATCGTCCCCTTACCGACAAGTCGGACTGAATCACCGCATCGATACGTTGACCAGGTGAAGTCTCTTGACCATCGTCCGCACCAACAAAAAAAGGACCTAAAAACAGGAGAGCGGCCAGACACACTTTAGTTGCAGAGTGGTTCATATACGATACAGTGTGAGTCTTACGGCGCAAACCGAATCTCATCAGAGGTTAAAAAACGGATCTCTTTTCGAATTGTTGAGAGTTGTTCCTTGCTTGCGGGGCGGTGCGACAGAAACCACTCGGAAAACGCATATACTTTGTCCCCGTCAAACAAGAAGTGTATGGTGGTGTACATGTCATACTTGTCATAGGTTCGCTCGGAATACTCTATGACAAACGTGGGTACACCAAGCCAAGTTTCTTTACGGACAGAACGAATCTTGAACGCATTAAGCGATCGAGCAAGCCGATCAACGTACCAATTAATGAGATCTGCATCCGAGAGCTTACCTCTCAAACGCGTAGGAATGTTAAAAATTCCGTCAATGGAAGAAGCATACACATCAAGTGCGGTAGAAATACGGCTCCCTTTGTCAGCACGAGGGTACAGCCGGAGATACTCTACCCCTACACCTCGAAGCGAGGTGTAGGTCACATCGTACGTAAGCCAGTAATTGGGCACGAGCGCGCGTAAACCAATCTTACTGCTTCGATATTCATTTGCACCCTCAAATAAAGTGTCCGTCTGTGCAAAGAGAGAGGTAGGTAATGCAAAGAATGCATACCCAACGATACACAGAGTAGCCAACTCTTGCCGTAAAGAGAAGGTTCGCATACCACTATAGTATAGATTGAAAACTTTGTTCTGGCGACTAGCTACTCTCCCCCGCTCGCGCGAGGTACCATCGCCTCAACAAGGCTTAACTTCCGAGTTCGGAAAGAGATCGGGTGTGACCCTTGCGACAAATCACCAGAACAAAATGTTCAAACTATTTTCTTGAAGACGGGATAATGGATCCCGATTACAGCGACGTAATCAGGAGTTGGCGGAGAGAGCAGGATTCGAACCTACGAAATCCGGATTTAAGGTCCGGTGCCTTAATCCACTCAGCCATCTCTCCACCGGAAGGAACAAAGGATTGGTCGGGAAACGCAATCTGAAGCAAGGAGGTCAGTCGAAATCCGACTCCCCGATTCTAATATTGCGTCCCCCGGTACTGCGGAAATTTGGAGCGGGCGAAGGGACTCGAACCCTCGACCCATGCGTTGGAAGTGCAAGGCTCTACTGCTGAGCTACATCCGTCCACTTTCCTAAATCCATTATCCAGTCTTCAAGATACATAAACAGATATCAATGTTCACATGGCTTCTTCTTGACCCCGCATCAAGTGCGAGGCTAAAGATTCCATGGAGCAGGATTAATAAAGTAGTCCACCCATTCCGATATAACATCGGAAGGGCTTACAAGTTTCCCGACAGGATCGACCAATTAGTATGCCTCGGCTAAACACATTACTGTGCGTACACCTAGCACCTATCAACCTAGTCATCTCCTAGGGGTCTATAACGATTCCTTATCTTAGGGACGGTTTCCCGCTTAGATGCTTTCAGCGGTTATCCGGTCCGAACATAGCTACCCTGCGGTGCCCTTGGCAGGACAGCAGGTACACCAGAGGTCCGTTCGTTCTGGTCCTCTCGTCACATACATCCCCTATCACTAGGAGTGCAGACTATATCTTCATCCGTTCACCAAATGGTGAGTGAGGATGTCGGCGTATTACAGGCATAAGCTGTCGTTTTCAACGAAACGATTCCTCAGTATGCAAGTAAGTTCTTCGCA
>CALRDB010000030.1 GCA_943354745.1 Candidatus Nomurabacteria bacterium | reverse complement strand
ACCGGCGAGCCGGGAAGCGGGAAGACGCACACAGTAAATGAGTATGTCGCGCACCTCAACTCTTGCGGAGTTGAGCCTGCGATTACCGCTTCCACGGGCATCGCTGCGACACACATCGGTGGAATGACCATTCACTCGTGGTGTGGGATCGGTATCAAAGAGAAACTCACGCCCTATGATCTCGATACGATTTCGAGTAACCGAAAAGTGATGGAACGGGTAGGGAACGCGCGCGTGCTTATCATCGACGAAGTTTCCATGCTTTCGGCGAATACACTTGCTATGGCTGATGCCGTATGTCGAGAGGTCCGTAAAGGGCAGTCACGTTCGGAAGACGCCTTCGGCGGACTCCAGGTTGTACTTGTCGGTGATTTTTTTCAGCTTCCACCTGTGTCACGACAAGCGGGTAATACCCGCTCCGTGGAAGACCTTCCCAGTCTTGATTTTGAGTCCGGAGACCGAGCAGTCAAGAGCTCTGTTTCTAAATCCAATTTCGCCTTCACCTCTCATGCCTGGCAGAAAGCGAATCCGCTTATCTGCTATCTCTCTGAACAACATCGGCAGGAAGATGGGGCGTTCCTAGAATTCCTTGGTGCGATACGGCGTGGTACTGTAGCAGAACGTCACAAAGTGCTTCTGCGTACCCGATACCGTAAAATCGCGGAACCAGGTGTCACCCAGCTCTATTCTCATAATGCGAACGTTGATCATCTCAATACTGCGGAGCTCTCTAAACTCCCCAATCAGCCGAAAGTGTTCGTAATGACGGGGACCGGCCCAGACCCGCTGGTCGTAGCGTTGAAGCGCGGATGTCTTTCGCCTGAAGTACTTTCACTTAAGCTTGGCGCGAGGGTTATGTTTACGAAAAACGATCCGAGCGGGAGATTTGTAAATGGGACTACTGGCGTAATCGCTGAGTTTTCTAAGGAAACAGGCACACCTATTGTTAAAACAACTTCTGGACGTTCGATACCGGCCGAACCGGTGGAGTGGAATATACAGGATGGTGGTAGGATACTCGCCCGCATCGTGCAGGTCCCGCTTCGGCTCGCGTGGGCGATTACGGTGCACAAGAGTCAGGGAATGTCACTCGATTCCGCGCACATGGATCTTTCTGCCGCGTTCGAGTATGGACAGGGGTATGTAGCCATTTCTCGAGTACGTACTCTCAAAGGTCTGTCACTTTCGGGGTTAAACGCACGAGCGCTTGAAGTGCATCCGGAGATACAGAAAAAAGATTCCGAGTTTCGGAAAAATTCTGATATGGTCCGCGCGAAGTTTCAGAATCTTGAAAGGAACGAATTGTCGGAGATGCACCATAACTTTATTAAGGCTATCGGAGGTAAACCGGGGACAGGCTTGCCCCGTGGGAGCGGAGCGACTTTACGGGGGAAGAAAGAAAAAGTGGACACGCTTTCCGTTACCAAAGATTTTGTGCTTCAGGGTCTTTCGCTCCGCGATATTGCCAAAGAGCGCGCAATGACCGTCGGGACAGTTCTTAACCATCTGGAACAGCTGAAGGAAAAGAAAATCATTATTCCCGTCCGCGACCTTTCGCATCTTACTCCCGACCCCGACCGTTTTGCGGAAATCGAGAAGGCTTTCAAGAAACTTCTTTCCAAAAAGCCAAAATCCGAACTCGTTGATTCCTCCGGCCTCATCAAGCTTTCCCCTATCCGCTCCCTCCTTGACGATTCGTACTCTTTCGATGAACTGAAATTGGCGCGTCTGTTCTTGTCCAACCAATAAAAAACGCCACCTCGAGTTGCAGGTGGCGTCTCTGTAGGCCGTTCTTCAAGCTCAATGCGCAATGCCAGAAGAGGGGCATGAATACCCATCGGCCTACAATGTGAACATAGTCACGGTACTATCATAGCAGGCCCGTTCTCGTTTGAGAATTACTGGTACAGGTACACCTTGATAAGTGCTGACTGGTAGTGTGCTACACTTTTTGATATGAAGACATGGAAGCTGTTTCTCGTGCACCTCGTTGTTTTTGTTGCTGGAACTATCGGATTCGGGCTGTATTTCGCCTATAAAATTGTGGCACTTCCACCGCAGGCTACACTTGCCGTAATCGTACTCCTTCCCACCGCGGTCGTGTACATTGGAGGCTTCGGTCTACTTTGTTTTACTTCGTTTGTTGTATTGGTGATTCGTGCACATCGACGAGTTGCACGGCGCACCCGTTCACTTTTGGTTTGATCTCGATGAAAAGCAAAAAACTTTCCATTCGCTCGGAAGTTTGGCTCTATCCTGGCATGGCGGGGAACTGGCATTTCGTGTCGCTTTCGAAGAAGCAGTCAGGTGAGATTAAAAAGAAATTTCACGAAAAGAAACGTGGTTGGGGCTCGCTTCCTGTTGCCGTTACTCTTGGAAACACCAGTTGGAAGACGTCTATCTTTCCCGATACACGAGAGGGGGTCTATATTCTTCCGCTTAAATCAGAAGTGCGTAAAAAGGAGGGGGTGTACAAGGGTGTTGTAGTTATTCTTTCACTCGAAATACAAGCGTAAGTGTGCTATGCTGAAAATATATGAAAACATTTACCAAACTTCTTATCGCTATAGTACTGATCTGTATCGCTGCGTTTCTCTATTTCTGGACCTCGTCTCCTAAGGTTCCCGCACCAGGTGAACAACCTGTCGTGACTAGCACCACTACGCCTTCGGAAGGTACGCCACGTGCAACACAAACTACTGGAGGACAATCGGTTATTGGCAAATCAGTCGAAGGACGTGACATTACCGCGTACCATTTCGGGACCGGCGCAACCAAGATTTTGTTCGTCGGTGGTATTCACGGTGGATATTCATGGAATACGTCTCTGGTCGCGTATGAACTGATAGACTATTTAACAAAGACTCCTTCAGTTATTCCCGCGAAGGTGCAGGTGACAGTTATTCCCGTGCTTAACCCCGATGGTCTTAAGAAAGTTGTAGGCACTGCCGACCGATTTACCAAAGAGCAGGTGTCAACCTCAGCAGCGACGGTGGCCACAGGCCGATTTAACACGAACAGCGTTGACCTCAACCGAAACTTTGATTGCGACTGGAAAGCTACCGGCACGTGGCAAAATAAAGCAGTGAGTGGAGGAAGCAAGGCATTTTCAGAGCCGGAAAGCGCGGCATTGAAAGCCTACATAGAGGCGAATACTCCTTCTGCGGTTATTGTGTGGTTTAGTGCCGCTGGCGGAGTCTTTTCTTCGAATTGTGGATCCGGTGTTTCGACTGCGACGCGGGAGATCACTAACCTTTACGCGAAAGCATCCGGTTATCCAGCACACGAGAGTTTTGATTTCTACGAAACTACGGGCGACGTAGCCAACTGGCTATCTAAGAAAAATATTCCGGCTATCAGTGTTCTTCTCACCACCCATGCAGATACGGAATGGAGCAAGAACCAAGCAGGCATTGACGCTGTCTTTCAGAAGTACACTAACTAATGCGCTTTCTCTTTTCTAAGCAGGGAATTATGGCCATGCTTGCCGTCGTTGTTCTCGGCGGCGGTTGGCTTGTGCTTAGTGTGGGGAAGGGTACGGCTTCCGTGCCGGTTGTTGTTCCTGTTCCTACTTCTACGGGCGCGGAACGAAAAGTCATCGGTCAGTCGGTGGAGGGGTGTCCGATTGAGGCGTATACCTACGGTACAGGGAAGAAGCATCTTCTGTTCATCGGTGGCATGCACGGGGGTTATGAATGGAACAGTGTACTTCTTTCGTATACGTTCAAAAACTATCTCGACTCGAACCCAGATGTCATCTCGAAAGACCTCACGGTGACGGTGATCCCTTCGATTAATCCTGACGGAGTGTACAAGGTGACGGGTAAAGAGGGGCGTTTTACCAGTACAGATGTATCAACTGACAAGGCAGTTCTCGCTTCGGGACGATTCAATGCGCATGAGGTTGATTTGAATCGCAACTTCGATTGTAAATGGCAGCCTAAAAGTACCTGGCAACAAAAAACGGTGAGCGCGGGGTCGGCACCATTTTCCGAGCCGGAATCAGAAGCATTACGGGCGTTTGTGGTGGATCAAAAGCCCGACGCTGTCATCTTTTGGCACAGTCAGGCGAACGCGGTGTACGCCTCGGAGTGTGAGCAGGGTATTCTGCCAGTGACACTAGACCTCATGAATGTCTACTCGAAGGCATCAGGATATACGGCGGTAAAATCATTTGATTCATACGCGATTACCGGTGACGCAGAGGGGTGGCTCGCCTCCGTCGGTATTCCTGCGATAACGGTAGAACTAAAGACTCATGAGGCGATTGAATGGGAAAAGAATCTCAAGGGGATTCTGGCGGTGTTGGAGTATTACGCGAACTAGCATCCCCTTATGTCATTCCACTGAAAAGTGGAATCCAGGTTCTTTTTTATGACTACTGGATCCCCGCATCCGCGAGGATGACAGAAAATCAAAAAAGAAAGACTAAAAAAGAAAAACCCCTCCCCGACAAAAGTCGGGGAGGGGTTTTGTGCCGATAGGGAGCAACTCTATAGGCTAGACCTGACAGGTTTCGGACTTCTCGCAATCTTCACCTCCTTTCTTGTCGCCGCAGGCACAGCCTTTCTCACCCTTGCAATCACACTTCACGCCGTCCTTCGAATCGGCACAAGTGCACTCTTTGCACTCCTTACAATCCTTGAAGCTCACCTTGTCGTCCTTATCAAGCCAGTCAAAGAGGGTAGTGTCTTTCGGCATACCGAGTTTGGTCGCCTCACCTTCAAGCCACGCCTTGTTCTCCGGAGCCTCGCTGTAGTTATTCTCCGATACTTTCTTATTCCATTCCGTCATCTCAACCTCGGTCTTCTTCGTCCCGTGCTCTTTTACCCACGCTACGATTTTATCGTCGGTATGACCCTCGGCAACAAACGCCTTGAAGTCGGCCCCTTTGATACCCATAAAGCTAAAGAGCTGATTATCGAGCGGGCAGTCGAAGTTGTAGTCGCCGACGTTGCCGAAGAGCGCCGCGCGGCATTTATCGATAGTCCTGCCGAGAATCTTAAACCCTCCCACTACCGCGTGCGGACTTCGGGGAGCCTGCTTTGTGAGGTCCATTCCTTTTTTTGTATCCATACATGTGTTGTTATCTTCTGATAATTAGTTTACAAAGTAAAGTATAATGGATGCATGTATACAGTGTCAATCAAAAAGACTCTTGCAAACAGGCAGATTCTTTGGTCTACTAAAGACATTCACTTGGTATGAAAAAAACATGCATCAACGAATGTCCTATCGCGCAAGCCGGAGCTCTCATAGGAGACATCTGGATTATTCTGATTGTCCGTGAGCTTCTTACCGGCGCGAAGCGCTTTACCGAATTGCGCGAAGCGCTCATTCCCTGCGACTCGACGACTCCCATTAACTCACGCACGCTCACGTTGCGTCTCAAAATGCTCGAAGAAGCCGGTCTGCTCACTCGAGCAAAATTCGAGCACGAGATGCCTCCCAGAGTAGAGTACACACTTACCAAAAAGGGCAAAGCTCTCTCAAAAATCATCGAGCAAATCCGTAACTACGGAAAACGGTATCTCTAGGGAAAACCGTTGCACACAATATCTCTACGAAAGAAGCGTGGAGAGAAATTGCTTGAGTTCATCGCCGACTATCGGACG
Organism: Candidatus Nomurabacteria bacterium; assembly: GCA_943354745.1. GTDB lineage: Bacteria > Patescibacteriota > Minisyncoccia > Phycocordibacterales > UBA10002 > UBA10002. The sequence continues at coordinate 8,587 of CALRDB010000030.1, read as the reverse complement.
GTGGGAACCGGCGAGAAGGGGGCCAGGTTTAATATTCAAAATGCGGACGCGCTGGATCTCCTGCACTTCCTGGAAGAGCGCGGAGCACATGCGACGGACTTGATGACGCTTTTCTTCTGTAAGCACAACGACGAACGCATTTCGAATTGGTGACCGTATCGCACCGCAATCAACCGAAATAAACGAAAGTGCGAGAGAACTTCATGTTAATTTTGCCGAGCGAAAGCCTGGCGAACCGATGACCGCACAGCCATCTGTCGGTTCGGTACTCCTTCTCCGTGTAACTCCGGAAGGGCGGTTGGTCGGGCTTATGGAGTAGTCTTGCTCAAGTGTATAAAATGAAAAAAGACCCCGAGAGAATCTCGGGGTTGTTTGGTTCGAAAGGTAGGGCACGAAGTGAATCAGAGCCTGATCGGACGATATCCTGATTGACTGCTTGCCCTGACAGCCCAACGGTTATCGTACGGTGCAACGATAAGCGTGGAGCGAAGACGACTCGGATTGGACATCCGGAGCAGCCAGCTGGTGTCGAGGTACAGCTTGGATTGATACTCACGAAAGATGCTGTAGTCAGGGTGCGTGGACATAAGAACACCTTCCTTTGTCCATGGTCGCTCTTGGAAAACCTCATACATGATCAAGGCCGGTTGACTCTCGTCCGTTTGGCTTCGCGCGAACTGTATGAATGGTAACCAATGGATCCATTCACTAATTTTCTCGCCGTTGGCAAGAATAAAGCCCACCGGTTTACTTCGAGGTTGTATCGAGGACAAATACAGAATGCGTGAGGGCCCCCCTGGTTTATCGTAATGAATAAATGTGGGGATATCTTTTTCGTCTATCCACCCGCTGTCTCTGAAGTTTTCCAGGTACCCGATTTTACCGGCATCTCCGAGAAACGTCACGCAACGCCGCATACTGGCGGTATCGCCGTCGATACCAGGGAATGTGATTGGACTGCCATTGGTGCAGATGTATCTCAAATCTATAAGCTCGGGGCGATCATCAGGCAATTTCAGAATCTTGTTGCCTGCTGCACACGCCACTGCGAGTTCCTGCGTGAGGTAGTTCACAATTACCGAAAAGATCGGAGTACCGCGCCGGATGCAACTGATTGCAGACGTGGCTCCTGTGATGGACGCGGGTCCAGCGAACTTCTCCTCCCATAGACTGAGAGCTGTCGAATCTCCCAAAATGTCCCGAATCCTCTTCTCTCTTGGGAATCCGGACAGGAATGCCTTGAGTTGATTCGAACGATCCGTAGGATCGCTGATGAAAACCGTTCGAAATGTCTCAGGTTCGTTTGGGCGGAATGTCTCACCAATCCGCATACCTCTTGATCCGATTTCTTCGGTGACGATCACGGCACCTTCGTCGTATCTACTGAGTTCACCGCATATGGTGATTTCTGGACCGGAGTCCATACCGAGAGTGTCTCCTTTTCCGTAGGCGGAAATGGGTCTCAGTGCGTCCTCGACAGTCGAGTGTCTGAAGTCATAGTACGCTTTCAGTGCCGCAGATACAGCTGCGTTAAGATGGGCGATTGCTACTCCTTGCATATGTATTCTTTCACTTTTCAAACGCTTTTTTTGGCCGCGTTAGCCTGTCGAAACGATTCGACTCTGCCTTGAGCCTATGCTTACCTCTATGTCTTGTCAACAAGAAACCGCCGACCGACAAAGCTATTCTTGCATAGGGCTGTTTCAGCGAACGGTGTCGACCTCAACCGTAATTTCGACTGCAAATGGCAGCCGAAAAGTAAATGGCAGAATAAAAGCGGTATTGACCCTAGGGCAAACCTTCGGGTCGATACCGCTTTTATTTTGCTGTAAGTATCAAATGGGGAAGGAAATAATCGGTAGCAAGGGGCTTCCTCATTGCTCAGTACAAGAAAGGAGTAACAAGCCTTTCAGCTTTCCGGAGTGGCTATTCGTGAATACCTCTGGACGATGGATGTTGTGTATTGCGGGGAATAGTTGAGTTCGATTTTGTTGTGTTTTATACTACTTGCGGATTTGCATGTGCCGATTCGTAATCGGCGTGTAGAAAGCGGAATATGAAAAATGGAGAAATTACAGTGAATTTTCTGGAAAAATTCGCTTGGGATTCATCTAAGTACAAGGGGTACAGTTTTTTTATGAACTGTCAGGAGTGCGGAATAGATTATGTCGGCACTCTTTCTCAGCTTGTAAATAGTGGTCATCCACCACCTTGTGCTTTAGGTATCGTGTCCAGGTGCCCAACATGTTTTGATTTGTTCCTACCATCTATTGTGCACAGAGTCACTTGCGGGTGTCCTGTCAAAAAATAGTTCGGTAGATCACACCGCATCGTCCCGATGCGGTTTTTTTATAGTCTTCGACGTCAAGAGAGGAAGGTAAAAGTACTCGTTTAGTCCAAGTAATAAGAGTTTACAAGGGGTAGTACAATACGAAAACACTTATGACGACTCTAAGAGAAATGTGTAGCTTACACAGCCGAAGTTAGGAAAGAAGTGTTTCTAGGAATTGGGTAAGCTCGTCACCTATAATAGCGCGGTGTGTTGAAGTAGGGAGAGCGGCAAGTTTAATATTCAAAATGCGGACGCGCTGAATGTCTTTGGGTTCCTGGAACAGCGCGGAGCACATACGCCTTACTTGGTGGCGCTTCTCTTCGGTGAGGGTGATGGTAAACGTGTTTTCATTCAATATCGTCACGTTGCACTTCTTTGTCTGCTCGTTTTCGATAATTGGGCCTTTTTCCATCTTATCTTTGAAACTGTCTCGGAGGAAATTTTTGGTCGTAACCACGTATTCCTTCTCGTCGTTGTAGGCGCCTGAAAGGAGACGTTCGGTAATTCGGCCATCGTTTGTGAGTATGAGAAGGCCGTGGGATTCCTTCTCCAGCGAACCGATAGGGAACACACCCTTCGGAAACGAAAGAATATTTTTATTATTCCTCTTATTTCTACCTTGTTCTCTGCTTTCGTTAGTGGGCTCCTGGATAGAAACTCCTTTCGGCTTGTTGTACGCGTAGTAGAAATACGGCGTCGGCTTGCCACGGAATTTGACCTCCACGATATCGCTTTGCTGTACCATCATTCCTACCTCCGCCTGTTTGTTGTTGATGAATACCTGTCCTTTTTTGATTATCTCATCGGAAGCTTTCCGCGTCGAAAACTTCTTCCACGCAAGATACTTGTTGATCCGCATGGGGAAGGTGGGGGTAGGGCTCTGGATTGGGGCTGGTTTTCGCATATACAGTGCATTCTAGCACGGAAGCCGTAAACTTGACAGTAGGTCATAAGAATGATAGAAAATGGTCTGAAAAGATGATCATTTATGAAAAGATATACGCTGGGTTTTTTGACAATCCTACTAGGATTTTTCGTTTGCTTTTTTCGTCCCGTCGTGGTCTCGCTTTCTCCGGAACGCCTGAACCACATCACAAACGCGCTGCACAAGGCTGCACTCACCATCACTGACAAAGACATCACCAATGTCATTGCTAAATGGAAGTCGGAGCTTACTTTGGAGGAAGCGGAGGAGATGGAAGAACTCGACCTCGCGGAGCCTAGTATGCTTCGGCAGTGGGCCGCACGGTATGCCAAGGAGGACGCTGGGCCGTATCTTCGTACTCTGGTATCCCTCGTACCTGTACGACATCGCGCGGGAGTCATCCGTACTATGGAGACGGTCCCTCCGCCGCAGCTCATCGTCGAAAACGGTTCGAAAGGGCAGCTTGCGGAAGTGCTGTTCGGTAAAAAAGCCGTGAGTCTCAATCCCACCCTCCTTCGGTTCTCGTACAGCTCATTTAGGCGGACCATGAGCCATGAGCTCATCCACTACTATGTGCAGGGAGACCGGCGCGAAAGCGTCTTTCGTGGAGGGACGCAGATGGGCATGACACCTCGGCTTTCGGAGGGCTTCACCGAGTTTCTCGCGCTCAAGGTGTGCGACTTGCTCGGGTGGGACAAAGAAGGGCCGAAGGGTTATTCCTTGAGTACCGCGGCTGTCGGCGCTCTCTGTGTTTTCGGAAGCGAGCCAGACATGTGGGATTGGTTCCGTACATCCGACTTCGAACTCTCGTGGGAAAACACGTCTCCAAAGTTGGCGAGCACACTCCTCTCGGTAGGTCTTAGCACGGAGGAAACGCAACAGTTCCTAAGTCTTTGGGAAAAGTGCATGGGAATAGAGATATCTGTCATGCTCACCGAGATACAGATTAAAGCCGACGCTGCACAGTGGCACAGGGAGCAGGAGACGTTGACGGCAGACATGCAGTGTGGACTGAAGGCAGGGAAGACGTTTCGCGAACTTGAGGAACTCTTGCCAAACATGTCGTATGAGGGTGCCCTCGCCAGCGGACTACTTCAAGGGATGCTCGATGGGATGGCCGTGGAGTACAGCGGGATAGGTTTCGGAAGCGTGGGAGGGTATCCTCAGTACCTCTCGAGCACGGTTGTTCCGAGGTTGCGGCTAGCGGCGAAGTTCTTTACGGGGACGAGAGTTTCCGACCCTGAGGTTGGGAAGAGGCTCGACGAGGTTGGGAAGAGGCTCGAAGGCAAAGAGCTTTTCACGGCGATTGTCGATGAGACCATCGTAATCCTCGCGGAAACGCTCACCGAACTTGCAAAAAAGTCGGAGCACTTCGCGGTCAGGTTCGTCGAGCTAAAGGCAAAGGCTTCAAGCAACAGGGAACGACTCCTGAGTCTCGCGCGTGTTAACGATCCGTTGCTCCGGAAAATCGTTGCATCGCCGGAGTTGCAAAGGCGGGTGAGGGAAGCTGCCGTCCCGGAAGAGGTGAAGGTGCAGCTGCTCGCTGCACCGGAGAAGTAAAATCGGTTTCGTTTGAGCAGGCTCGCATCAGTGGTGCGAGTCTTTTTTTGTACACTCGGAACGCAAGCGAGCATTCACTCATACCATCTCAAGGATGCTCTTTATGTACCCGAATAAAGAGCGGCCCTGAATAGTTTTGGTTCTGTTAGAATGTCCGATATGGAAAAGACGATTGAACTTGGAAATGCACGAGTCGGGTACACACTTCGAACCAATCGGAGGACGCGGGGAATACGGCTCTCGGTTGCGAGCGGAGGCGTGTTTACGGTGACGGCTTCGCCGAGGGTGCGGCAGAGTGCGATTGAAGTGTTTATTTTGGAGAAATCAGCATGGGTATTGGATAAAATCAGATACTTCAGTAAATTCCCGAAAATCACTCCCGCAAAGCGGGTTAACCGTAAAAAGCATTTCGCGGAGCATAAAGAAAAAGCGCGGATGTTGGTAACAGAGCGTTTGGCACATTTTAACGAGCATTACAGCCTCACGTGGAATCGGGTCGCGATACGCAACCAACGTTCGCGATGGGGAAGCTGCTCACGCAAAAAGAATCTTAACTTCAATTACCGTATCGCGCTCCTTCCGCCGCATTTGGCCGACTACATTATCGTCCACGAACTCTGCCACCTTGCACAGCTTAATCATTCTCTCAAGTTCTGGTCCCTCGTCGCGGAGTCCCTCCCTCACCACTATGCTCTTCGCAAAGAACTCCGTCGGCAGGGTATGCATCTCGGCTAACATCTCCCCCCTGGGCTTCCACAGCTCCCAGAGCTGCTCTTTACTTGGGTAAAGAGCAGCTGTTAGGTGTAGCGGACAACGGGGTCATGGTTGTTTTGAGATTTTTATGTTAACCTCATGGGTCGAGGTACCTTATGAGAATACTATGTGTTTTTCACGAAAAAGAAGTTGAAGTTCTTTCACCCGACCCAGCCCGAGAACTGGCGGGACATACGGTCGAGTGCGTGAGTACGTACAGGGGAGCCCAAGATATATTGCGCGAAGCAGGTTTCGGATTTCATATCATACTTGCCGATGCGCAAGTTCCGTTTACTGCGCAGGATGAGCCGAGTATGCCTTCCACGTTGCTCATCTCCTGTTTTAAGAACGTAGGCGTCAGGGGGTTTGGGATTTTTATCCCTGCACACTTCACGACCGAAGGGGCAATTCCCGAGTGCGACGACTTTGCGATCGTCGCGTCGAAAGGATGCGCCACGCCCACAGGCCAGCGCGATTGGAAAAAACTCCTCTCGCTCGTTCAGGAGCAGATGCATTGGGTCTAGTCTAAAGACTATTATCTTGTCATGGGCCGCCGAGTTACACCGGCGGTTTTCTTTTTGTCTACAGGGAGTCATCTTAGGGACTTTGAGAAAAGACGAAATACATTGATAATAGTGAGTATGAAAGAACAAAATGAAGTTCCACAGGAGGGAGAGAACGCGGGTTTTGTCGAACGTGGTTTCAAGAGCGCCTTGCTTATAGGCACACTCGCGGCTGCGGTGCTCGCGGAAGAGGGCTGTGCTCCTGCGAGGAATGATACCGGCAGTAATGAACCGAGCGTGTCGGAACACCGAGAGTCGGCGGTTCCGGAGAGGAATATGACTCCCGACGAGGTCAAACAGTTTTGGGGAAATCAGCTCCACGTTATCAAGGAGCTTATGGAGAGTCAGCAGTATCCCATACCCGAAATCAGAGAATACTATCTCAAGGTACAACAAGATATTCTTAATCGGTACGGCAAAGAAGTATACATGCAGGTAACGGTCAACTATGCTTCCATTTCGCGGGATGTGATCGGTGGGTCGAGTGCTTTGGGGGATGGACCTAAACTTGGTATTTTCGCTCCCGCCCTCAGGGACATTTGGGAGAGCTCAAAAAATTCCACCGACCCGAAATGGAAAGAGAAGTTCGAAAACCTTTCCCTTGTGGCGCTTATGCATGAGCTGGACCATTTGGCATCCGGCTATGTGTTGACTCCGACCAATGCCGATACTTCACTTGAAGGACGCGTACTTCGGGAAAAGAAAGCGTGGGCGCTTACCTGCGAAAATACCATGGAACCGTTGGTACGGAACGGCAAACAGCTTGAGCATAGCGACCAAATCCGCTATGACGCGTGGATCAAAGCCGGACGAGATGTGAACTCGCCGCAGTGGGAAGAATTCATCCGAAGGCTCCATGACGCGCTGCTCCCCAAAAGCGCATTCAGGTAGGCGCGGTGAAGCTCCCTCAGCCTTCAAAATCAATCATCACGTTGGCGCTGAACGGTACACGAGGCTTATCTTTCTTATCCTGGTGTTTGTAGCCGAGATAGGGGAATAACCTGGGTAAATAAGGCCAGCGGAGGATCCGCGCCCGCTCTATTTCGCCAAAATATGTTGGCGGAAGGAATTTGAATGTGTTAGAGTGCTCGCAGAACAAAGAAAGGTTTACAATGAACGAACAACGAACATACCCATGTTTAGTGAAAGTGAATGGTTCGAATCTCGCGCGGTGTGGAATTTCCGCACCTGATCGAAAGACGGCAGTACAAAAGATGCTTCTATGGTTCTGGGAGGAATACAAGGGGAAATACGGACCAGCTTCAGAGGTGCTCACCGTCGGCGACCCGTACAATGAGGTAGTCTTCAGCGGAGAGTTTAACTGTAGCCACAAGGCAAATAATTATCTGGACGAACCAACCCTGACACGGGTCATTGCTGAGTTCGAAGGAACTCTGATGCGGGAAACTGCCCTCGGCACAAAACACCACCCGCGCCGTTCCCTACGGCGGAAAAACCGCCGACGGAAGTATAGGCGCACGGTGGCTCCGAACATCCAGGAGTCCAGTACCGGTAGATTCTACTATCGCATCATAGTAGTCCCGCAGAAATCAAGGCGAGGTGAAGTCTTAGTGAAGCGAAAGATGAAGGAAGAGAAACTGAAGGCGAAAACTCTCCCCGAGGCAATAGAAGAAATACAGGAAAAAGGGCTTAAAAGAATTAGTGAAGAGAATACGGCCCGAAAAAACGGGAAAGCCCGCTCCCTCAAGCTCGCTTCGCATCTCGCCGGCATTAGACCACTTCAGGGTGACGACTTGACGTACTTCTCTCGTCTACTTAGGAGCCGTAAAATGGCAAAGCCTGGGAAGGGTGAAGGGGTAGCTGTATGAAGACACAAGCGTTGGTCACAAAAAAGTCACCCGACAAGCCTGTGTTCGCGAGATTTCAGCCAAAGAAAGAAAACTCGATATTGACACAGGCAATAGAGCTTCGCTGTAGTCAGTGCGGGACACTCAAAACTGCTTACTTCGGATCTTTATGGAACTCGCCTTCGGAGGGTGTGATAACAAAGTGCAAAGGTGATAGTTGTTTGACAGAAACTGTTCACCACTTTGTCAGAATAGTTTTGCCGAAAAAGTAGCCCTACCCCAACCAGTGTTGGGGTATTTATTTTAAGAAAATGAAATTCTATTTTTTCCAAAACCGTGCCTTGAGATAATGGATAGTGATAACGGACGTATCTTCATTTACACTGTCGGGAAATAGTAGAGTTTCCTTTTGTAGTGTTCTATAATACTTTCGGATTTGTAAATACCGATTTGTAGTCGGTGTGCTGAAATTGGAATATGAAAAATGGAAAAGAAATTACAGTGAATTTTCTGGGAAAGTTTGCTTGGGATTCATCTAAGTATGGGGGGTACAGTTTTTTTATGAATTGTCAGGAGTGCGAAATAGATTATGTCGGCACTCTTTCTGAGCTCGAAAATACTGGTCATCCACCACCTTGTGCTTTAG
>CALRDB010000029.1 GCA_943354745.1 Candidatus Nomurabacteria bacterium | reverse complement strand
ATTTCCAGTTCATACTGTTTTTTTCTTGTTCTCCCTTTCTTAAAGGGAGTACCCGTTAGGGGGAGGGATTTAAATCCTCTGTCCTCGCCGACTCGGACACCTCCTTTAGGAAAGGAGGAATAAGACGCGGTTATGTTGATAATTGTTTGCGATTCTTAAATTTCCCGACCATTAAGGTGACTATTCCCATGAGTGCGAGAAGGGGACCGGAAATAGTGATGCTGTTGAGTAATACAGGATTGCGCGCTGACCAGACAAATTTATATACACAACTTTTTTCAAATCCGTAGAAGCAATTTTGCTGTGTAAGGATGGCTGACCCGGCGATCAATACTATGCCAATAATCAGCATTACTCCTCCCTTTATCAAATACGGCCATGATTTCCAGTGCCAGCTCATGATTTTTGTTTCTTATCTTTTCCAAACCCATGTTTGTCGAGGAAATCAGCAACGGGTTCGGCACACTTCTTACAAAAAGTCTTTACTTGCAACATACCGCCAAAACCAGCCGAGATTTCCTTTGCCTTGCCGACTTTCTTTTTACAAATGTCGCATTTGTATTGAATCATGTTTGTTGGCTTATTCCTCCTTTCCTAAAGGAGGTGCCCCGAATCTTCGAGGGGCGGAGGATTTAATAAACTCTCTTATCTCGAGTAGTACACTATCAAGGTTATATCTGACATCTTTATCCGCGAACCGAAGAAATTGGACTCCCTTTGACTCTAACATCTGCTGTCGGGTGATGTCTTTTTCCACCTTACTATCATGGCTCACGCCGTCTATTTCAATAACCAAGTTCAATTTGTGACAATAAAAGTCTGCCACATAATTTCCGATAGGGCGTTGGCGAAGAAACTGAACGCCTAATTTCTTTGCCCGCAACTCTTTCCATATTAGCACTTCTGCCAGATTTTCAGCTTTTCGTAGGTTTCCCGCGAAGGGTTTGAGTCCAGGTGCGTAGTATAATTTCATAAAATCCCTCCTGCCGAAGACGGCAGTGCTCCCTTTAGGAAAGGGAGAATAAAACACCACCCCCTCTTTAATTCTCCCCCTCTAAAGAGGGGGAGAGGCTCGAGCTTGATGTCGCAACATCCGGCTTATACACCAGCTCCAACCTTTTCTCCATACTATGCCCAAACCTATCTTTCGCTTCAAGAGTCATTATATTGTAGCCATTTTGGAGAAGCAATGACTCCTTAAAACTACCCTGTTCATTGGTAAAAATCTGCCTTCCGCTCAGGGTGAGGAATGAAACGTTTCTTGCCGATCCACGGAGTAGGACAAGTGATGTCGTGGACATGCTCCCGTTTTGCGGTTCTTCGATGGTGAGCACGGGTCCACGGAGGTACTCTTTGAACTGAAGGTAGCTGTAGACAGAGAGACCTACCGCAATGATCGCAATAAGCGAAATGCTCACGATGAGTTTGGGAGTACGTTCCATGAAATGAGGCTCTAGGGAAGAAGGCTTGAGGCTCTAGGAAAAAAATCTTTCTTCCTAATGCCTAGCACCTTAAACCTAGTATCTGGTTTTTACAAATTTCCCGGTCCCGGCGCTCCTGGATCTCCCTCAGGAGGAGGGGTTTCGTGGTCCTCAGCTCCAATGACTCCACGCGGTTTGGAACCATCCGCAGCGCCAATAACTCCTTGTTCTTCAAGTAAATCCATAAGCCTCGCCGCACGAGAGTAACCGATACGAAGTTTTCGCTGGAGGTAGGAGGTCGATGCTTTTCCTGCTGCTACAACCGCCTCACGCGCTTCTTCATAGAGATCATCATCAATGTCCTCCTTGTCACTTCCTGAACTCTCGAAGGTGAAGTTTCCGCTCGTATCTGCTCCGGTAAGATTCAGTTCTTGAGGCACTTCATCTTTATACTGTTCAGCGAGGTACTGAGTGACCTTCTTTACCTCTGATTCGGAAATAAAGGCGGACTGGAGACGCACCGGTTTAGACATTTCTCCCGAAAGGAAAAGCATATCTCCCGCTCCGAGAAGTTTTTCGGCTCCTCCTGTGTCTAAAATGGTTCGAGAGTCGATCTGAGAAGACACTTGTAGCGCAACGCGAGCAGGGATGTTTGCCTTAATAAGACCGGTTATAACATTTACGGAGGGTCGCTGAGTAGAAAGGATAAGGTGAATCCCAACCGCACGGCTCATTTGAGCAAGCCTGACGATGGCGGCCTCCATTTCACGTGGGTAGCTTGTCATAATGTCGGCAAGTTCGTCGATGATAATGACGATATACGGCATTCGTTCCGGGAGTTTTTCTTTCTGGACGGCTTCGGCCTCTTCTGCAGACTTTTTTGCGGTTTTTTCAAGTTTCTTGAACTCAGGTTCTACGATATTTTTGTGGTACGACTGAATGTCGCGAACCGATTCTGACTCTAGGATGTCGTAGCGTCTATCCATTTCCTTTGCCGCCCATTTCAGGGCTAAAATGGCCTTTTTGGCTTCCGTAATCACGGGTGTCAAAAGGTGCGGAATTTTGTTATAGAGCGTCAATTCTACTCGCTTTGGATCTATCAAAATAAGCTTTAGGTCGTCAGGCGAATTACGGAACAAAAGGGAAGTGAGAACTGCATGGATGGTGACGGACTTTCCGGAGCCAGTAGTTCCTGCGATAAGTGCATGGGGCATTTTACCCAAGTTTGCGAAATGAGGCTTACCCGAGAGATCCTTGCCGAGTGACATGAGAAGTGGTTTTTCCGATGTGGTAAATTCAGCACTTCCAAGTAGCGTTGCGAGTCCGACTGTGGCTTTAATAACGTTAGGAATTTCAATGCCAACCAATGATTTACCAGGGATAGGGGCTTCGATGCGGATCGGGTGCGCCGCAAGGGCAAGCTCAAGCTCTCGTTGGAGTGCGACAATTTTCGAGAGGCGGACGCTTTCAGCAGGCTTCAGGGAGTAACGTGTTACGGCAGGACCAATGGAAATTTCATCCATCTCTACTTCGATGCCGAAATTTTGAAGAGTTCGTTTGATAATATTTGCGTTCGCTTTGATGTCTCCTACTCCAGGTTTACCTTTGTCGACTTCGAGGAGAGTAAGTGGTGGAGGGGTATAAGGTCTCCAGCTTGGACGTTCGGGAATTTTACCAACAACTGCTGGTATCGCCTCGTTTCCATCTCGTATCTTTGGCTTCTTCTCCATCTTTTCGAGTACCGGAACTTCCTCTTCGGACTCCTCCTCGGCGTCTTCATCAGAAGACCTTTTTTCATCAGGAATATCAGTATCTGTTTCAAGGCCGGTTATCCTAGTTACTTTTTTACCTCGGAATTCTTTCCACCACAAACTGAGTGCAGCAAGAGGTATTGATGCTTCAAACATGACCAAGAGTGATATCACAAAACAGGCAGCCAGCACGACGAGCGAGGTATAGATTTCAAACATATGGACGAGAGGAGCAGAAAGCACCTCACCTAGCCAACCTCCCTTAGTAGGGAAGACGATCTCAACGATACCAAGTCCGGAAAGAAATAGTATGAATGCGCCTACTGTCTTTTTAATGGGGAAGAGTCCGTGTAGTGCACGAAGAAATCCAGCAGAAATAAAAAAAGTAAGTACCGGGAGTAGGTAAAAACCTATTCCGGTAAAGTTCATCAACCATTCGTAGATTTTTTTCCCACCACCACCTGCCTTTCCCAATGCGGAAAAGAGAAGGATCAGTCCGGCTGCAAAAAAGAGCACAGCAAAAACCCCTTGAAGGGTCTCTTCACGGAGAAGCCGAAACCGCTCCTCTTTTTTACCTTTTCGTGCCATTGCAGGAAACTAAAAAATAGAAGGTAAGGGTTGTGCGCATTGAATAGTGATCGTTTATATTGCAGGTAATCAGTGTATAGAAAGTATACCACGCCAGCTGAGTCTGTGGCTTGTAGTCGAAGGGTCATGTTGCAGCGAACTTGCACTCCGCAGAGTGTCTGATACCATAAGAGACATATCTGTAGAAACGGCTCTATCTATAAGGGACACAGTATAAAGGACACCAGTTTATATGGACAAGTAAGATGGAAAGCGCAATTATAAAGGACATTTTATGAACCCCCGCCATTACAGTCAAATAGAGAGAGCTCTACAAATCCTTGATAAATCAGGGACTGTAGAGATTTTGAAGGACGACCAGTATCTTCTGTTTTTGCTCAAAAAGACAGAGCGTATTGTCGCGGCACTTTATGTGGTGACTGGATTGTTTCCAGATGTAGAACCACTTAAGTGGGGGATTCGTGAATGTGGGACGTCCGTAATACGAAATGTACTGTCCTTTAAGGAACGTTCGATGGTGCATAGTAAAGAATTTCTTTCGGATACATTTGTTGAAATCGCGCATCTGCTCTCGCTTCTTGATCTTGCTTATGTCGCGGACCTTCTCTCTCCAATGAATTTCTCGGTCGTGAAGAAAGAGCTTGAAATTGTGATCGGTATTATCGAGGGTAAATGGCGTGTTGCAGGCTCGCTCTCCTCGTCTCCTTTTCTTGATGAGAGTTTCTTCGGGGTATCGAAAGAAATGTTTTCAGAACCCAGAGAAAAGAAAAGTGACCACCTGCACTCGGCATCATCGGAAGGTGAACAGCGAAGTGAGCAAAAGGTTACTCTTAGTTCGTTTGGAGAGTTTGAAAGATTGAAGAAAAATCAAAAGGACACATATGAAGGACATGATGAAACCGAAGAAAATGTCCCTCAGAGAGAAGCTCCTATTTTTACATCAAATGCCAGAGCTACTGTAGTAAGAAAAGTAGCTGTCCGTCCCGTACTTGATCATGTAAGAGAGGATCGAAGAAAGAGTATCCTTAAGGTCTTGGGACAAAAGGGTAGTGCCATGATTAAGGATTTCTCCGCAGTCATTGTTGGGTGTAGCGAGAAGACTATTCAGAGACTTCTTATCGATCTGGTGCAAGAAGGTGTCCTTAAGAAAAAGGGTGACCGGAGGTGGAGTCGCTATTCAATTGTTAGTTAAGAAACGATACCTAATAGCACGCACGTTAGATGTCTTTTAAAAGTACGATTGAGTAAAAATGGAGCCCTGTGCAAAGCAACAAAACTTCTCCTGTTTGTTGAATAGTTCAGCCACTGCTTAAAAGAACAGCGCAGGCTTTTAGTTCTTAGGATGGATCACCTTTAAGATGCGAAAAGCGAAATGAGAGTAATTTGGTTGGACAAGGCTATATATAGTTAAATTGCTCCTCTATTGGCGCAGAAATAAGGGGTTCTTCTATATCTTCCATATTCAAGCACGAAGGCAGACTCTCACGAATGCAGGGGATCCCAAAAGAGGGCTCCTTTTCAATATTTTGATTCCGGCATTCGTGGGAATGACACCCGATAATGAGTTTTAGCGTAAGTCTCATACATATAGATAGAAGTGACTGAGTAACTGATTGGACTAAGAGCAATTTGCCATTAAAACCCCCTATGTAGCGGACTCGTTGACTTTGAAGAATGGCTATGCGATACTTGCTCTCGCTGGATAAATCTAAAAAAACGGGTCAACAAAGGCATATCAGCCGTTGTTCCCCGTTCTTTAAGTTATCCACAGAATGCGATTTTGCAGTAGCGTAGCTACACCGTATAATTGACCCTGAATAGTGCTTCCATCTTTTGATGGGTGCTTCCAGTCTTTCGGAGATGAGGGTTTCCAGGATACGTCAGTAATGGAGGTTCGTTGACAACAACATACGCCAGACATACATACTACTTAAGTAGGTATAGTAACTACTGTATAGGAGATTTTGTTCCGCTACTCTCGATTCAATTGAGTCATGTAAATGACAAAGTTTCGAGATATTCAGACCATCAGTCACACACTTTTTATTCAACACTAGACCACCTCAATTTCTTTTAAAAAAGAAAGTTGGTGGATTAGTAAAAACCTCCACGTCTCATGTAACAGTGAGACGTGGAGGAAAAGCAGATCACGAAACCACATTAGTTTTTGAGTCGAAAACTAATGTCTTCCATTTTCGAAGGAAAGTTGTCCGTTCGCGGATAACTCAATATCGAGAAGGAAGATTTCATCGGGTGCGGTACGCCGCGTCTAGATGAATGTCCTTTATATTAATTATACATATGACAAGTAAATCCAAAACAAGCAAAATCGTTGCGGGTTTTCTCGGTCTCATGCTTTCACTCACGCTCGTTGCGGGAGTAGGAGCACAGACAGCGAACGCCGCATTGTCAACTTCTCAGGTGGATGCGATCGTATCGCTCTTAACCTCGTTCGGAGCTGACACAAGCACGATCACCAATGTGCGCGCTTCTCTCACAGGAGGCACACCAACAGCTCCGGCTGTAAGTGGAGCAACTTCTTCAACAGAGACTGGCTACACCTTCACCCGTAACCTTAAACAAGGTGACACAGGTGCAGATGTAAAACAGCTTCAAATGATTCTCAACTCAGATTCAGCTACACAGGTAGCTGCTTCGGGAGTAGGTTCAAAAGGAATGGAGACAACTTCATTCGGACCGGCCACAAATAAGGCTGTCAAGAAGTTCCAGGAGAAGTACGCCGCTGAAATCCTTACCCCGGTAGGTCTTACCTCCGGAACAGGAAGTGTCGGAAACTCAACTCGCGCTAAACTAAACAGCATGAGTTCGGGAATGGTAAGTACGGTTACCACCGGTTCAACTGGCACAACTGTGACCACAGGAACAACGGTAGTGGTACCGTCAGGTTCAGGTATCACGGTCACCAAGTCGCCGGTACAACCTTCAGCGCAACTCGTGCCGCTAAAGAGCGCACGTGTCCCTTTCACCAAGGTAACCTTCACCGCTGGATCATCTGACGTAACTGTCAATGGTCTTGTTGTAGAGCGAACCGGACAGTCAGTTGACGCCGTCTTCGACAGTGTCATCTTGCTTGATGAAAATGGAACACAGCTCGGTCTTTCAAAGACACTTAACTCACAACACCAAACAACTCTTACGCAGTCTTTCGTGGTAAAGGCAGGTCAGTCACGCACAATGACCCTCGCTGGTAACCGACCGACAACCACGACAGCCGGACACGCAGGTATGATCGCTTCGCTCTCGCTTGTTCAGGTGAACACAGGAGCGACGGTAAGTGGCTCGTTCCCGATTGTCGGAACGGCCCAGACCATCAACGAAGGTCTTACCATTGGTACCGTAACCGCAGCTCGCGGATCACTTGATCCAGGAACTTCAGTTACGAAAGAGGTAGGTATCACCGCATACACCTTTTCTTCTATCCGCATCACTGCGGGTTCAGGAGAAAATGTTCGTCTCCGCTCAATTCGATTCAACCAGACAGAATCAGCTAGTGCTTCGGATCTCGCCAACATCAAGATTATTGTTGACGGAACGACCTACGACCCTGTTATGACTGATGGTGGACAGTATTACACCGCCACCTTCGGATCTGGTATCGTCATTGAAAAAGGTTTCTCAAAAGAAATCTCAATCAAGGGTGATGTGATCGGTGGTTCAGGACGCAAGGTAGACTTCGATATCGCCAAGCGAACTGACATCAACCTCGTTGGAGAACTCTACGGATACGGCATTATGCCCGAATTCGGTAGTGACATAGCAGCTGATGCGGCAAACGTCGACTCAGCTGATGATTACTACTACGACGGTGCCGTTGTAGAGATTAGCGTGGGAAGCATGAACATTTCAACGTCCAATGCTTCGCCTGCTGCCAACGTCGCAATTAACACAGCAAACCAGCCACTCGGTGCGTTCACTGTGGATATAAAGGGAGAGGCGATCTCGGTTGGACGTCTCGCGTTCAACATGTCTTTCGGCTCAAACACCGAAGATGATATTGATGATATTACGAATATCACTCTCGTTGATGCCAACGGTTCCGTTGTTGCAGGACCAGTAGATGGTTCAGCTACGAATGCTCGAACAACAGGTATTGCGGAAGGAGGTTTCATCTTTACCGACACAATCACATTCCCTGTCGGTCAGCACACCTATTTCCTCAAGGGAAAGATTGGTACAGATGTAGATAACAACACAACGATTACCGCATCAACCACTCCGTCATCTGACTTCACAACGGTTCGAGGAGTGACGACTGGTAAGACGATTGTACCAGCACCGACTTCAGCTCTTACTTTCGCTGCGATGACTCTCAAGTCAGCGGCGCTTACCGTAAGCACTCTTACTCAACCGCCAGCACAGACAGTTATTGCAGGAGGCAAGCAAATCGAGTTCGCACGATACGTCTTTGATGCTACGGCATCAGGTGAGGATATCCGTGTAACCACGATTCCTCTCTATAACGATGCAACCACGGGTGCAGCAACAGACCTTACGAACTGTCAACTTCGTGACGGTTCTAAGACTGGAACATCACTCACTACCGGTTCAAACGTGAAGAATCCTTCTTCACTCGCTTCAACCACAACCTTCACCTTTGACGGAACCGGTCTTCTCCTCACGAAAGGTACCAGCAAGACGTTGGTACTCACGTGTGACCTTAAGAGCGGCACGACAGGATACCTCTACTGGTGGGGTCTTGATACCGCGCAGGCAACCAACTATAGCGGTGCAACAGGACTCGCGAGCGCGAGAGAGGTTACTGAGACTCTCACAGAGGCTAACGGACAGAAGATGACCGCATCCGCAGGGGGGTCATACACCGTTACTGCTGACAGCTCAACTGCTTACAACTACCGCGCGGTGAAAGCTGGAACGCTCAATGTTCCTCTCGCAGCCTTCAAGTTAGAAGCTGATCTTACGGAAGAACTCATGGTTCAAAAGATCGCGCTTCAGCTTGGAAACGTTGCGTCAAACTCTCCAGCCGATCTCGAAAACCGAAGGGTAACCTTGTGGGTAGATGGAGCGCAAGTCGGTGAGGCTCAATTCGGAGCTGACTCTGATTACGCAACATCATCCGTACTTACTAACGTCAAACTCATGAAGGGTCCTTCAGGTGTGAAGACGGTTGTAGTCAAGGGTGACCTTCGAGTCCATGACGCCAATACCAATTCAGACAGTACTGCCGGTAATGGTGGATACGGTGCATTCCTCGCAATTACTTACGATGGAAATAACGTAGGCATCGACGGAAACTACGCGACAGGAGTTGACTCGGGATCAAACATCTCAGGGTACACAACCGACGTAACGACAAACGGTGTACGTGTCTTAAAGAACGTACCAAGTATCACTGTCGCTAACCTCGGCACAAACACACTCGTAACCGGTGACCCGGTCTACAAGTTCACCGTGACGAACCCAGACGCTTCAAGCGATATGATGCTCTATAAAGTGAGCTTCGCTATCTCTACTTCAGGCGCAACAGGATTCTCTGTACAGAGCTTCGAACTGCGAGGTGGTGGCGTACTCGCTGCAACCGCAGTGAACGCAACTGACATAGAAACCGCAGGTGTGACTCTAGACGCGGTTGAGGTTGTCTTTGACGCAGGTGAGGCACGACGCATCCCCGCTGGTAGCAGTAAGGAATATATCCTCTCAGCTACAGTTGCTGGTATGACCACAGGAACACACTCACTCAACACGAAATTACTCAACGATACCGCCTATCCTTCCCTCGGTTTCCTTATGGGCAAGGCAGGAACATCAGGGGTTAACGTGTCAACTGCTTCCTCGACAAACAACATTATCTGGTCACCATTCTCAACGACATCGCCGACAACCGCAGCAACCGCCGAGGCAAACCTCGACTGGACAAACAGCTACGGTATCCCGATCTACGACAAGAATGGAACACTTCTTACACCCACAGGTACTCTGTCAACTCAGGCCTCAGAGAAGTCCATCTAATGACTTAAGCTAATCGATCGCTTGTGACGATTGATTAGTAGAGACAAACCCCTCCGACAATTGTCGGAGGGGTTTTGTCTTGTCTCTTTTTTGCGATTTTGTTGAGAATTCG
Organism: Candidatus Nomurabacteria bacterium; assembly: GCA_943354745.1. Lineage (GTDB taxonomy): Bacteria > Patescibacteriota > Minisyncoccia > Phycocordibacterales > UBA10002 > UBA10002. Next base: position 4,429 of record CALRDB010000029.1, on the reverse strand, counting down.
GTATACTCGTATTCACTATGAGTATCAAAAAAACAGTTGTTTTGATTTTTATTGCTGTCGCAATAGCTGGCGTAGGTGTATTTAATGTCTTTCGCTCTGGTTCTGTAGAAGAAGATAGTCCAGTAAATCCAGTTTCTCCAATCATTACCGCTAGTTCAAGTGGAGAAACTGTTGTTACTTCTCCGAACCTCAATTATGGTTTTGTAAAAACCTCTGCAACCTCCTCTAAACCGGTACTTCCGGGTATACAGGTCCCCAATCTCGCTGGACCTATAGTGATACCAAAACAGTTTCCTTCTGATGTTGCGTTATCGGCTGAGAAACACCTCAAGGAAACCATTACCGCTCTTGCGTCGGCACCAGGGAACGCGACACTCTGGGCTGATCTTGGCTTTTCTCGTAAGGGGATAGAGGACTACAAGGGAGCAGCAGAAGCATATGAATACGCACTTAAGCTTGTCCCTACCAATGCTATTTTTGCAGATAACCTCGGTGTGCTCTATGGAGATTATCTTAAAGACTACTCCAAAGCAGAACAGAATTTTCGTTTGGCGATTACGTTAGATCCTAAAGCAGATTATCGGTATCTACGGTTGTTCGAATTCTATCGTTATTCCCTGAAGAATATCGAAAAGGCAAAAGCCGTTCTTGAACAAGGGAATAAAGCTATTCCGGGAAATCCAAGCTTTACCACCCTTATTGAAAGTCTAAACTAAGTAAAGACCTCTCCGGCATATGTCGGAAAGATAACTGTCCACACCTGTCATTCCCTTGAAAAAGGGAATCCAGTGATCCGTAAGACTTTTCTGGATTCCCGCCTCCGCGGGAATGACAAGACGTTGTAAGGATCGCGCCTAAGCTTCTTTTCCTCCTGTCATTACCTTGAAAAAGGGAATCCAGATTAAAACCGGACACGGAACCATACCGAGAAATAAGCCTTCTTCCTGAGGTGTGGATAAGTACCACGATACTTTAGTACAAGGAAAAACGGCGTAACCCCCAGCTACCTTTGAAGTAGGACAGGTAAAATGGCTGTACTTTAGCAGCTAAAGTACCTGTCAGTATGAAAAAGAAATATCATCAGTTGTCGTTTGAATCCTCGCGACAATAGGTACTAATATAACGGCAAGGAGACACTCTCGCTGTCGCGTGTATAACAAGCCACACAGACCTCGTCACCGCGGTGTACGCCTCTTCAGTAGGTCAATCACTCACTTATAATATCCAAGTGGCTGACACGTGTTGGCTAGTAGCTACTCGATTACAGCTGGTTCAAACGGTAACGTCGATACAGCAGATCTCTTCCTGTGGTTGGTACCGCTAGTACTACTAGTGTTGTTGTGGGAGAAAATAGGACAAAAGGAACAATTTCAGGTGTGGCATTAGGAACATTTAATATTATCCAGAGGTCTCTCATTGCTAGTCTAACCGGTGATGTTGGGTGTACAGGAGTAACAGGAATTACCACGAGTCCCAAGGTCTTTGTTTCGGTAACTAGTACACTTGCAGGTGGCGTAGCTAATGAATTTGGTGGATTCTCAATCCAAGCTGCTTCAACAACCGCTTCAAGTGTTATTGGTGTACAAATCTCACCGGAGATAACAGAACACCATCTGGTACACGTAACTTCTTGGTCGCTCGATAGGCGTGAATAAGGTAATCGATTGTTACTAATTCATACTCACGAATAGTATGCATTCTGAAATTAGAGTAAGGTTTCTTCTTGCGGTGGTGCTTGCCATATCGCTTGGGGCTTCTGCTGCCGTGAGCTATGTGGCGTATAGTGATGTAACCTCGTGGTTTCTGATAAACAGATCGAGGATGCTATGAAGCAGATAAAGGTGCTTCAAGATCAGATGAAAGCAACGCAATAGCGAAGTAAAGACTTACCACGAGAACAGGTAACGGTAACTGGACAAGATTCCGGAAGCCGTTGCCTGTTTTTCGTGTGAGCGCTCCAGTCATTACTTGTTGCCAGTTCCAGTTACTTGTATACCCCCACACCAACTTTCGAAAAAGTTGGTGTGGGGGTATACTTTTACCATGTTTAAACTGCTTGATCGAACTTTCTGGAGATTTTTTTCTGGCTTTGTCCTTATTCTGGTTGTCAGTTTTTCGGTCCTTACTATTTTCGGGGTGTGGCGAGGGGCTCATGAGACTGTTGCCGCACTCGGTACTATCTTTAAATAAACGGTCCGCTCATTGTGAAGATGAACGCCTTACGCGCTTTGCGCGTGAGGCGTTTGTTTTGACAATTTTATGCAATGTGGTAATCTGTCGCTACAAGGTCAAAGACAGCAGGCGTCCTGAGAAATTCGAAGGGCTTAATTTCCTGCCGAGACAGCTAGCACAGCTAGCTATTCTCTAGACCTCAGGTCGAATAAATAAGAAGGCACTAGGCAATTAGGCGCTAGGCGCTAGGAAGAGAATTCCTAGAGCCCAAAGCCTTCTTCCTTAGAGTCTACATTTGTGGCAATAACCAAAGCAAAAAAGATAGAGATCATCGAGAAACTCAAAGGGATTTTTACGAAGACCTCTTCGGTCGCCTTCGTGCAGTTCAACAAACTCACGGTAAAGAACGCCGAAAATCTTCGACGGAAACTTCGTGAGGCGGGAATGGGCTACTTCGTAGCCAAGAAGTCACTTATCAGAAAGTCACTCGAGGGAGTAAAGGTTTCGGGAGAGTTCCCGAACCTCGAAGGTGAGGTGGCTGTCGCGTACCTTGAGGTCGGTGATGATGTTACTGCTCCAGCACGAGAGGTTTTCTCGTTTGAGAAAAAACTCGAAAAAGCAGTCAAACTTATCGGAGGTATCTTCGAGGGGAAATTCATCGGACAGGTTGAGGTACTCGCACTTGCTTCAATTCCGTCACGACAGACGCTCTACGCACAGTTTGCCAACTTGGTAAACTCACCGATACAACGGTTGGTTATCGGGTTAAGCGAAGTAGCTAAAAAGAAATCATAGCAATACGAACCTACGAACGCCGATACGAAAATACGAACGAGACTCCTCATTTTCGCACTTCCGTAAACGTTCGTAGTTCGTAGTGAGTGAACGATTACTACTAACATTAATAATCATGGAAGAAACTCAAAACGTGGAAGTACCGGCGAAGTTCAAATCAATTATTGATGCGGTTGAGCAGATGTCGGTCATCGACCTTAACGAACTTGTTAAGACATTGGAGAAGAAATTTGGCGTATCAGCTTCAGCTGTCGCTGTAGCGGGACCTGCGGCGGGAGCGGTTCCAGCAGGTGAAGAGAAAACCATGTTTAACGTCGAACTTACCGATGCTGGCGCGCAAAAGATTGCCGTCATCAAGGTAGTCAAGGAAGCTCTCGCGATGGGTCTCAAGGAGGCGAAGGATCTTGTTGATGCCGCCCCGAAGATGCTCAAGGAAGGTCTTAAGAAAGACGATGCCGAGAAACTCAAGAAGGATATTGAAGCAGCCGGAGGGAAAGTTACTCTCAAGTAACTTTTCCGTAGGTCCTGAGCTTGTCGAAGGGCAGGGAGGGAAGGTGACTTTGAAATAAATTCCTATTTATTTCAAAGTCATCCCCGCGAAGGCGGGGATCCAGTTTCAATTCAAAGTCATCCCGCACCGAAGCAGCAGCGTAGTAGTCGTAGACTAATGCGGGATCCAGAAAGGAAAAAAATCGCCCTGACTCTTTGGTCGGGGCGATTTGCGTAATTGATTCAGCGCGTCATTTCTCAGTTTCTCCGACGAATGAAAGGGGGACGAACCTCCCCGAAGCTAAGTCCTTGCGAACATCAGAAGCCGGAAAGACCCTGCAGTGCATCGCGACGTACACACCTGGTTTAAGATAGGGAACGACTCCAAAGGCAAAACCGAGGTTGAACGACCCGTCCGATGGCGCAATTCCGTCTATGGGGCGATACGATGCCGTTAGAAGAACGACTTTAGATTCCGTCGTTTTTCCGCTCCTTGTTTCAATGAAGCGGGCTACATCGGTCATGGTGTAGGTCCCGACGGTGATGATGAGCATTCGCGCCGGACTCCTTTTGATTTCGCTGATGAGTCGCACAAGGTCTGCTTCTTTAAGATTGCGGCTATCCTTCATACAGACTTGCGAAAAACGGAGAGGTACCTGGCATTTTGCCTGAGCAAGAACTTCCGGGATGATGCTCCGCATTCTTGGTACTGGTTCATCGTGGAGGTTGTCGAGGTAAGAATCAATCGTACCGCCGAGTGCGATATGGTGGACTGTGTCGGGATTAGAGGGAGGAGGAGACTTTTTCATAGTTTTAGGGGGATCGGCAACTTAAAGATAGAATTCGAATTTTCTTGTATACTGGCGCGATGAAAAAAGAAACAAAGGTGAGCATATTTCTCAGAGCGAACGCGTATTAATAGAGTCGCTTCTGAACCGCGGTGTTTCTCAAAAAGAAATAGCCGGGGAAATCG
>CALRDB010000028.1 GCA_943354745.1 Candidatus Nomurabacteria bacterium | reverse complement strand
TTCCGCTGGATCCAGATGGATACCGCCTTGGGTTCGGTTGCATGGTGCACACCTCTTGTAAGAGGGTTATTGTTCTACCTTCGGTTATGCAAACCAGCGGGGGTTTAGCCTGCCGTCTGCCCAGTGGCGAGATGACGTGGTCGTTTATTGGCATAAAGTTTTCAATGTACTCTTTTTTGCTCCCTCCTCCTTCCTTCTTGGAAATCGGTAAACAAAAACGGGCTCTCAGTCGAGAGTCCGTTTCTGTTTTCGTTAGGAGTAGCTACTCGAGCTTTTCTTAACCAACGCAGGAATCGACTCTCGACTGGCGAGTGCCGTAAAAGAAAAAGCTAAAAAAGTAACTCGTTAATTTCATGTAGAGTAGCTTATCGAAACATCATATCCACGTCAAGTACCCCTTTGGGGTACATATAAAAAGGCGTTTCCGGTAAAGGAAACGCCTTTATGTACCAACTGTTAATTAACCAAGCTTAGACTTACAGCAGGGGCACTCTTTGCAGTCAGTCCCGAAACGACATGTTTCGCAATAGTATTTACCCCTTGAAGACCGCAAGCCGACACTTATTTGCCTAGGCTGAAAAGAAAACATCCCTACATAGCTTTCTTTCCCACACCTTGTACAGATACGACGTTGAATGGTATCTCCTCCTCCCTCAATCTTCTCGACCACTTCGGTCGGGGACGCACATACGGAGCATGTACTCATTCCCTTCTGAGGATCACTTCCAAGACTTTTTGACGCCGTAGGCTCCGAATAGAGCCCATTCCCGCAAACAGTACACGCGAACTGTTTGTGGTCGGGCCAGACCCATTCACTTCCCCACCCAAGAATTAGCTCTTTCTTTTCGTAATGGATAGTGACCATAGTGTGGCAATGTGGACAGAGCTTATTTAGTGTTCTTCTTGGCATAGCTACTCCTTTCTTCTCCGTAGTTTCGTGCTCGGTGAATTCTAAGCCAATTTTTTGGCTCTTCAGAAACCCATACCGCCTTAAAGTCGGCGAGGGTGTACGGCGGAATGAACGACTTCTCGCAAACCGGACAATAGAGATGCGCGGCAGGAAGAATTACCTCCGAAAGTGTACGGCAATGCCGACACCAGAACTTTCGCTTTGTCATTTTCATAAGTATCTCTCCTTCAGCAAAAGAGGTCATTTTGTAATTTTCAAAGAGCTACTGAAAGAACTCTGGGGGATATTTGATCCGTCTGGCAACGGAAAGGCAACAAAAAATCCCACCCTCATCACGCAAAAAATTGCGCAATAAGGGCGGGATTCATTCCCACGGTGCCACCTCATTTTAAGAAATCTCGAAACTCGAATAATATCGAATATCGAAAAAGCTTTCTCTCACCACCTCATACTCGCCTGCACCGTGCATTTGAAGACAATGGTTAGCTCATGATTACGGGAGCTTCCGGGCATTCACTTGCGCAAACACCACCTCATTCGTCTTTCGACGAACACTTTAGGCCCAACCCCCACTTCTTGCGAAACAGGGACCTAAAAGGTTTTATAGTTGTAAAATACTCTCTTCAGAGAATAGCAGGAGAACCGGGAACCAGTCAACAATCCTAGATAAAGTCTACTAGGAGTAAAAACAGCAGGTTACAGGCAATACTAGATCGTTCGAACATCGAAGTCTTTGTAAAGGACATTACCTGTCTGTCCTTTAGAGACATGTCCTTTATAATACGGCTCCAATGCTAACGACAAGCGTCTTAGGCGGACGTGCTTAGATACAGGTCTACCGAACCAGAGGGTTCAATACACAATAAACAGCTCTTGGCAGGAATCTAAAGAAATCCCCTAAGAGAGTTTTCCCTCTGAAAAAGGTACATCGACTGCCTTCTATTGCGGCTACCGCGCCTGCCATATTTGGCGAACTCGTTCCAATACCTATAATAAAGGGCGTTTTGAGTGTACTTGTTGCCACCGTTTGATCAATGTTGATATTGACAGAGCCTATTTTTTGTATTGCGTTGCTATTTTGCTCTGGTGTAGCGCGGTTTTCTTGTACCGATGTTACATCTGGGCGTGCTCCTGCATCCCCACAGACGAGCTCATTTATCTTCCACTGCGTTAAAATGTAGACGTAGCCTGACGAAACGGTGTCTGGACCCCAAGGATCAAGCGTATCTCCTCGATATTTATTCTGGAAGGTGTGTACACCTTGTTCAGTCGCTTGGTCAAAGGTTCCTGAGATAGGAACGTTAATTCCTTCCTTGTATTTCAAAAAGAGTTGTAGACGAACAACCTGTTCGAGGTTATTCTCCTCTCCTATTTTCATATAATCGGTTATATAGGGACAGGTTTTTGTTGCTAAAGTTTCGGTACTTGTAGCTCCTTTTGTATTACAAAGCGGGTCGTCAACAGTTGTAAAACTAACTTCTGAGCCTAGAACAGGTGCATATCCCGGAATCATCGAGACAGGGCGGAGAAAATATGTTACCCCTTTAAGTGTCGGAATAGTGAATGAATGGGCGGTATTTAATGTACTCGTACCAACGTCAAATGAATAACCAAGAAGTGGAGTTGACGTTGAAAGATCGGAAATTGATCGTGTACTTACGAGTACACGACTTTGTGACGACTGGTTTGTATACCATTGCATAGAAATGGCGCCACAGGACTGTCTGACAGCTGGGTTCACAATGAGAAGCGCGTAAGATCCGCCTCCACCTCCACCACCGCCCCCGCCGCCGACACTACCTCGAGCCGTTGTGGTAACAACAGGAGGAGTAGTTGCAGCACCACCAGGTACAACAACTGCGATCAGCGTACAGGTACCGTCAACGTTCTGCGTATAGCCAGCCGGTAAGGTTGCCTGTGCTCCAGCAACGTTGGAACAAACATCAACAACAATGGGAACTCCTCCACCACCTACTACAGATTGCGTACAGGTACCGTCAACGTTCTGCGTATAACCTGCAGGTAACGTCGGTTGATCGCCTGTGAGATTCGAACAGACATCGACAGGAACAACCACAGACCCTCCCCCGCCCCCTCCACCGCCACTTGTTTGCTGTGTGCAACTTCCGTCAGAATTCTGACTAAATCCGCTTGGCACAAAGTTTTGTATACCGTCAATATTAGTACAAAAATCGTTAGGTTCGCCCGTGTTACCGGTTACGGCAGGGGGCGTAACCAAAGCCAGAGTTGTTTCTCCCGCATCGCCAGAAATAATCGGAGTTGTGGTCACCTTGGCCAATGTTGTCTCGCCAGCATCGCCGGTTACTATCGGAGGTGTGGCCACTGCCAATATCACCTCTCCCGCATCACCGGTTATTGCCGGTACATATACCAAATCAAGTAATTCACCAGCGTCCCCGGAAACAACCGGTATTTTCGTGTTTGTCGCTTCACCAGCGTCTCCGGAGATAACCGAAGATGTGGTTCCCGGTGTCTCTCCTGCGCCACCTGAAATGAGCGGAGGGACGAGAAGGGTTGACTCTCCTGCCGAACCTGAAACCGAAGACACTGAAGCAGGTATCTCGCCCGTATTACCGATTACTGCGGGTATTACAGCAACTTCCCCCGCCGAGCCCGAAATGGAAAGAGGTAATCCCTCTTCTCCCTCACTACCACTTACTACAGGGGATAGCGCTCCGATTTCTCCCGCTCCACCAATCGAGAGTGGCGCAACACCATCCGATTCACCAGCAGAACCAACTACAGCGAGAACAGATATAGGAAGGGCGATAACAACTCCTTCTTCACCAAAAGAAGCAAGGCTGACAGGAGGATTTTCAACCGGAAGTGGCGTTTCCTCACCAGCAGAAAGTGTGGGAGCAGGAACATCAGCCACTTCACCCGCAGAAGATCCTTTCGAAGTTATAAAGGACAATACTTCAATCTCTGCAGGGAGACTCGGTGATGCCGTATCCACGGACGTTGTCTCGCTTTCAGCAACTTCTTCACCTGCATTACCCGAGACCGAAGGAACAGGCGTAGACGAGACTGCAGAACTCGTATCATCACCTCCAGTCACGTCCAACGCAAAAAGTGGCGCAGGGACAGAACCAAAAATCATCAAACTAACTAGCAGAGAAGCGAAAAATCGGCGACAAACATGCTGTCGATTTTTTCTCCGTCTATTTGAAGTCTTTTGTATCGGGAATAACACGTTTTTATCCTATGGAGAATTACTCAATAGAGATACAAGCTAAGCCGTATGTAAGCCATTCCAATAACGCCCTAAATGTGGTGCAAATATGCACGTTAGGGAGAGCAAAGTCAACGGAAAAAGACCATCCTTAAGGCCATATATTAGAAAAAGCCATCAAAAAATATAAAGGACATTTTTTTGACACGCTGTATGTCCTTTAGAAAACTCAGCGTCCCATTTCTTTTCCTACTTTTTTGGTTGAAAAGTCTAAAGGACATTATTAAAGGACATCCTCAGTGGACAGCTGGCTGTTTCTGTTTTACAGTTTGTCCTTATCGTTTATAGTGAGGATGTTTTGAGTATTTCGCTCGATTAAGAGGTCGAATGATTGACTTTAGCATATTTTATGGTAGGGTCAGCCAGGAAATTTCCAGAATTTCAGGAAGCAGAAAACCTCAACACAGAAAGAACCGAAAGCAATGAAAACCAAAAAAACGCTCTTTGCCATACTAATGGGACTGAGTTTCATAGCAACCGCTAACGCTCAAATCACTGCGAAGATAGTGCGTCTACGAGCACCTTCGCTTACATCACCAGACAGGCCTGGTTACCGTCCTAATGGAATGACTACCGTGGAAACAGGAGTTGCGGCAGGAGTTGGATTCACAGGTGCGATTCCCGTACCTGCCAACTACATCTTTGATCCTCTCGAGATCATCGCCTTCCAAAATCCCAAACCTCGTCTGGAGTTCGGACTTTATGTTAGTTCGACTACTCCCATTTCACTGGCGAGTATCTACTACGAAGTGGACAGCTCAGACGTCACCAGTTCAAGTCCTCGCGGATCAGTGTACTTTGTAGGGAATCTTGAAGGATCCTACTCAACAACACGCACGGGGATACGGAAAGATGGAACACGTCTCGTGAGTGGACCGGCTTCAGCACTGGTAGATGAGATCGTCTATTTAGGGTTCGGAATTTCCTACGAGGCTACGACCGAGACCGAGGCATCATCTATCAAGCGGTACATCCTCGAGAAAAACCTATCGATACGTATTCGGTACCGATGGGGAGGACCGACAGGAACGGTAATTGCTGAAAGTACGCTGAGGTTTAGCCCACCAATACCAGCAGTGGCTGATCCGAAGATACCGGTCATAGCAGATTTCACCGCTAGTACGACAGCTACGCCTTTGACGGTGCAGTTTACTGATAGGTCAACTGGGCCTGTCAGTAGTTGGGATTGGGGCTTCGGCGACGGTACGAAAGGTGTTGGGAAGAATCCGACACATACGTACACGACGAGCGGAAACTTCACCGTCACTCTGGTGGTTTCTGGAAACAGTCTGACCAGTCCACCTGTGGCCTCGATAATCAGTGTGGCTCCGGTTCCGCCGTCAAATCCGGTGCTCGAACTGGCTGTAGGGATTACTCCAGCGGGGAGCAACGTTCTCACGGGGACAGAACTCCTGCTTGAAGGGTTTGTACAGGTCAAAAGCGGTGGAGTTGTCACGGTAACAAACTTGTTCTTCGAGTTCAGTATGAACGGAAAGAATGAGTGGAAAAAATTGAGTTCCGCAGGGACTTCTGTCTCGATTCCCACGGGTTCGGTAGGAGCTATGTCTCCTTATAAGTGGAAAGCAGGTGACGCCGACCCGAACACTGTTTGGGATGTCCGCTTGGTAGTGACAGCTGGGGGTGTAACCTTCACATCACCGCCTAAATCAATCCGGGTTATAGGGGGTCCTGTAGGCCCTGTTTCCCTCAGTATCAGGCGACAGGATGGGCTAATGAAGGTTCTCCTCACTGCTCCGGCAGGAAAGTACGGTCTCGAAGAAGCCGTCTCACTTCAGGGACCATGGTCCCAGCTTGAAACGCTAGTAGTAGAGAACGGCAAGTTGCCAGAACGGTCGTTCAAAACAAATGGTCTCATAAGATTCTTTAGGACCGTTTGGATGCCTTGAGCTACGGCTCGGCGAACACTTAGTTCTTTATTCCTGTTAGCAGGAACATCACGCACCACTTGGGTTTCCCGAGTGGTGTTTTTTTATACTTACTACCCCTTTTGTAGGAGTCAAACTCCTACAGGAATTACCTGTGGCAATCGGAACAACTCCTTGCTAGAGTGTTGAGATGATTATTTTGGGAATAGAAACCTCTTGCGAAGACCCCGTAAAACCGAAGACGGTCACGGAGCAGGAACAGCTTAAAATCTTCTTCAACTTATGATTATTCTTGGCATAGAGACAAGTTGTGATGAAACGGCCATTTCGGTGATTGAAAGCAAGAACGGCACCGATATTACCGTTCTTGCCGACAAGACACTTTCGCAAATAGAGCTCCATAAACAATACGGAGGGGTGTTTCCGACTATGGCGAAGCGCGAACACGCAAAAAACCTACTGCCTCTGCTGAAAACAGTCTTAAACGAGGCCGGTTTTTTGAAGTTGAAAGTTAAAAGTGTAAAGTTGAAAGTTGAAGAAGACTTACCAACTTATAACTTAAAACTTGCAACTATTCTGGAGCGAGAACCGGAATTACTTGAGCAATTCCTTGAGTACGTCCCGACCATCAAGAAACCCCCTCTAGACGCCATTGCCGTGACCGAAGGACCGGGACTCGAACCGTGTCTCTGGACGGGCATCAATCTCGCGAAAGCTCTGTCACTTGTATGGGATATTCCTATTGTACCGGTGAATCATATGGAGGGACACATCTTTTCTTCGCTGTTGCGAAGAAAAGAAATTTCTAATTCCAAATTTCTAACTTCTAATGAAATTCCAAATTCCAAAACCCAAATCTCAAACGAACTTCCTAAAAGCTATCAGCTATCAGCTATAAGCTATCCCTCTCTTGCCCTCCTCATAAGCGGCGGGCACACAGAACTAGTCCTCATAAAAGGCTTACACGATTATGAAATCATCGGGCAGACGAGGGACGATGCCGTAGGTGAGGCATTTGATAAAGTGGCGAGACTGCTTGGATTGCCGTACCCAGGAGGACCGGAGATTTCCCGACTGGCAGAGGAATTAAGAAGTGGAAATGATGAAGTAAGGGAGGACAGAGAAGTTAAACTACCGAGACCAATGATATACAGTAAAGACTTTGATTTTTCGTTTTCGGGTATTAAGACCTCCGTGTTATATCTACTGAAAAGACTAGAACAAAAAGAGACTGGTCTGTCGGAAAAAGTCGGCGTTGAGTCGGCCTTGAGTCCGCGTCTCCAGAAAGAAATCGCATTGGAATTTGAAAACGCCGTGACCGAGGTACTCGTCGCAAAGACCAAAAGAGCCCTGGAACAGTACGGCGCCGGAGCGCTCCTTCTTGGCGGCGGTGTCATCGCCAATACTCACATTCGGAGAGAATTTGAAAAGTTGGCCAAGGAACAGGGTGTTACGCTCCATGTTCCCGATAAGAATCTCACGACCGACAACGCCCTCATGATTGCCGTGACGGGACTCATGCATAGTTCTGCAGGCAAAAACAAAGATGCAACAGGACTGCGGGCACGGGGAAACCTTCGACTCGATAATACACACAGTGGCAAGGAGTACTTTTTATAGCGGTGATTTCGGCGGTGATGCATTACAGAACCAAAGGTTCGGTGAACAGCAAACCGGAGCGAACGCCTTAAGGGATGAGGGGGTGGAACGCAAGGCGCCGACATTATTTACAAAGTTTGGAGTCAAAAAAATATCCCGAGTGGGAGGGAAAACATACGACTTGACCGTAGGCGAAATTATAGTAGAGTACTGAAGGCGACCCAACTTACTATGAACAACAATCTGCGAAAGCCCGAACCCCCGGGATCAATTTCGCGACACTGTTGCGTCATCCTAGACGGCGGAGCACCACTCTGTTTCTTTTGGAAAGTAAACCTTGGGTCGCCGCTCTTTGCCTCCGGTTCTCCTTGAAGGACCTCCCTGTGTAGGGAATGTTCCTACGAAAAGCGAGGAGAACTTCCTCACAGACCCTGCTTGCACCGCCTTTTGCAAGCAGGGTCATTTTTTTGAATAAAACCCCTATTTTTGGTATTATCTCTCTGTGATCAACGATAAATTCCTCAAACCCTACAATCCTCACGATACCGAGGAACGTATCTACAAGCTCTGGGAGGAGAGCGGTTTTTTCAATCCCGATAATCTCCCGACTGAACGCTATACGCTAAACGCTAAACGCTTTTCTATCGTCATGCCTCCGCCGAATGTGACGGGTGTTTTGCATATGGGGCACGCGCTGATGCTCACTCTTGAAGACATCATGATTCGCTACAAACGCATGTGTGGATTTACGACACTGTGGCTCCCCGGCACCGATCACGCGGCTATCGCCACCCAGGCTAAAGTCGAAAAAGATATCTACAAGACCGAGAAGAAATCACGTCACGATCTCGGGCGTGAGGAGTTCTTGAAACGGGTGAAGGCGTTCGCACAGCAAAGTCACGACACGATCACCTCGCAGGTACGCGTGATGGGTGCGTCGTGCGATTGGTCGCGTGAAGCGTATACGCTTGATGAGAAGCGCTCGCTCGCCGTCCGGACAATGTTTAAGATGATGTACGACGACGGCCTTATCTATCGCGGCCACCGTATCGTCAATTGGGACCCGAAGGGACAGACGACCATTTCGGATGACGAGATTGTATATGAGGAGCGAAAAGCAAAATTGTACACGTTCCGCTATAGCAAGGACTTCCCTATTCCCATCGCAACGACACGACCAGAGACGAAGCTTGGCGACGTTGGCGTAGCCGTACACCCTGACGGAAAATGGAAAAGCTATATCGGGCAAACACTCGAAGTAACAAATTTTGCAGGGGTTCCCCTTTCTATAAGAATTGTTGGCGATACAGACGTTGATCCTGAATTTGGAACCGGCGCTGTAGGACTTACTCCAACCCATAGCTTCACTGACTGGGAAATTGCCGAACGCCATAAACTGAACAAAGAGCTTGTAGTCATCAATGAATACGCCAAGATGACCGACAAGGCAGGACCACTGGTGGGTCTTAAAGTTACCGAAGCAAGGGAAAAAGTTGTGGAGTGGCTCAATTCTAGTGGCCTTCTAGAAAAAGAAGAAGAAATTACACAAAACATCTCGACCGCCGAACGAACCGGAGGTATCGTGGAACCACTGCCAAAACTTCAGTGGTTTATTGACGTAAACAAACCGATTAAGGCGCGCGAAGGTAAAACCCTCAAAGATTTAATGCGCGAGGCGGTTAAAAGCGGAGATATCAAAATACTTCCTGACCACTTTGAGAAGATTTATTTCCACTGGATTGAGAACCTGCGCGATTGGTGCATTTCGCGCCAGATCTGGTACGGTCATCGAATTCCAGTTTGGTACAAAGGAGAAGAGCTATTCACCGGCACAGAAGCCCCGAAAGAAGTTGGGTGGGAGCAAGACCCCGACACACTGGACACTTGGTTTTCTTCGGGACTGTGGTCATTCTCTACGCTTGGATGGCCGGAGAAGACAAAAGACCTAGAACTGTACCACCCAACCGATGTACTTGAGACGGGCTATGAAATCCTTTTCTTCTGGATTGCCCGCATGGTGCTTATGACTAAGTACGCGCTTGGCACGGTTCCTTTCCACACCGTCTACCTTCACGGAACCGTCCGCGACGGCCAGGGACGGAAAATGTCCAAATCGCTTGGCAACGGCATTGACCCGATTGATGTGGCGAAGAAGTTCGGCACAGACGCGGGACGTATGGCGCTTATCGTCGGCAACACCCCCGGCACGGACATGAACATTTCTGAAGACAAAATCCGTGGATACAAGAATTTTGCGAATAAACTATGGAATATTGCACGGTTTGTTCTTGAGAATACGACCGAAGAAACGCTTGAGGAAGATTTCTCAAACTACACCGAAATAGATACAAAATTGCGTGAGGAACGTCATGTCATATTCGTGGATGTCACGAAGGATATGGAAGCCTACCGTTTTTATATGGCCGCGGAAAAACTCTATCATTATGCGTGGCATACGTTTGCGGACAAGATTCTCGAAGAAAGCAAAGCTATCCTTGAGAACGGAAGCGCCATGGAGAAGAAATCTCGAAGGCAGCTCCTTATACACAGTCTTGATAAAATACTAAGATCATTGCATCCATTTATTCCGTTTGTCACCGAAGAAATCTGGCAGTTGTGGAAGCAACCAACGACGCTGGATGGTATGCTGATGGTTGCGGAGTGGCCAGCGACAGACAGCTTATAGGAAAAAAGTGTACTTACTTTAGAATCTTAATCTTCTGACTAAAAGCTATCAGCTATAAGCTCTATGAGCCCTTCTACTCTTTTTTTCTCCCTCGTCGGCGGCGTCCTCCCCGCCCTTCTGTGGTTGTGGTTTTGGCTCCGTGAAGACAGGCTCCATCCCGAACCGCGCTCTCTTATCATCCTTTCGTTCTTAGGGGGAATGCTTGCCGTACTATTCGCTCTTCCTGCTGAACAGTGGGTTTGTGGAAAGGTTATGGCAGACAGCGTAAAGGGATGTGCGGTTGGTGCACCCCTAACGAGCCAGATCTTTTTGGTCATTATGGGCTGGGCCATTGTTGAGGAAGTCTTTAAATTCTGCGCTTCTTATTTTGGAGCCTTACGTGATCGTGAAAACGACGAGCCCATCGATTCACTTATTTACCTTATAACCGCGGCCCTCGGCTTCGCAGCACTTGAAAATACACTTTTCCTCGTGGGAGCCTTCAAAAGTGGAGGACTAACAAGCGGAATCGACCTTGGCATCCTTCGCTTTGTCGGAGCAACACTTCTTCATGTTATTTCATCGGGAGTATTTGGTTTTTTCTTAGCAATCGGCTTCTATAAACGCCGGGCAATCAAGGAAATTGACTGGATTATTGGTTTGTTCGCTGCAATTTGTTTGCACACATTATTTAATTTGTTTATACTTAAGGGTGAAGGAAGCAGTCTCTACACACTTTCAGTATTTGCATTCGTGTGGCTTGCAGTCATTCTTCTCCTTATTGGTTTTGAAAAAGTAAAACAATTAAAAGCATAGATTGATACGAATGCAACGAATTATCATGCGAATGCTACAAATCTACGAATTACATATCTTTTCTTCATTCGCGTATTCGAAACATTCGTGTATTAATTAGTAGCATTCGTATCACACATATGAAAGACAAACGATCTTTTTTTGAACGATTGACGGGGACGATCAACCCGCAAGAAGTCGAGCAGGACGATGTGAGGGAGGAGCGAGATCTTCCCGTCCGAGGATCGGACCGAAGAAAGGTCATGCCTATCATTGAGGAAGGTGTCCCCGAAGAAGGAGAGCTGACTGTCGATGTGTATCAAACACCGGACGATATCGTTATTAAGACGATTGTTGCTGGTGTACGCCCAGAAGATTTAGATATATCAATTACACGCGACATGGTTACCATCCGCGGTTCACGCCAGGAAGCAAAAGAGGTAAACCAAGGCGATTATTTCCACAAAGAGCTCTACTGGGGTACGTTCTCTCGAACTATTCTTCTTCCTCAAGAGATAGACGTTGATGCGTCCGAAGCAATTGAGAAGTATGGCTTTCTCACACTACGACTTCCCAAACTCGATAAGAGCCGTCAAACGAAGCTTAAAGTGCGGAGCAACTAGATTTTCTCTACCTCTACAAAACACAAAGACCGCCCACAGGCGGTCTTTGTGTTTCTATGCCGAGGCCCAGGATCGAACTGGGGACCCTTCCCTCTTCAGGGGAATGCTCTACCAACTGAGCTACCTCGGCGTACTTGCCACAGAAGTGGCTTTGGAATCTTAGCTTATTTGAACCACTTCTTCAAGATAATGTGAATCTCTCAGAAAAGCCAGATGTACATCTATTTCGTGCCGGACTGAAATAGATTAGTGAAATTACCCATTTTACTCGCAACACCTTTCACATTGTTTAGGTCGGACTGAAAGCCTACAATCCCATCCTTTACCGTATCCACATACGGCTGAACATAGAGGTACGCACTGATGGAGAGCCCTATAATCACCCCCCAATAAAGGACAGACCATGCGCGACCCCAAAGCGCTGCGCGATGCATCTTACGAAGGAGCGCGGTATTCTCCGCAACCATGCGGTGAGTTTGTATGAGGAGTTGTCGTTCTTCGGGAGTCATGGAATAGCTTTTAGCTTATAGGTGTTAGCTTTTAGGAAAGCTAAAGAAAGTATAGCAGAAGTTCCTAACAGCTAAAAGCTATTAGCTAACACCTGATTTTGCCCCCGGACAGAACCCCAGCAGTAGAGCCTCGCGAACTCGGCTCACTACAGGGCAAGTTGAACTGACTAATTTTGCCCTTAGCAGGAATTGAACCTACATTTGCCCCTTAGGAGAGGGCCGTTCTATCCGTTGAACTATAAGGGCGTCAGGCACCTACCCGACACGCTTCGCTGTCGATGCGGGCGGGAGTCGGGCACGTATCGGTTGAACTACGGGGGCTTCCTCTACAAAGTAGCATACAAAACAAAAACCTTGAAGCCGAGCACTCAACTTAGCTTTTATTTACGGCCGTAAATAAAAGCTAAGTTTTATAAGGCGAGAACCCTAAAGCTGACGTTTAGGGTTCTGTTTCTGTTCCGAGTTCTTCGAACATTCGCTTCCGTGTGTCAATTGATTCCAAGCAGCTGCTTTATTTTCGGCTGGTTGAATCCCACCACAAGCTGACCGTCGATATCGATGACCGGCACGCCCATCTGTCCGCTTTTTTCGATCATTTCCTTTCTCTTCTCTTGATCCGCCCCTACGTTATGTTCCGTGTAGGCCACATTCTTCTCCTTGAAAAACACTTTGGCCGCGTTGCAGTATACGCAGGTTGGCGTGGAATAAATAGTTACTTGTGCCATAGTAGTGACAATTATTTTTTATAAAACGAATCGCCTTAAGTCCATAAGTATACCAAAGATGAGGGTGCTGAGGGCTTGCCGACCACTTACCTTTGTTGTGAGAACAACAGCGATCATTTTACCTCTCCCGGCAGTATGTAATTAGAACTTACGCAAAACCCCATTTTCGACTGTCATATCCACAAATACGAAATCCAGACCGTTAAAATAAGCTGTATTCTGGATCCACACCTTCGAGAGAGCCTGCCTGAGTACTTGATACGAGGGATGACAGCGGAAGACAAGGTGCGTAGATCCTATAAATAAAAAGGGCATTGACCCCGGGGCAAGCCCTGGTTTTAAGGGGCAAGCAATACTCGTCCTTCGGGGGGACAAGCCTTGCGGTATTACACCCTTATATTTCGTCTTCCCCGCCCGAACGTACCGCTCAGTACGGGCGGGGCTCGGACGCCATGCAAACTAAGAAGTTTGCATGGCTTTCCCTACGGGAACGATACACCTTTCGCATTTGAAGACAAATGCGAAAGGTCTTGCGGAAGATCCAGGTCTTCGCTTCCTCACCTCGCTAGCCGAAATAAAAAGGGCACGAAATCGTTTCGTGCCCTTTGCTCTTTCTCGTCACATTTAGACTATTTCAAATGCGAGCCGAAATCGATTACCAAAGCCTCATAGACATGCCGCTTAAATGTAACCACCTCCTTTGCCAAGTCTGACAACGTTGTCCACTTCCAGTCGTCAAACTCTGCATGAGTGCCATTTTTTCCAAGATGTATCTTCGAAACCACTCCGGAAAATCGAAACAGAAACCATTTTTGGACTTGCCCACGAAATTTCTTCTCCTTCTGGACTTGCAAAGGAAATTCGTAGGCGTGCCAGTGTGAAGATTCTGCTATAAATGTTAAATCATTTCCCCATATTCCAGTTTCCTCTTTGATTTCTCGACGTACAGCTTTAGAGAGTTCCTCTCCACTATTTACTCCCCCTTGCACCATTTGCCAGGTTGGATTTCGCTTATCCGCCCGGGAAAACGCAAGAATTCGGCCGTCATCACCTGCGAGTACAGCACCAACGTTAGTCCGAAAAGAAGTACACCGCCCCACTGCTTGTTTCTTTTTCATACGATTGTTTCCAACAAGAGCGTATAGGTTGCCGAAATGTAAGTCAACGCTCTTAGTAGCCCGGGCGGGAATCTCTCCTTACAGGAGCAGTGCAGGTTTCCCATCTCGAAGACTCGATAAGGGAGAACCTTTTCGATTCCCGCACGAAATGTGCGAAGGCACATTTCTCACTTCGCACACTATATTTGCAAAGTTTATTAGTGTGCGTTTATTCTACCAAATCAGAACCTATTTTCAAAATCAGTAACCAATGGAGTTCCCCGCGCGCTACGCGCCACCACGCGAAGCGCGGTGCTTCTGCAAAGCAGAAGTGCGGGGAACGCAAGACATCTGAACGGCTCAAATGCCAGTAAATGAGCCGTTCGGTAAAATGGACGAAGTTTTGCGAAAGCTATTTTCTGGGGAAAGGATTTCGCAAAACTTCGGCT
>CALRDB010000027.1 GCA_943354745.1 Candidatus Nomurabacteria bacterium | reverse complement strand
GTCGGCAAACAGGCGCGCCTTATGTCGCAGGCACTCCGTAAACTCACCGCTATTGTCGCCCGATCCAAGACCATCATCATCTTCATCAACCAAATCAGAATGCAAATTGGTGTCATGTTTGGCAACCCCGAAACCACCCCGGGTGGTAAGGCACTTAAATTCTACACAAGCGTTCGTCTGGATATCCGCCGTATCGCGCAAATCAAGAAAGGAGATGAGGTGATGGGTGGCCGTGTGAGAGTGAAAGTCGTCAAGAACAAAGTCGCCGCTCCGTTTAAGCAGACTGAATTTGACCTTATGTACAACGAGGGTATCTCTCGCGAAGGTGAGCTTATCGCGCTCGGCGAAAAACTGGGACTTATGAAAAAATCCGGCACGTCTTACGAATATGATGGTGTGAAGCTCGGCCGTGGGTATGACGCGACCCGCCAGTTCCTCCGCGAGAACAAGAAGGTCTCAGGTGAGATCCTGAAGGCTATCGTGAAGCAACTCAAAGACGGGGCACTTACCGTTGCAGGAGCAAGTGAGAGTGAAGAGGCGAAAGATACCGAATAACTAATGACTGATGACTGAATAACAATAAGAAACCATGAAAACTATGCACTGGAAAAATTGGCCGTATTGGGTAAAGGGAGGGGTTATTGCTGGCATAGTGACATTGATTATCGGTGGATATTACATACTATACGACGGACGCTCCGATGTTCTCACCGCGATTTACGCTCCGGGATTATCAGCGTTGTTCATTTCCAAAGGAGGTTTATTTTCAGGAAATAACCCTAGCTTATTTGAAGAATTCTTCGCTATAACACTCAACGGATTTGTATACGGCGTGCTAATCGGATGGCTCTACGGCAAATTCAAAAACCGAAAGCAATTATCAACATAAACGCATTTTATTCCTCCTTTATAAAAGGAGGTGCCGAGGTCTTCCGATGCGGAGGATCTAAATCCCTCCGCGCATAAGAATGCGGTGCTCCCTTTAAGAATGGGAGAATAAGAGGTGACATTTTTCTAGCTCATGCTAGCATTAGCTTACTTCATTATTCATAATTCATCTTCAGTATGTACGTCAACAAAGTCACTCTCTACGGAAACCTCACCCGCGACCCGGAGCTCAAGGCACTTCCAGGAGGAAATCAGGTTGCAGAATTTTCTATCGCAACCAACCGTACCTATAAAGACAAAGCTGGCGCAAAACAAGAAGAGGTTGATTTCCACAACATCGTCTCTTTCGGCAAACAGGCCGAGGTCATCGCACAATATCTTAAAAAAGGACGTCCTATTTTCATCGAAGGGCGTATCCGTACACGAAGCTGGGAATCGAAAGACGGCACCGGTAAACGCTACAAGACCGAAATCGTACTCGAACAATTCCAATTCGGACCGAGCGCTCGCGATGGTGCCAGCAGTACAGGAGGAGGAACCCGCCCTGAATCGCAAGCTCCAAGTGCTCCAGCGGAGAAAGAAGAGGGCGGGACAGGTATCCAGTACCCAGAGGAACAGATCAACGCGGATGATATTCCCTTTTAAACACTGAACCGACACAGACAAAGAACACAGAAAAAGCACGGAACTGTTCCGTGCTTTTTCTGTGTCTGGCTTCGTTTCGTGACAGTTCCGTGCTTACCTTACGAGGAATGGAAGAAGCCCCATAAAGCGCGCGCGCTTTATGGCCGTTGCAAGTTGACGCTGATATTTCGATGAGACTCCAGTTCGCTTGGTTCCTTGGATACGGCCGTGAGGATTAAGAAACTTCTTGAGAAGTTCAATATCCTTATAATCAATATGTTTGATATTATTTTGTGAAAAATAACACTGCTGTTCTTTCTTTTCCATAATAGTTAGGCTTTAGGTTATTAGGCGCTAGGCTCTAGGTGAAGCATCTCTTCTTCCTCGTGCCTATAGTATAGCCTGTTCCCTAGTGCCTGATTAATTAATTAGCTCGTTCTACGTACTCCCCTGTTTCGGTATTAATGCGAACAACATCTCCTTCGCTAATAAACATAGGAGCGTTAAGGGTAGTGCCCGTTTCGAGAGTAATAACCTTGTTCCCGCCTTTTGCGGTATCACCCTTGACTGCCGGCGGAGCTTCGGTAACCCTCAATTCCACCTTTATGGGCAACCTGATCCCGATGAGTTTCCCTTCACCTTCATCCTCACGGCCCTCCTTCCATGTCAGAGCATCAACTAAACTGTTCGTCTTGAGAAATCGCCCTCCAGTCCCGATGACTGCGGAGTCAAACGAGAATCGTTTTGCGGGATTGTTCGCTTCACAAAACCAAAATTGCTCCTTAGCGGTATACAAATATTTTATTTCACGTGTGTGTATGTCCGCTTCTTCCACCTTATCCGCCTGATGAAACGTAACTTCATTTACCTTTCCGGTGAACAGGTTCTTCAGCTTGGTTTGATTGACAGGTTTTCGCTGTTGCATGCGAAAGATGTGTGCTTCAAGCACTTCGTAGGGCGTACCTTCGTACACAATAAATTTTTTACCGAGAATTTCGTTGTAATTCAACATAACGGGAACTCGTAACATGTAACAATGACTGGAACAAAAGATGATTCGATTCTGACGAATGGTTCCAATTATTCAGTTACCTGTTACGGTTATTTTTTACTCTGCTATCAATTTCTCTATCGACTTATCGAGTTCTGTTTCAGAGACTGGAGCACTTGGTGGAACATCCTTAGGTACTTCTTTTCGCTCTCGACGATCGGTTCTTGGACGACCAGCGGTGAGTGTCTGCTCGCGAACAGTCTTGATAAGTAGGTAGCGAAGTACCTTCTCATTCTTCTTTAAACTCTCATCAATGCGAAGCGCGCTCTCGGGAGTCGTCTCGAATTTTATCCAACCAAAATAGCCGTTAGTGTACGTCTGATAGCCACCACTTACCCGCTTTTGCATAGAGTACGCAAGAGGTCGGAGTCTAGGAAACTCTTCAGAAATAATACCGGCCTTCTCCTTGTCGAGTATGTCTTTAAGCGACGTTACCTCGCGAGGTAATTCTTCCTCGGTCACCGAAGACACGATATGGTAACCAATCTCGTAGATTCGGTTTTCTTTTTCACCTTTCTCTACCTCCTTTATTTCATCAGTCATATAGTTGCCTTATGGATAAAAGATAACCGAACGATGTCGGTTACCAAAGCTAAGCCAGACAAGGTTACCACAGCTTTAGGGAGGAATCAACCCTTAGACACCCAAGCTACGAAAGCGAGATGGCGAAGAGTTTTTCGGCATTTGCAATAAGTTGTGACCGCACCTTCTCTTCGTCTTCGTTCCGAATAAGTGCGATCGCCTTTACTACTTCACGGACATAGAGTGGTTCGTTCCGTTTTCCCCGAAACGGGACGGGGGTAACGTACGGTGAATCGGTTTCGGACATAATCCGATCAAGTGGAGCATTTTTGACCACCTCCGCGTACTCGCGAGCAAAGGTGATCACTCCGGTGAACGAGAGATAGAATCCTGCATCCAAGATCTCGCGAGCTTCCTCCCATGATCCAGCAAAGAAGTGAAAATCACCTGGAACCTTCGCCTCCTGTTTCAAGATGTCCAGCGCTTCACGATATGCGGACCGTCCCGACCCATTTCGGACGTGCAACATCAATGGTTTTTTGGCTTCGTTCGCGAGGGCGATATGTTGCACGAAAACTTCTTTCTGCTTTTTTTCACTCTCCGGTTCAAGACGGTAGTAGTCGAGACCGCACTCCCCTATTCCCACCACTTTTTGATTCCGAACCAGCTCTCGATAATAAGTCCCGTCAAAGACTTCACCGTGAGAGGTGAACTCCTTCCCTCCAGCACCAAGCTCCTTTTCATCATGAAAAGACGTGGACGTATGCACAGGATGAAGGCCGACAATGGCGAACACGCCTTGTTCGTGTGTTTCGGCAAGTTCAATCGCCTTCTTTGAGGTATTTTGCTGGGTGCCGACATTGATCATGGCGACCCCCGCATCCAAGGCGCGCTTCACCGTTTCTTCCCTGTCCGCGTCAAAGGCGACAAAGTTGAGGTGGGAGTGGATGTCGATATAGCGGAAAGACATGATGTAAGCTGATAGCCAACAAATTACTTCCGTGGGAATAAAGGTTCCGTCGGCATTCGATTCGTTTCTACAAGCATTTGTATCTTCTTGGAAGTCATAGGAAGTATTGGTTCGAGCATTCGAGCAATACCAGAGAGACCTCCCACCAGCTCTTGTATAAGAGCGATTCCCTTCTCCTTGTCCTGCTTTACCAGCTTGAATGGCTGGGTTTCTTGAATACGAACATCTAGTGACGTCACTTTACTAGCGATAAGCATCGCGGATTGCTGAATCTCATACCGCTCAAAACACTCTGGGAATTCTTTGAGGATACTGCTTTCAGGCAGAGTAACTGGCGCGGAAAGATTATCGGCCGCCATCTTCATAATCCGGCTCGTGAGATTGCCGATACCGTTGGCAAGGTCGGCGTTATAGCCCTCTTTGAACTTCTCCAGAGTGAAATCGGAGTCCTCAAACGGATGGAGATGCCGAGCGAGATACCAACGCAGTGCGTCGGTCCCGTACTCTTTCACCAGCGTCAGTGGGTCCACCACATTGCCCAGCGACTTGGACATTTTCTGTCCCCCATTCGTAATGAATCCGTGAATAACGATTTGCTTTGACGGCGCAATCCCGGCCGACATAAGCATCGCCTGCCACATGACCGCTTGTTGACGGACCTGGTCTTTCCCCGCGAACTGAACGACGGGCCACCATTTTTCAAATGTCACCATATCGCTCGGCCAGCCAATCGTTGAAATATAGTTCACGAGGGCATCAAACCATACATACATAACGTGCTCGCTGTCTCCGGGAACCAAAACTCCCCACGGCATTTTGCTCGCGAGGCGCGAGATGCTGAAATCTTCAAGTCCTTTCTCCTTTATAAGAGAGCGGACTTCATTGAGTCGAAAAGCGGGGACCATAAAGCCCGTTCGTTCAAAGAGAGCGAGGAGCTTCTCTTGATATTTCGAGAGCCTGAAAAAATAGTTTTCCTCTTCGATAGTCTGAAGCGTGAGATTGGGATGGATGGGACAACGACCGTTCTCTAGCTCTGAATCGGTCTTCTCCAGCTCGCAACCGACACAATACTGGACGCGGTAGTTCTTTTTATAGATATCGCCCGAGGCAGAACAGCGCTTCCAGAACTCCTGCACGGCTTGTACGTGCTGTTTGTCGGTCGTGCGAATGAAGTGAATATCCGGAAGGAGTCCCAACGGCTCTTTCAGTTGTTTGAATTTCTCCGCGTACTCGTCCGTGTAGACTTGCGGGTCTTTTCCTTCTTCTGTTGCCTTCTGCAAGACTTTGGTGCCATGCTCATCGGTTCCGGTGTTGAAAAACACCTCATATCCCTGAAGCTTCTTGTACCTCGCGATGATGTCCGCCGACACGAGTTCGAACGCGAAACCGATGTGAGGATCGGCATTTACATAAGGTAACGTGGTGGTGATGTAAAATGTTTTCATAATCGCTAACGAACGCGCATTCTATCCCGAGTCCTCCCGAAATTGCTTCAGAGAGATTCGAGTCCCCCCTAGAGATTGATCGGGATTAAGCAGTACTCTGCTTCCGTTTCTGCACATCGTTTAGATACTCCATGAGTGTCGCGGCGAATGGAACCGAGATTAAGAGTCCTAGAAATCCTCCAAGCTGGATACCCACAATAAGTGCCAAAATAACCACCATCGGAGGAACTCCAATAATCTTTTTCACCACAAGCGGATAGATAAGGTGATTCTCAAACTGCTGAATGATGAGATACAGACCTGCGATAATGAGTGCTGAGGCCAGTCCTGGAACAGAAAAAAACGTGCCGGATGCATACGCAATGGCAATACCTGGAATCGCAGAAATAATAGGACCGAACAATGGAATCGTCTCAAAAATAGCAGCGAGGGCAGCGAGGAAAAGTGCGTTTTTGACACCAAGTACTGTAAGACCTAAATACACAAGAATACCGACAAGCACCGCAAGTAAGATTTGCCCCTGCATCCAGAACCCTATCTTCCTCTGTGTCCGCCTCCACAGACTAAGAACGTAGGGTTCCTCCCGTTCGGGAGAGACCACGCGGAGAAAAGTCGCTACCCCATCCTCCTGAACCGCTAGATAGAATGAAAGTACAACGATAAGAATGAATTGAATAATCCCACCGAACACGACTGAGACATTATCCCAGAAACCCTTAGCGAAACTTCCAAGAATTTGACTGATATCTGTAAACACCGCGGTAAACGAAGAAGGCTCAGCGGTAATACCCTCAGAGATCGTCTGTACAAGTTCTGCTCCCTGAAGTACAGCGCTCGGTTCAACAGAAATTGGAGAGGGTACCGACTCAAGTAGCGTAGGGACAGCTCGCAAGAAATTGGCAGTATCTGACAACAGAGAAGGGACGAAAACATAAAACACTCCGACAAAAGCTATTGAAAGTAAGAAATAGGTTGAAATAACCGCAATGACACGCGGAATCCCGAATTTTTTCAGCCAGACGGTAAGCGGTTCAAGTGAAGAAGCGATAACCACCGCAGTGAGTAGCACAAGCAAAATGTCGCGCACGTAAAACAGCAACACGAAAAAAAGAAACACCAGCATGGCCCTAAAGAGCGTTCCAGTGGTAATACTTATCTTAGTTACGGGAGAGTCACCCATGAAAACATAATAACACAACACGAGAAAATACCTATGTACTGAGTTCCAGAATTAATTGCAACGCCTACCCGGCATGAAAGCACCGACTCGAAAGGAAAAAGTATCAGCTTATTCTTGATTTCACTTATGTAGTCTTTGACTTACTTTTCCGAAATTCAAGATAGAGCATCCGAGATTTCTGTTAAGAGAGACGCAATAGTTTTTCCAACTCTTTCTTACTCTTTACCGGTCCGATAAGCGCGAGATTAAGTCCTTTCTCGATAAAGTAGGTCTGTACGATACGCTGAATGTCGTCGGCCGAGACTGCGCGGATACGGTCGGCCACCTCTCGAGGAAGAAAAAGTGGTTTCCTCATAATCTCTTGGTAGCCATAGAAATCGGCAAGGGAGTCAGATGATTCAAGTCCGAGATACATATTTCCAATTAAATACTCTTTGACACGAGCAAGTTCATCTTCCTTGACTCGCTCCTTTTTGAGAGTGCGGAGTTCCTCCATCAGTGCATCAACGGCTTCAAGCAAGCGCTTGGCGGGAACACCGGCGGTAATCTCGAGAAAACCATGGTCGGTGAACGTTTCGTGTCCAGCGCCAACGTAATAACAAATACCGAGTCCGTCGCGCATTTTCTGAAACAGTCTCGAGCTCATTCCGCCTCCTAAGATTATGGAAACAACTCGCATTGCTGGCATATCCTTATGATATATATCGAAGGTGCGGATCGCGAGAGCAAGATGTACCTGGTCGGTTTTCTTATACGCGAGTGAAATAGATGGTTTTTTCTGCGTTTCTGTAACAGCGGTCTTTTGGTGTTTCTTTCCACTCGGCATTGCAGCAAAGGCTTGCTCAACCATGGTCGCGACTTCATGCTCATCTACATTCCCCGCGACAACTACGGTTGTCGCGCCAGAGACGTAGTGCTTCTTTCGATAGGCGATCATGCGCTCTCTCGTAGTAGCCCGGACTGTTTTCTCAGAACCTGCGACATCCCATCCAGCAGGCTGCGTCCCGTAAAGAAGCTCCATAAGCACATCATGAATATGCCGTGTTGGCATGTCCTGGTACATGCGGATTTCTTCAACAATAACACCCTTCTCTTTTTCGAGTTCAGCCTTAGGAAACGTAGAGTGGAGATAGATGTCGGAAACCACGTCTAAAATCTTGACGAAGTGTTTCTTGTCCGATTTTGCGTAATAACCAGTCATCTCCTGTGAGGTAAATGCGTTGTATTGTGAACCGATGCTGTCGAGCTCGCGAACGATATCCACCGCCTTCGGTCGCTTGATCGTGCCCTTAAAACACATGTGTTCCAAAAAGTGCGAAATGCCACTTATCTCTTTGGTCTCATATTTTGATCCTGCTTCAACAAGTACCATGACCGTAACCGTGGGGTTATCCTTCATAGGAACGGTAACGAGTCGAAGGCCGTTTGAAAGTATTTTTTTGGTGAAGTTCATTGCGGTACGAATTAGAAATTGGTGCGAATATGCGAATAAGAAAGTTCCTTGATACTAATGGATACCACAGAGAAAAGCAAAAGAAAAAGCCTGCTTCAAGGTGAAGCAGGCGTCGGAAGTGCGAAAGAATTACTCTTCGCAAAATCCAATCCACGTGTTGACGGTGAACAGGTACGTTCTCGGAATAAGCCACAGTTCCCCGTATCCGCACTCGGCAACAGGTTTCCATGCAAGATATGAGCAGAGTATCCCCTGACAGTGAAAGGAGCCGGGGAGCGGGAAGATACTGAGCCGGTCTCCGAAGAGATGTCGTGAGTACCATAACGCAGTCAGTATTTCGGAAGGTTGTGCGCGTCTGCCCCGCGTGTAAACGGCACGCTGGATACTTCTCCAGCCGATGACCTGCGAAGAACCAAGACGCGAAACGCGTTTCAGTTCTTCCTCCACGGAAAACAAGTGTACACACGCGTGGGAAGGAAGACGTTCACTTTCAAGCTTGAGGTGTTGCCAGTCAGCTTCCGGAATGTGTATCCCTCGGCTGTATGCTGTGAGAAGTGAGAGGGTTGGCGTGTACGATTCGGCAGGCTGTTTCGCGACAACAACCCTGCACGCGTTGTGTTGGCGGAATTCGTCGAGTACTAGTTTGGAATATATCATACCGGGAAAACGGGAAATGGTTGTGGCAAAGAGCACTTCTCTCACCCGCACAAGCGGCAAAGAAGAAACTCCGGAACCACTCCGGAGTTAATTCTTGAGATTTTGTGTAAAGGGAGGAGATTAGATAACAACATCGCAAAAACCAACTTCGGAGTTAGTTAGTACGACGACGACCCCGTAAAACGCAGACGTCACGGGGCAGGCAGTTAGGATTGTTGCACGAGACATACTCCTATGCTACACCCGTTCCCAAACCCGTCAAGCAGGAAAATACCTTTGCAATCTTAAAGGCTATCTTTCAGCCTTCTTGCCTTATGTGTATCAATTCCTTTCTCGCTTTTTATGGAAGTGCCCACTATTGCTCCGTTTGCAAAGGCGAGTTGCTCTTTCACATTTCGGTAACTAACACCCGCACCGACAAAGACCGGGAAGCTCGGGAATGTTTCCTTTACTTCCTTTATTTTTCCTATAGGCGTTTCCACTCCGGTCGATACACCTGTAATGATAAGAGCGTCCGAATGATGGTGAATTGCAAGTTTAGCTGAAACAACAAGCGGTCGAGGTTTTATCATTGTTTTATATTTAACCTGCAAATCGGTTAATAAAAGAAGTTCAGGATATATTTTATTTTTGTATTCCATGATTTTCCTCGGTTCTGGATGTATCTCACCCCATTCGCAGTACACACGGTCTACGAATACATCGAGCCTGGTAAACTTCGCTCCAACAGCCTTGGCGATAGCAAATGAAGCACGCCAATCATTAAGCATCACCTGTACTCCAATCGGTATATTTGCCTTTTTACACACCTCGTGCGCAATGATAGAAAAGCTTGCAATCTGAGCTTCGTTAGCAAATTCAGAATGGGGTTTGTCATTGTCATTCTCAATAAGTGCGCCGTCAAATCCCGCCCTCTCCAAACTCAAAAGGTCCGAAGAGGCTTTCTTAAGCATTTCCTCCATGCCTGAAAATCCTCTGATTGAAAGCAGAGGCGGTAAATGTATCATTCCGATAAGTATGTTGTGCTCTTTCCCGAACACTTTTCTAATAGTTGTTTTTTTCATAAAAATATGGCGCGGGTTATCATATACGACAACCCGCAACCAATACTAACTGCCACTACCTCACCAACGCAACTCTTGCGGCCAACGAGCAAAAAACTCTTTCTTACCGGACCACTCTGGAGACTCATGTCCCAAAACTCCCGTAAAATTTCCTTCCCTGGCTTTTTGGGAAAGAACGAGTAGGGCCTGTATGGCTTCTTTTGTCGAAATTCCTGAATAAGCATCGGCGTCACGAAGACCTTGCATAGCTGCAGTCCCAAACCAGACTGACAACAAGTCCGACGAACGCAACACCGCCTCAATCTTCCCGTTATATTCCCGCAACTCTGACGGTCTTTGAACCATGTGAGGAAACACGCATTCAAGTGAGTCGTTCAATATCGTCCCTTCCTCCATAGTAACCCCAGTTTCATTCAGAAACCCACGAATGTATGGGTTTTTGGAGAAGAAAAAGAACGGCTGATTAAGCTTCATCCCCAGTTTATGCAGTTGCAGGATGATTGTCCCGTAGCATCCCGAGTCCACAAATCGAATCCGCTCCTCCTCCCATTCGCTCTCAATGATGTACTGACTGAGAAGCGGATGATGCTTGCCGGAGGTATCTCCGGACAACTCATCGGGAATCCCGCAGATAAGCCGATTAAGATACAGTCGTTTCCAATCATTGCGAGCGTTCGGTAGAGCAAGAAGAGGCTTCGCGTCCCGAAGAATAACCACGGTAGTATAGTTCTCAGCGCTTTCCACCAGCCACTGTTGCCACGCCTGCATAAGCGGAGCCCATTTCAACCCCATCTGGTAAAAGAACCTTGCGGCTGTCTTTTGACTACCATTGGATTGTGTATGAAGACTTCCAACGAATTCGTGTGCGAGCTCAACTCCGAGCTCCTTCGTTAGAGTTTGAAGGTATGCTTGCCAATCACTATTCATATTTCTCCCTAAGTATTGTTGTTTTTCAAAGAACAAACGGCAACCTGCAATCGGGATGTCTTTTTTCAAAGAAAAAAGGCCCTATTGAGGCCGCCTTTCGGTGTTCGATATGGTTGTTAGGAGAGAAGATTAAGCAACGCAAACCGGCCTCAAATCTTGGATTGAGGCGCTACGACGAATTGCGATGTGTGTGCTTTTCTTCATTACTGTTTAACAGTAGACTCCTTCAGTAATTCTGTCAACTCCGTTATCCCCACACTCAAAAGTCGTCAGGTGAACACAGGGAACAGTCTACGGATTCCGCAAAATGTCGTGTGGTCCGACACGGCGAAGGAGATAACCGTAGATTTCTTTCTGAAAAGTGAAACGATATCCTTTGGTGATTCGCGCTTCCCAAATCCCTTCGTGTCCCTCCATTTTCTTTGTTCGAAGCGAGGGGTGTCGCATATTGTTCAAAAGAAGCGCGAACTTCTTTACCAGTAGCATTCGCATCTCTTGTGGAAGATCCTTATAATCCCTACCAAAAGAAACAGCGTAGCGGATTTCCATGTTTAGCGCCTTAGGCGTTCAAGTGCTCGTTTAAGTGAAGCTGCGGTACGGTATCCTTTGCTCACGCGTCCAGCTTTAATATCAGCGTCGGCTTCGGCTTCCATTTTGTCCCAAAGCAACTTTTGATACTCTCGCTTTATATCATTCGGAGTTTGCGTCTTTTGGAGTGCTTCGGAGGCATTATAATGCTCCACCGATACCATAACCGCCACTCGCCTGCCGTTCTTTTCCACCGCCACGGGAGAATGTCGGGCTTCGTCCAAAAGCCGTCCGAAATTGTTTTTCGCCTCTTTCGCGGTGAAAGTTGTGGTAATCATATAATGGCTATTGTAGCCAAAGTAGCTACTTTGTCAATATACGACAGGATTCCCGTTTTCACGAGAATGACAAACGGAGGGGGAGATTACACCAACTTTCCTCTAAGAGAAGCTATCAATTCAGTAATTGATACCCGCTCCTGCTTCCCGCTGTCGCGATCGCGGACGGTGACCGCTTGGTCCTTCTCAATAGTGTCAAAGTCAACGGTGATACAGAATGGTGTACCGATTTCGTCCTGCCGGCGATAGCGCTTGCCGATGTTGCCGTTGTCGTCAAACATTACCGATCCGAACTCTTTCTTGAGCATCGTGAATACCTCCCTCGCCTTCGCAACGAGCTCCGGCTTATTTTTGAGAAGCGGGAAGACGGCAACTTTGATTGGCGCGATGGATGGCTTGAACTTCAAGTACACGCGGGGTTCATCTCCCATCGTGTCTTCAGTGTACACATCAGTCAAAATCGCGAGCACTAAGCGGTCGACACCAAACGTTGGTTCGATACAGTGTGGGATAAAGCGTTCTTTCGTTTCCTCGTCGTAATATGAGAGGTCTACTCCACTTGAATCAGTGTGCGCCTTGAGGTCATAGTCCGTGCGATAAGCAAGACCGAACAGTTCTTTCTGCCCAAAAGGAAAATCAAACTCGGTATCGATACTGCGTTTTGAATAATGCGCGCGATCGGAAGCAGGGACTTCAATTTTATGAATTTTGGCGGTTGAGAGTCCAAGGTCTGTAAGAAAGGCGAGTTGCGACTCGAACCATGCATCAAACAACTCTGTTACCTTCTTCGTATCCCTCGGATCAACGAAGTACTCAATTTCCATTTGCTCAAATTCGCGCGCACGAAAGGTAAAATCTCTCGGAGCAATCTCATTGCGGAATGCTTTCCCGATTTGAGCCAATCCAAAGGGCAACCTTGGATTAAACGAATCACGCACATTTTTAAAATTCACAAACATCCCCTGCGCGGTCTCAGGACGAAGATACGAAACCGAGGTCTCGCCTTCAGTCGCTCCAACATGTGTCTTAAACATCATATTGAACTGTCGCTCTTCACCGAGCACTCCTTCGCATTCGGGACACTTCGTTTTATCGGGAATCTGATCGGTGCGGAACCGTCGTTTACACTTCTTGCATTCGACAAGCGGATCGGAAAAACCGGTAGCGTGACCGCTCGCTTGCCATACTTTCTGGTTCATTAAAATTGCCGCATCCACACCGAACATATCCTCCCTGTCGGTCACAAATTTTTTCCACCAAAGATTCTTGATGTTCTGTTTAAGTGCCACGCCATGCGGACCGTAATCCCATGTTCCCGAAAGCCCACCATAAATTTCAGAACCTGGATACACAAAACCGCGTCGTTTACAGAGCGCAACCACTTTTTCCATTACACTTGCTTCAGCTTTTTCTGACATGGCTTTATTTAAAGGGTTATTGAAAGAAAAGTAAAGTGACCTACTGCCGAACGAAGACGTATCTGTCCGGTCCAAGTTACGAGTTACTTGTTCCAGTTACCGTATAACTACTCCGCTCTCCGCGGTAGACCCAGGATCACTGAGTGACTTCGTCGTAAGTGCAGGACGAGTATTACTACTCACCTCAACACCAGTAAACCGATCGGTACCTCGCGCGGTAGTCTCCCCCACAATAGTGGGCGTTGTCCCAACCTGACCTAGACTCGGAAGAATTGAAACTTGGAAGGATACCTCACGCGGTGTCGCCCCTACTCCTGCGCCAGCCTCAACTTCCCCAGCATTCCAGACAATTCCTCCTCCAATAGGATTGTACACTACCTTTTCAGAAGCAGGATTTGTCTGACCGAGCCATTGCATATACGAAGGAAGTACCGATGATACAACCGCATTCGTCACGCCGTTTGACGCATTCGAGAGGGACCACACGATAGTATAGGCAGTCTCTTGTTCAGCCTTCGGTGGAACGGTACCGACATTGGTGAAAGGTCCATCAGCATGAAGAAGTCTTGCCGAAAGTGAGAGCGCGGTAGCAACTTTAACTTCTTTGGTAACGGTTGAGGAAACATTTTGATACTGTCCAAGTTCATCGAGGCGTTTACCTTTCGCCGTGACCTCAATAGTCATTTGCGGATTTTTGAAAGAGGAAGGATTTGTGGCCACTGAAAGTGTCGAGAGAGAAAAACTGAGTGTTCCATTTTCACCCGGTTCCACTACCGCGAACCGTGCTGTCTTCTGTTGATCCCAGAGTACCGTACCGGTATTTGAATCATAAAATCCTCCGTTTGCAGAAACCGACGTTCGATTATAGATGTCTCCTACGAGCCGGGCAGTAATCTCAAGATTAGTTATCTTAGTGGTCAGGTTATTCCCCCACAAAATATCAGCACGCATCGTCTGTCCGCTTCTTCCGATAAACGTCTTCCCTTTCTCTCCATTCACGAGCAGGTCGAGCGTAAGAAATGGCCTTTTGATAGCCACAGTCGGAGATTCATTTAAGAAGGTGGTTTCAATCTGCTTCTCGTCCTTACGACTTTGTGTCCCTACGGAGAAATGGAAGGTACGTTCCGCCTCTTCGGTTGCTTGAATTTTGCCTCTAATAAGAACGGTTCTCTTACTTTTGGGTTGCAGATCGCCGACAAACCACCCATCTTTCCCGAAAGACGGAGCCGGTTCGCTTTCTACAAATTGGAAACCAAATGGGTACTGAGCTTTGACGAGCAACTTTTCCTGCAGAGAGCTCGCATTAGAAGCCAGTTCAACTTTCATTTCAAAGATTTGGTCGGAATTGACCTCTTTCGGAATTCCGAGTTTGAGCGTCACTGGCGCTGAGCTAATAGTAAACTCGTAATCGGTTTTCTTTGAAAAAATAGCATTCGACTCTTTGGTTCGATATTCGAGTGTTATGGAAATATCTTTCTTCTCCCCCTCTTCACCAAAGGGAACAATTGAGATTCTCCGAGTCAGATGTCCACCGGCAACGAGTGGCCCGAGCGATTCGCGATGGCGAAGAAGCGCCTCTGAAAGATTGCCGGGCTTTCGCGTACCATCAGGAAACTCCGCAACAAGATCGACTGAAGCGAGGTCAAGTTTGTTGGCGTTACCCACCGTGACTTCGACACTCATTTCCTCTCCAGCACCAGTACCTACGGGACCGACAACATCGATGGAGATGTTCTGACGAGATACCGTATTACCTCCTCGCCAAAAACCATAAAGGGAAACACATCCCGCGAAGAGAGAGAAGATAACAGAAGCGATAAAAAAGCGTTTAAACCAAGGCATAATGGTCGCCATAAGCGAATATACTGCAGATTCTTTCCG
>CALRDB010000026.1 GCA_943354745.1 Candidatus Nomurabacteria bacterium | reverse complement strand
TCAAACTCCTTCGTCGTCTCATTCTTCGCTTTATTTTTTTCAGTCTCAATCCAATGCTTGGCCTTCTGTGCCGCTTTGATGAGCGCAACGCCTCCTCCGGAGACGATACCTTCCGCGATAGCGGCCTTAGTCGCGTTCACCGCGTCCTCAATTTTAAGTTTCAAATACTTCATCTCGGTCTCGGTCGCGGCACCCACCTTAATAACAGCAACTCCACCGGAAAGCTTGGCGATACGTTCATCCATCTTCTCTTTGTCGTATTTGGAATCGCTTTGTTCTTTCTGTTTGCGAAGCTGGGCAACACGTGCGTCAATGTCTGATTTCTTTCCCTTTCCTCCGACAATAGTCGTCTCATCTTTCGTGGCAATAACGCGATGCGCACCTCCGAGTACATCAAGCCCTACCGATTCGAATTTGAGGCCAACCTCTTCAGACACCACCGTTGCGCCAATGGTCGCGGCAATATCGGCGAGCATATCTTTCTTGCGGTCGCCATATCCAGGAGCCTTGATACCGATCACGTTAAATGAGCCGCGAAGTTTGTTGAGTACAAAGGTTGTGAGCGCCTCACCTTCGATATCTTCCGCAATAATAACGAGGTCCTTCTTTCCTGTCTGCGCGAGCTTTTCGAGAAATGGGAGGATTTCTTTGATGCCTCCGATTTTTCGGTCCGTTACCAAAATTGACGCATCTTCCATGACCGCTTCCATGCGCTCAGCATTGGTAATCATATAAGGAGACACGTAGCCCTTATCAAACTGCAAACCTTTAACCACCTCGTATTCAATACCGACAGCTTGAGATTCCTCTACGGTCACCACACCATCCTTTCCCACTTTATTGATAGTCTCGGCAATCTTCTCACCAAGTTCAGCCGATTCAGCAGAAATAGTCGCGACCTGCTTGATTTCGTCTTTAGTCTTGATAGGAGTAGCCATCGCCTTAAGCGCTTCCACAACTTTCTCTGCCGCACGTTCAATACCAACACGAACTCCCATCGGATTCACCCCCATGGTTGTCTGGCGAAGTCCTTCGGTAATAATCGCCTGGGTTAAAATCACGCTCGTAGTGGTTCCATCACCAGCGACATCGTTCGTCTTCTCGGCGACCTCCTTCACGATTTCCGCACCCATGTTCTCAAACTTGTCTTTGAGGGTGATCTCCTTAGCAATAGAAACGCCATCGTTCGTAATGGTCGGTGCTCCATAGCTTTTATCAAGCACTACGTTTCGTCCACGAGGACCAACCGTAATCTTCACGGCGTTTGCGACTGCGTCCACACCGCGTTTCAGCGCCTTTCGTGCATCTTCACTATAAAGAATTTGTTTTGCCATAAATGTTTGATACGAATGCAACGAATTACAATGCGAATGCTACTAATCTACGAATTCCGCCGTCTTCTCTATTCGTGTATTCGCAGCATTCGTGCGTTAATTTGTAGCATTCGTATCTCGCTTACTTAATGATTGCTAAAATTGCACTCTCATTCACCATTTCATACTCCTCTCCGTCAATCGTGAGCTTGTCGCCCCACTGAAACAGCACTTTGTCGCCCACTTTCACACCCATCGGAACAAGCACTCCGTCGTCAAACTTGCCAGGACCGACAGCAATAACTTCTCCTTTCCGTGCTCCACGGTCTTCGCCTACAGTCTCAGGAATAATAATGCCCGACACTGAACGTTCCCCTTCCTTCTTTAATTCACGCACCAGTACGCGATCGCCAAGCGGTTTAACCTTGCTGTTGTCGCCCTGTACGGTGTTCGCTGCGCTTGAAATCTTCACGATTTTTTTTGTTGGTTTTGCCATAGCAAAAGATTAAACTGTTAAAGTAGACTACTTGTTACCAAATAGCCCTAAAAATATAGGACTTAGTGGAGCCAGTATATTGATTTTTCCGACCCTATGCAAACTTGACAGGATGACTTTTTACTATTTATATAGGGGCACCCCTTCCACAAACCAAGAGGGGTTACCGAAAGGATACAAATGCCGAACAAATTGAGGCCGGGAAGCATGCTCGGTCGGATGAAAATCGTTGATTGTAACCAACACTTCATTGATCTGTTTTGCAGAAAAAGGTCACCGAATACAATGACTCGACCTCCTCTTCGCAGGAAAAAATGGAAGGAGAGGAAAGGAAAAAAGAAGTAAAAGCAGAAGCACGTCTTCGCAGGAGCCACCTCTCCTGCGAATTTTTTTATGCAAAATCTGGATCCCTGCCTTAGTCTACGACTACTCCGCTGCTGCTTCGTCACAGAGACGACCTAAGAAGGTCGTTTGCCTATTTCTGCCGATATGCTATAGTACCTCCCAATGCAGACTCTCCAAGGGATACTACCCTACGTCCAAATCGGGCTTTCAGTATTACTGATAGCCGCCATATTACTTCAACAGTCTGCTGCCGGCCTCGGTGGTGCGTTTGGTGACAACTTCAGTGCAGGTTTCCACACAAAGCGAGGATTCGAAAAAACCCTCTTTACCTCGAGTATCATCATTGCCGTATTGTTCGTGATTTCAACACTCATCGCTCTGGTCATTCGCTAGACATACAAAAATACGAATTAAGGTCCTGCGAATTGCTACATATGAAGGCTTTATTCGTAGCGATTCGTATATTCGCATAATTCGTATTTTCGTATACTTCATTGTTGTGAAAAACCTAAAAACTCTATTTACAAAGCACTACCGCCTGCCAAAAGTCGACCTACTAGAACGTGCTCTAAACGAATTCTCTCCGGTGGAAAAAGTACTTTCCACGATTTTGATCGTTATGCTTATTCTGGGAGCCGGCAACCTGCTATACAAAGCAAACGAGCTGTTTCTTACCGAAGTTCCCTCATTAGGTGGAGAATTACGCGAAGGGATTGTCGGTTCACCGCGTTTCATCAATCCCATCCTTGCGCCTTCTGACGCCGATAGAGATCTCACTGCACTCATCTACTCAGGACTACTTAAAGCAACCCCCGATGGGAAGTTGGTGCCCGATCTTGCAGATCGATACGAAATTTCTAAGGACGGACTTATCTACACCTTTCACTTGCGAGACCATGCCACCTTTCACGATGGCGTAGAGGTAACCCCCGACGATGTGCTATTTACCATTCAGAAAGCTCAAGACTCTGCGCTTAAGAGTCCGAAACGAGCAAACTGGGAGGGAGTGACCGCTGGAAAAAAGGGGGACCGAGAGGTAATCCTCACCCTAACGCAGCCCTATGCTCCTTTCCTTGAAAACGCAACGCTGGGTATTTTACCCAAACATCTCTGGAAGAATGCAGACGCGGATCACTTCCCTTTTTCAACCCTGAATCTTGATGCCGTTGGAAGCGGTCCATACAAAGTGAAGAAAATAAAGCGTGACAACTCTGGCATCCCCTATTATTTTGAACTGTCATCATTTAAAGGGTATGCGCTCGGAAGGCCGTACATAAACACCATTATTGTCAATTTCTATCAAAGCGAAAAAGACCTGCTCGCAGGATTTTCAAGTGGCGAAATCGAAAGCATGAACACCATTACCCCGAAAGCAGCGAAAGAACTTGGGGAGAAAGGGTACCGAATTGAACGCACTCCACTTCCTCGTGTCTTCGCCGTCTTTTTCAACCAAAATCAGGCGCCGATTTTGGCAGAAAAACCTGTCCGACTCGCCCTTGATCTCGCAACTGACAAACAGGCGATTGTCGATAGCGTTCTTTCTAGTTACGGCGTACCCATTAATGATCCTATCCCCCCACTACTACTTTCCAGCAAAAAAGTAGCGACTTCGACAGAAGTTAGACTTGCTACCGCAAACGCTCTCCTCGACAAAGCAAAATGGATACGAAACACTGAGACCGGTATTCGGGAAAAAATAAAGATGACGGGCAAAACGAAGGAAATTCAAAAACTCTCTTTTTCACTCATAACTTCTGATGTCCCGGAGCTCCGAGAAAGTGCTGAACTTCTCAAAGAAATGTGGAAAAAAATTGGCGTAGAGGCTCGTATGCAGATTTTCGAAAAGGGTGACCTCGCCCAAAATGTGATCAGACCGAGAAAATTTGATGCACTTCTCTTTGGCGAAATCATCGGCCGTGATCTTGATCTTTTTGCTTTTTGGCACTCCTCGCAGCGTAACGACCCCGGACTCAACATCGCCATGTATACAAACGCGAAGGTGGACAAGTTGCTCGAGGAGGCACGGCGCACCACCGATACCGTAAAAAGAGTCCACGATTACACCAGCGCAGTAGAAACCATTCGTGCCGATGCTCCAGCCATCTTTCTCTATTCACCTGAATTTATGTACGTTCTCCCGGAAAAAATCCATGGATTTACCCTTAGTCACTCAACCATCCCTAGTGAACGATTCCTTGATGTCCACCACTGGTATATCACGACTGAAAAAGTGTGGACTATCCTTACGCAATAAAAAACTGACTACTACATTTCACCTCTAGCAAAATAAAAAGTATTTAACTTATTAAAAATTAAACGTTAAAGATTTTTCGAAATCAGATACCTGAAATTCGAAATTTCTGCATTTATGGAACCAAACCGACACAACCGAAACCGCCGACCTGGCCGCGAACGCGTCTACATCGCCCCCGGACACAACCCAGCAATAAACAGTACTCGAAACACCGGGGCTCTTCCTCCAAAATGGAGTCCCCCGCAAACAACACCTCCATCTGCCCAAAATGGAGTCATTCGTCAGGACACTGCACCACGAAGCGCCTTTGCCGGATCAACTCGTTTTGACCGTCGCGACCGACCCTCATTCGGATCACAGCCAAGAAGTAACATCCCACCGACCCCGAGACCTATCGGAAAAACAGAAGGAACACGATCGTTTTCTCCTCTGCGCCGTCCACGCCCCGATGACCGAACATTCGGTCGATCCCGACCTCTTGATCGACGAGCGTCTCCCACACACACCACATCAAGTGCCCACCACGGCGCGCCAATGCACAAGGAAAGTGCCCCTCGAGGGATACACAACCGAGAAGCAAGCCCGGACGCAAAGAAATCAACACCCATTCCACCACTCAAAGAAGATAGCGTACGCGTGATTTGTCTTGGTGGAGTCGAAGAAGTTGGTCGAAACATGACGCTTATCGAGTTCCGAAACGATATTATCGTTATTGATATGGGACTTCAGTTTAACGACTCGAAGACTCCCGGCATCGACTTTATCTTGCCAAACACCAAATATCTTGAGGAACGGAAAGATAAGATCCGTGCCGTTCTCATTACTCATGGACATCTCGACCATATCGGCGGTATCCCCTATCTTATGAATCGTATTGGCAATCCGCCTATCTATACGAGAAACCTAACCGCGCTCATTGTAAAGAAACGGCAAGAGGAATTTCCTCATCTACCGCCGCTTGATTTCAAAATTATAGAGGGAAACGGACGTGTCACCTTCGGTGACCTTTCGGTCCGCTTTTTCGGAGTGACACACTCTATCCCCGACTGTATGGGCATCATTATCGAAACCCCGTACGGAAATATCGTCACCCCGGGTGACTATAAACTCGACCATGTGGACGGCGTCCCGACCGAAGAAGAAGAGGCGGTCTACGCACCATTTGCGAAAGACAACAACCTACTTCTTCTCACCGATTCGACGAACGTCGACAACCCAGGCTTCTCGACTCCCGAAAGTCTGGTCGGGGAAAATCTTGCCGAAATCGTCCGTACCACCAAGACACGGCTTATCATTTCCATGTTCGCGTCCCACATCGTTCGCATCGGGCGCATCATCGAAGCTGCGGAAAAATGTAACAAGAAGGTAGTCATCGAGGGCAGGAGTATGAAGAACAACGTCGATATTTGCATCCTCGCCGGTCTGATCAAGGTAAAAGATGGCACCATTATTCCCTCGACAGAAATCGCTAACTATCCTCCAGACCGAATCATCGTGCTTGCGACAGGCGCGCAAGGCGACGAATTTGCCGCACTCACCAGACTCGCGAACAAAAGCCACAAACAACTCCGCCTGTCCGAAAATGACACCGTTCTTCTTTCCGCGTCGATTGTACCCGGAAACGAAAAAGCGGTGCAGGATCTTAAGGATAATATCGCGCGACACGGCACGAAGATTATTCATTATCGTACCTCTGAGGTGTACATTCACTCAACTGGCCACGGCAACCGAGGAGAGATGGAATGGCTCCACAAGAAAATTAAATCAAAATTCTTTATTCCGATTCACGGTACGCACTACATGCTTAGGCTTCACGCGGAACTCGCGCAGGATCTTGGTATGCCGAAATCAAACATAGTCATTCCCGATAATTCGATGGTCATCGAGATACAGGATGGCGGTAAAAAGATCACCACACTAAAGGAAAAGGCGCCCAATGGTCCCCTTATGGTAGACGGCTTCGCGGTTGGCGACATGCAAGAAGTCGTACTCCGCGACCGCCAGATGCTCGCCGAAGAAGGTATGTTTGTTATTATCGCGAGCATTAATTCGAGCACGGGTAAGCTCAAAAAGTCTCCTGACATTATTTCCCGCGGATTCGTGTACCTCCGGGAATCACAAGACCTGCTTCACCAAACTCGCATCATCATCAAAAAGACGGTTGAAGAAACAACCCAAGGAATGAATCCTATCAACTTCGACTACGTGAAAGACCAGCTCACCGATGCCGTCTCGCGCTTTCTTTTCCAGAAGACCGCCAAGCGTCCTATCGTCATCCCCGTCCTCCTCGGGGTTTAGCTTCCTGTAGGAGTCAAACTCCTACAAGTCTTGCATCCTAGCCATTTGTAGGAGTTTGACTCCTACATTTTTCCCGAGCGGGAGTTGTTTCCCACCCTTCCTCTATCCGCCAAAGGCAGATCCGTCCTCCTGCGGATAAGGGGGGCGATTGAGAGGAGATGGTGCTTTTTGGCGTTTGACAAAGAGCAGATGGCGTAGTACTTTAGCGACCGGACTCTTTGACTTGACGGTACCTTAAGAAACAATTGAGCCTAACAAACAAACACAAAACCGAAAAGGGTAGGAATGAATGATAAAAGAGGATTAGATCTAGGTCCGGTCATTGACTGGATTACCGATAACAAAGCGGAAATCAATCGCAGACTTGAATGGGTGCAACAATACCGAGGTGGCACGGAAAAACCTCCTTACGTCTTGCGCGAAAAGGAACGGCTACTACTCAGTGAACAGGAAATCAGCGCTGTGATTCATCGGTATCCGGAGACGGCCCGCCAGCGTTCGATACTGAGTGTTGTTTCCGGTCAGGCTCCGGCGTGGTTCCACAAGGACTCAACAAAAGAGGAACCATTCCCGACCGATAAAGTGGAGGAAGCTCTTTGCCCGACATCCATCATCCCAGGTTATATCCGATATCCAACATGGACTCCCGAAAAAAAAGAAGCGGAAATCTGGCTGTATCAACTGGAAGGAGTCCCCGTCGACGTCGCCCGGGTTATTCTGATCTACACCTTGCTCCATGAGTATTGTCACACGTTGGTGGCAGAACTTTTCTACAATGAAACGTATCGGCTTTTGTGGGGATCGGAGCAACGAGAAATAACGGGGCTTGAGGTGATGACCGAGTTCGCAAAATTGGCCACGAAATATTCACCTATCTCCCACTATTCGTCCATCTACTGGCCGTTGCCGACCGAACCTGAAGACCCACGGTTTTATGTGTCGGTCAGCGAGGAGATGTGCGACACAGTGGCCGCTCACCTTCTTCGATTTATGTACTGCGACGACGAAAAGCGGAGACTGAATCCCCTTGCTGACCGACCAGAGGTCAAAGCGGCGACAATACGTTTTTTAGAAACTTGTCGCGCCAGCTAAGCGAAACCAGTGACCGCAGTCC
This sequence comes from Candidatus Nomurabacteria bacterium, assembly GCA_943354745.1. GTDB lineage: Bacteria > Patescibacteriota > Minisyncoccia > Phycocordibacterales > UBA10002 > UBA10002. Next base: position 7,142 of record CALRDB010000026.1, on the reverse strand, counting down.
GACATCTCAACAGGTGCCGGCCTTTTTTTGTTCAATTTACCAAAGGAAGGTTATAATACTCTTCATGTCATTCGCCACACTCCGTCGATTTTCAAAAACCGCACTGTTTTCTGTTTATCTGCTTTCTTTCTTTTACACACTTCACGTCGCTCTTCCGGTCTACGTAAACTCGACTTTTCTTTCCTCACTTGTTCCCGAGAAATTTGTTGGATTGATTTACACCGTTTCCTCCCTGCTCACGATCGTTGCGCTGATTATCATTCCCCGCCTACTCAAAGCGATCGGGGATTACTTCACCACGGTCTTTTTCATCGTTTCTGAAATTACCTGCCTTATCGGTATCGCCGCATTCAAGGACCCGGTGATTGTAATTTCACTTTTTATTATCAGTTCCGTCCTTGTCTCACTTATCTACTTCGACCTCGATCTTATCGTCGAAAGCTATTCAAAGGATACCGACACGGGAAGCGTTCGAGGACTGTATCTCACCTCGGCAAACATTGCATGGGTGATCGCTCCTGCGCTTTCAGCGGTTCTACTGGTCGGTGGAGAATATTGGCGTGTGTATCTCGTCGCGGCTACGTTATTCATTCCGTCGCTCTTTATTTTTGCCGAGCGATTGGAAAAGTTTAAAGACCCGCTTTATCGCACCGTTCACTTCACCGATGGTATACGGAAAGTGTGGAAAAACAAAGATCTCCGACAAATCTTCTATGCCTCTTTTTTATTGCAATTCTTCTTTGTTATTATGACGATTTACATACCAATATACCTCCATGAACATTTGGGTTTCGCATGGAAGGAGTTAGGGGTTATGTTCTCGATTATGCTTGTTCCCTTCCTTCTCCTCGAAGCCCCCCTTGGACGACTAGCGGATAAGGTATTCGGAGAAAAAGAATTCTTGGTAGTTGGTTTCTTGATTATGTCGCTTGCGACCACTCTCGTCTCATTTGTTGCTATACCGACTTTTGCTCTATTCGCACTTATCCTCTTTATGACTCGAGTGGGAGCTGCGATGGCGGAAATTATGACGGAGACATACTTCTTTAAGAAAATTCAGGCGGGAGACGCCCAAGTTGTTGGGCTTATGCGAACCCTCCGCCCAGTCGCAGGTTCTGTTGCCCCACTCGCCGCTACGGCGCTTCTTTATTTTCTTCCGATCCAATATTTGTTTGTCGTACTCGGACTATTTATGATTTTAGGAGTTCCGATAAGTCTTGCTCTCAGAGATACGAAATAAAAAACGGCCTTGCGGCCGCCTTTTTATTTACTCCGTCTCACTTTCCTCTCCCTCTTCATTCACTTCTTTTTTCTCCTGATCCACTTCTGCATGAAGACCATCCTCGCAATTGCAGGCAGTGAGTGCTTCACCCTCGCTCTTGCAGCCCTCCATCTGACAAACACCACTAACCGCAGACTCTCCATCACAACCACCAGTGCAAATATAGTGTTTCATAAATAAAGTAATCTCGAATACCAAATTTCGAATTTCGAAAAGAGGTTTTAACTTTTAATATTGAATATTCGATATTTTTCGAGATTAGATATCCGATATTCGGTATTATCTTACCATAGCGTGTTCCTTAAGAAACGTCTCAACTGCGTCTTTGTCGGTATCGGCAAGGATTACACCGTCCAGATCCAGTGTCGGTGCTTTGGTTTGTCCACTTTTCGCCACCATTTCATCGAAAAATGTTTTATTCTCTCTCACTTCACGCTCCTCAAAGACGACTTTTTTCTCATGCAAAAAATCAAGCACATCGTTACACCATGGACATCCTTTTTTTGTATATATGATGAGACTCATTGTAGATACATAGTATGCGTTTCCTTGCATTTTTGCATACGACAGTGATAATAGTAGCAAACACCCTACACCACTACAGAAGTGGTTCGCTCTTTCCTCTCAGTGAAAACAACTTAAGGAGGGTCCTGGTTGGGAACTGGTGGCGGCGCAACAAAAGTTGCGCCGCTTCTCTATTGTACGTTAGGGCACAGAGGACTCCTTGGACTACACAAACTTCGGCGCAATTCAGATTCGTTCGTTCGGGGTGCCGAGAATCGAACTCGGACTGCATGCACCCCATGCATGCGTACTACCACTATACGACACCCCGATATTCGAAGATGTGCTCAAGACGTGTGCAGAATATACTGCTTTTACCCATCCTTTAGTGAACGTTGTTATCCTTCTAGGATAGGACCCTCGTTCACAGCGACAAGGCACAGCATAGCAGACTGCACAAGGACTCTCAACCCTGCACGTGAAAAAAATTCACTCTTATGGTAGAGTTTTCGGAGAGAGGTGCTGTTTGGTTTTTGACGTTCTTCTCGATCAATACGAATGAATTCAAACAGTAGCAGTGCCGCCTTTCTCTAAGGCGGCTTTTTTGACGATGGCTGTGTTAACTTCCTTACAAAGGGTGGGAAAAGCGGATCGGCACCCAAAGTGTATCGGCATACTCCGGCAATCCTGACGGACTATCCTTATCGAGAAATAACATGCCGGTAGTAGTCGTAGGTGTAGAAAAAGAAAGCTCTCCTGCAAATGAGAAGAACTCCTTAGTGAGCCCACGACTTTTTGTCTCTGCGACCCCACGTGCGAGAATCTCCCCATTTCCATCAACAATCCGAACAGGAAACGAACCTTCAGAAAACCAACTCCCTCGCGCCATGCCGGAAATCTTAAAAGGGCTTGTCACCACACTGTTCGGTCTCGGTTCGGAAATACGGATAAGATCGTCTTTCTCAAGTTCATTGCCGATATCTTCTTTAAACATCTTTCCGTCTTTTGTTTTACACTGCCTCGGATAACTCTCCATTATGGGATTTCCTGCCTCCGCACATTCTGAAAAAGTTGAGACTTTTGTCGATTGAGCAGGAGTAAATGAGTACGATACTCCCGCTATCACGAGCAGTATCACCCCAAACGCCATTTGCTTAACCGCTTTCTTCCGTCGTTCGTTCATACATTTCAGTATAACAACCTCCTACCATCTCGTACATCTTGCTGTGCCCTATCTATTTTCTTATTCGCGCGAATAAGAAAATAGTGCGGTTACAGATATGAGAGGAAAAATTAAGATAACTTTTCAACTCGTACCCCAACCAGACGGATTTTTTTCTTCCGCGGATTCTCCTGACGGTCGAGAAACGGGAAAAACATTTGCGTAACATTCCGGCGGAGTATCTCCGCGCTCCCCGTCGGCTCCTGAAGCGTCCGAGAGCGGGAAACGGTTTCGAAGTCCGAAAAGCGGACCGTGAGGACAATCCTTTGAAACGCCGTGAACCCCTCCTTTGCCATATAACTGATGAGATTCTTCGCCTGCCGCTCCACGTACGGAATAAGGACTTTCATAGAGAGCGAATCTTCGGGAAGCGTTTCTTGTTCCCCGATGGATTTCGCGGGTGGCGCTTCGCTCACGACAGGCGAATCGTCTTCACCTCGGAGTTTGCGGTAGAGTTCACTTCCCCACTTTCCAAGAATCCCCTTCAGTCTTTCCTCACTTAGTTTTCGACCGTCGGCGATGGTACGTACGCGGAGACGAGCGAGTTTTTCTTCTGCCTTTGGTCCGACACCCGGGATTTTCCGCACTGAGAGCGGGGCGAGAAAATCCATGACTTCCTCCGGTTCAATGACGGTAAGGCCGTTGGGTTTTTGGAAGTCAGAAGCGATCTTAGCGATAAGTTTATTTGGGCCGATACCGACTGAAGAAGAAAGTTCCTCTTTTTGGAGGATATCCTTCTTTATCTTCTCAGCTAGATTTTTTGCTCTCTCAAAACTGCCGGCAAACGAAAGGTCAAAGTAACATTCATCCACCGATACTTGCTCCAATAAGGGGGGGTTTGTCTCAAACAGATTCTTTTGTGTCGTCTCCAAATGACACCGGATAACCTGCATCAATCTTTCGGACACTGCTCCGTATGTGCGGAAGCCAGACGAAATGAACACCACCGGAGGCAATCCTTTTTTCCGCGCCGCTTCCGAAAGTTCCCACGCTTTGCGAATGGGTGTCGCACTCTTGATACCATAGGCGCGTGCTGGGTAGTTCGCGGTGGAAATAACCCCGCGCCCTTGTCCTCCTTGCGGGTCCGCACCCACAGCGATCGGCTGCCCTTTTAGATACGGCCGATCACGCTCTTCTACCGAAGCAAAGAAGGCATCCATATCTAAGTGAGCAATAATACGCATACGTGTAGTATCGCATACTCAATGAATGACCAAGAAGCTACACAAGGAAATTACGCATTAGTACTTGTAAATTCATAACGACACCAACTACCGAGAAATCCTACGGCGGATTTCTTATTGCTTAAAATACGAAAACGGAGGATAGACTGCGCTTCCTTCCTTTTCAACATCTTGCTTGGAATACCAACCGGCTTCGGTTTCGCGTTTTCCTTCCATAAACATAAATTTGTCTTTTCGATAGAGAGACTCGTCGGCGAGCTTCCCCTCATACATAAAAATGATTTCGTGCCCTGGCTTTCCATTGTACGTAAAAAGGTTTTCAAACGCCGACACGAACCGTACGTCAAGCGCGTCACACCCGACCTCTTCCTGCATTTCCCGTTTAATCGTTTCGGCTCCTGTCTCGCCAAACTCCACGTGTCCGCCGAGTGGGCGGAGGAACGCTTCTTTTTTCACAGTATCATGACCACGAGAAAACAAAAGTTTGTCGCCGTTCCGCACAATGAGCATCGCTTTGACGACAATTGAAGACATAGATTAAAGGATAGGAAAGAGTGCATCAGCACCCTCAGTTAACTCTTTAAAGATTACAGGGTTCGTTGCAATAAAATTAACATTCCGGTAGTCATAGGTTGTCTTGCCGATATTGGCAACCACACCTCCAGCTTCCTTAACAAGGAGAGCGCAGGGGGCAAAATCATAATCTTTTCCGTACGGATCAAAGGTAACCCGTCCATCAAGTCGTCCTTCCGCAATCATGGCGAATTCATATCCGGATGCAGTCACCTTAAACAAACAGCACTGTGCCTCAAGTTTAGCGACGGTAGCCATATGCGCGGGTACACTCAGGTGCGTTTCCCACCCAAGAGTTGCCTTCTGTAAAGTCCTGTTACTCACAGTAATAGGGGCGCCGTTTTTCTTTGCTCCTTTTCCTTTCTCCGCGCTGTACATCGTATCGGTCACGAAATCATAGATAGCCGAGAAAATCACTTCTCCTTTTTCAATAAGTGCGACCATGGTCGTGCAAAACGGAAGCCCGCGGACAAAATTTCCCGTGGCGTCTATAGGGTCGACCAAGAAGAAACGTTCCTTACTTCGGTCTCCTCCATTTTCCTCACCTACAAAAGAGATATCGGGATAGAGCTTAGCGAACCCTGTTCTCAAAAACGCCTCGACGGCAACATCTTTCTCGGTCACCGCAGAAGCGAATGACGCATCCTTAAACGCGGTCACTGCAATGTTCCCATAAGAAGGCAAGACTATCTTCCGAACCTGTCGTATCACCGGCAATAATGAATCACTGTAGGACATATTTATCAGTTATCTTTTTTATCAAAATTAAGACAAACCGAATTGACGCAATACCGCTTTCCCGTATCTGTTGGTCCGTCGTCAAAAACGTGACCTAAGTGCGCGCCACAGTTAGTACAGGTGATTTCGGTGCGTTTCATCCCGTGGTCGCTGTCTTCCTTAAACGTCACCGCTCCTGGAATCGCTTGGTCAAAACTTGGCCAGCCGGTGCCGGAATCGAATTTTGTGTCGGAGGGAAATAATGGTTTTCCGCACACAACGCAGGTATACATCCCCTTTTCGTGATGGCTCACGAACTTCCCCGTAAAGGGCGCCTCCGTCCCCTTCTCTTGCGTCACACGATACTGCTCGGGAGTAAGTTCTTGCTTAAGATTATTTTTGTCCATTGTTTTTTCTTTACTTAGTTAGACTGATATCTTAGATGCTGAAAAATTTAACTACACCTTTTCTTTCTTGTCTACGAAATAGCATCAGCTCGAGTGTTGTAGTAGAGCATAGCATTTTCATGGATATCTTTCTGCCTTCACTACATGTAGTAGGTGTGGCACAAGAAACGATCCCGAAACTGCTTCCCAAAACAAAGGTCGAAACAACATGCCGTACATCATTAAGCCGATGGCTATACACAATCGCCTTAAAAGACTCAGTCTGTTATACTCATTCTGTCCTCATTAGGGACGATTATTAATGTAATAAACTCACACTATATGAAGAAATTTGTAAGTGCCGGTGCGGTTGCAACACTCTTTGCGGCAAGCGCAGTGTTCGCTCAGACGGCTGAAGTCACGACAGCAGTCCCTGTAGTTACAACGACAAGCGTGCAACCAGCGGTAGTAACCCAACCAACCCCTGCAACAGTGGAAGTTGGACAGGTACAAAAGGATACAGAAATGCGGGTCAAAGCGTTGAACCAAGAGATGGAAGGAAAAATCAAAGCTTTGCGAGAGGAGTATAAGACAAAGATTGAAGCTATTCGGAAAGAGATGAAGGCGAAGAATGAAGCAACCCGAGCCGCAGGAAAGGAAAAGAAAGAGGAAGCGAAGATGAAGATCAAGGAAGTTCGCACTGAGGCAAAGGAAAAACGTGAGGAAGTGAAGGCAAACATCCAAACACAACGACAGGAGACGAAGCAGAAAGTTCAGGACATCAAAGCAGGCGTAAAGGTACAGCCACTACCGATTAAGGCAGTAGCTCCAGGTACAAAGGGAACGGCACCATCAGCCACCACTCCAGCAGTGACACAATAGGAACTAGCCCAGAGAAGAAACCCGCCCCGACTAGTTAGTCGGGGCGGGTTTGCGTTTGGTATAGAAAAACGATACAGTATGGCCTGATTTTATCTTATTCGCATTATTCGTTGATTCGAATCTCATTCGCATATTCGCATTATGGCTTACGACATAAAAGACAAAAAACTCGCTTCAAAAGGAAAATCACGCATTGAGTGGGCAGCGAAAGACATGCCAGTACTCGCTGGACTTTCCGCAGAGTTTGCAAAGTCAAAGCCATTTAAAGGTATCCGCATCGGTGCTTGCCTTCATGTAACGACCGAGACGGCGAACTTGATGCTCGCCCTCAAAGCCGGTGGAGCGACGCTTCGCCTTTGTGCTTCCAATCCCCTTTCTACGCAAGATGACGT
>CALRDB010000025.1 GCA_943354745.1 Candidatus Nomurabacteria bacterium | reverse complement strand
TGGGAGCTTCAAGTGAATATAAGGCGCTTGAGGAGAAAATAGTGGAAGAGAAAGCCGTCAAAGTTACCGCGCTTCGCGGACAAAAAATAGAGTTGGGAGGCGGTGTATATTTTGAAGTGCTTTTCCCTGACCGAGAGATTTCGGGACTTGCGACGAATGACGGATCCCTTGTAGGTAGACTGGTGTACGGCAACACTTCTATTCTGTTTACCGGTGACGCTCCACAAAACATCGAAAAATACCTTGATTCGCTTGACGGAAAGAGCTTGCACAGCGATGTGCTAAAGGTAGGACATCATGGGTCGCGTACCTCAACCTCTCCGGAGTTTGTAGGATATGTGTCTCCACTGTACGCTGTGATCTCTGATGGAAAGGGGAACAGTTACGGGCATCCTCACAAAGAAACACTCGACACACTTTCTCAATTTGGAGTGGAAGTGCTACGAACCGATCTTCAGGGGAGGGTAGTGATGGAATCGGATGGGGAGACTATTCGAGTAAAAAAATAGCCAGAAGTCGGTTCTGGCTGAATTACCATTTCTTAATAGTGAAGTCGTAGGAACGGTTGATGTAGGCTCTATACCACCTGAAAAGGGGGAGTACCTCGTCATATGGATAGCTCATCAGATGTCTATCCAAATAGCGTTCACACTCCTCCGTAAGCTGCTTGTGGTAGCCGAAGTTTTCTGCGTTTATAACGTTCTCGGACGTCCATTGTTGGAGTTTTTCGAAAGCCTTTTCGCATGCTTTTCGTGACGGCTCTTTAGTCGACTGTATTTCGTGATGAGTAGAGTCATCGTTTCCGTGGGCAAGCAGTATTGCCAGTCCAGTAAGGACTAGATATGTCAAACTAACAAAACTAGGTGCATACGCATAGATGGCCGGGAGCATCAGGAATAGGATGAAGAAAATGGCTAAAGCCATTCTCCATATAACGGAAAATAACTTTTTCATATCTATCCATAGAATACCCGCCTTACGCAGATGCGCAAGGCGGGTATTCTGTTTGTGCTTTTCTATAAGCTATCAGCTATCCCTCAAGTTCTTCGGGATGGTGAGCCAGTCGAATCCAGAAGCTAAAAGCTTTCTTTAAATCAGTCCCGCTTTCTTGAGTGTTGCGTACGCTCCTCTTTTCTGGATCGTCTTAATGGCCTTCGTGGAGATAACCATAGTCATAGTCTTTTTGAGCTCAGGAATGTAGATGCGCTTTTTCTGCAGGTTAAGCTGACGTCGTTTCATCCCGGTCGGGTTGAACTGTGTCGCGCGAGTGCGGTTGCTGTAGCCACCGGCTCGTTGAGGACCTTTTTTGGTGATAGGGCAAGTTTTCATAACAATGCGAACTACGAACTAATACGAAATTACGAACAGGACAAGAAGAAAAGATGTATGAATAAGCTCGGAAATGGTATCATAGAATCACAAATATGCAACTTGATGCCATTTTTTCAATTCTCATCTTGATTGTGTCCGTCGTGGCACATGAGGTTTCTCATGGCCTCATGGCAAATTACCTTGGAGACCCAACCGCGCGGTTACAAGGTAGGCTTTCGCTTAATCCGCTATCTCATATCGATCCTATAGGTTCAATAGTGGTACCGATGGCACTCTTCTTTATGAGTGCGGGTGTTATGTTCGGATGGGCGAAACCTGTGCCAGTGAATCCCTATAATCTAAAAGGGAAGCATGGTGAAGCGATGGTTGCTGGAGCGGGACCTCTAGCTAACATCTTTATTGCGACGGTATTTGGGCTCGTGGTTCGGTTCGGTGGAGAAGTTCTATCACCCTCATTTCTGCATATTGCCGTTCTAGTTGTTATTATGAATATCGTATTAGCTATCTTTAATCTCGTTCCCGTTCCTCCACTCGATGGGTCAAAAATCTTGTTTTCTTTCTTGCCGTACCATCTGCAACATGTACGAGAGTCGTTGGAACGCTATGGTTTCTTCATCGTACTCTTCTTCATTGTCTTCTTGTGGCAGTACCTTACGCCCGTTATCGGTTTCATTTTTTCGGGGTTAACGGGTATCTCCTCCCTCTAGCGGTTGCTTTTTTCAGGCTACTGTATTACAGTATTGCCCACTACTTGTTTATGCCGACCATCAATCAACTCGTCAAACGAAAGCGCACAACTGCTCCCTATAAGAGCAAGACCCCGGCGCTCATGAAAGGCTTTAATGTTCTCAAAAACAAGCCGGTTTATTACAACGCGCCGTTTAAGCGCGGTGTCTGCACGAAAGTAACCACCAAGACTCCCCGTAAGCCAAACTCAGCTATCCGAAAGATCGCCCGTGTCCGACTTACCAATGGTATGGAAGTCACTGCCTATATACCGGGAATGGGGCATAACCTGCAAGAGCACGCGGTGGTACTTCTTCGCGGTGGTCGTGTAAAAGACGTTAACCTTCGTTATCAGATTGTCCGTGGCGTACTCGATGCCGGTGGTGTCGAGAAGCGTATGAAAGGACGCAGTTCGTATGGAGCTAAACGTCCTAAGAAAGCATAATAATACGAATTAACGAATCCTTTCGAATCAACGAATATATTCGAATAAGAACAAAGAAGTGAGATTCTGATTCGTAACTATTCGCAGATTCGTTCCCTATTCGAATTATTCGCATGATAAAAATATGAGACGAAAAGCAAAAAGCCGAAAAGAACTGGCACCAGACGCCATTTACAACTCACAAAAAGTGACGAAGCTTATTAACTACGTCATGCAGGACGGGAGGAAAGAAGCCGCCCGCAAGATTGTATTCGGCGCGATGGCGATCATCAAAGAAAAGCAGAAAATCGAGAATCCTCTTGAAGTGTTTGATAATGCGTTGAAGAACATCACTCCTCTCATGGAGGTTCGCTCACGACGTGTTGGTGGTGCTAACTACCAAGTACCTGTTGAGGTTCGCCCTGATCGACGGACCGCACTCGCATTCCGCTGGCTCATTGGCGCCGCACGAGGGAAGAAAGGGAAGCCTATGCGCGAGAAACTTGCCGAGGAACTCATGCTCGCCGCCAAGAACGAAGGTGATGCCGTGAAGAAACGCGAAAACGTGCACAAGATGGCCGAGGCCAACAAAGCGTTTGCTCACTTTGCTTGGTAACCCCGTAAAGCCGAAGACTGCCACGGGGCAAGTCTGGGACAGAAAGGAAAAGAAAAGCGGGGAAGCCCGCTTTTTTCGTTGTCCACCAACCTATAACCCTTTGAAGTCATGCTACAATTCAGAGATGAAAACAACACTTAATGGATTTCAGATTATCGGAGCACTCTTACTTTTCTTAGGACTTCTTGTCGGATACAAAACTTACGACATTTTCTTTGCTGTCGGCTACAATCCCGATATCGTAGCTGGATTCCTTTTTTGGTTCGTCGCAGTGCCAGGAATGAGTATCGGTCTCCTAACACTTTTAATTGGTACAGCCTTATCGGGGCGGCCGTCTAAGAATAACGTACAGGAGAAACAGCGGTAGAACTTACGATTCTTTACCGTTGGCTACGTTCATAGATATCAAGTGTCCACAAACTGTGCAAAGGGGATTCCTTCGGGTGGGGGAGTACTTTTTCTTGTTCCATCTGCCCCTGCTACTCCCTAACCCCTCCTTGGAAGTAAAAATGGGGGGGAAAGAGATCGCATTGTTCAAATGGCCGTTTGACTTAGGTGATACACTTTTGATACACTCTGAATATGGCTACACTAAAAAACAGAATAAATATTAGTGTCTCGAAAGAGAGTGACCGCGCTCTAACGGCGCTTGCCAAACGTGACCGCGTGCCACTCGCTACCAAGGCGGCGGAGTTGCTTAATCTCGCTCTCGAGCTTGAGGAGGATTCGGCGTGGGATGCCTTGGCACGTGCGCGAGACACGAAGGGAGTACGATTCCTCACGCACGAAGAGGTATGGAAATAAGATTTCATATTGCATATCATCACTTAATTGCTAAGGAAGACATCCCTCTTTTATCTACGTTTTGGCAAAATGAAATACGAGTGGCAATTGAAACAAAATTAACTACCCACCCGGACTTGTACGGTAAACCGCTTCGTCGCTCTATCGCCGGATACAGAAAATTACGCGTGGGTGATTACCGAATTATTTTCAGGATTGAAGGACGCATCGTTAAGATACTGATAATCGGACATAGAAGTGTCGTGTATAAGATGGTCCAGAAACGGATTTGATTTTGCATTTTTGCCCCCAGTACGCTATTCTAGTCAATGCCTTTGAGGCATTTTCTTTTTACCCCTTTTGTTCGTAATTTCGTATCTTTAGTTCGTAAGTTCGTATTGTATGAATAGAGACTACCCCCTCGAAAAAGTTCGTAACTTCGGAATCATCGCCCACATCGACGCCGGCAAGACCACCACGTCCGAGCGTATTTTGTTTTACACCGGAATGATTCACAAGATTGGTGAGGTGCATGAAGGAGAGACAACCACCGACTGGATGGAACAGGAGCGTGAACGCGGTATCACCATCACCGCCGCCGCTATTACTTGTTTTTGGAACCCAACCTATATGCCCAAGGCCGATGTTTCGAAGAAACATCGTTTCAATGTTATTGACACTCCCGGACATATCGACTTTACCGTAGAGGTGAAGCGCTCACTTCGCGTTCTTGACGGAGCGGTTGTTGTCTTCGACGGTGTTGCCGGTGTCGAGCCTCAGTCCGAAACCAACTGGCGTTATGCTGACGAAGGTAATGTTCCTCGTATCTGTTTCATCAACAAACTCGACCGCATGGGCGCTTCGTTTGAGAAATCGTATGCGTCTATTCTTGACCGACTAAGTAAGCACGCGGTGCGCCTACAGATACCGATCGGACTCGAAGAACACTTCGAGGGTGTTGTCGACCTGCTTAAAATGAAGGCCTATGACTTTCAAGGAGAGAAGGGGATTGAGGTAATTGAAAAGGAGATTCCTGCCGACTACGTAGAAGAGGCGAAGAAATATCGTGCCGAGCTCGTCGAGAAAATCGTCGAGCAAGATGATGTACTCATGGGTCAGTATCTTGAAGGTAAAGAACCTTCGTTCGAGGTGCTCAAAGCAACACTCCGCAAAGCGGTTATTGCGAACAAGATTTTTCCTGTCTTTACCGGTTCCGCTCTCAAGAATAAGGGTGTACAGCTTGTGCTCGATGCGGTTGTCGACTACCTTCCGTCTCCTCTCGACATGCCAGCCACGAGAGCCATTGAGGTAAAGAGCGGACAACCAGTCGTGCGTCACGCAAGCGATGAAGAGCCATTTTCCGCGCTTGTGTTCAAACTTCAGACTGACCCATTCGTCGGCCAGCTCGCATTCTTTCGTGTTTATTCCGGAAGCGTTGAGGCGGGATCCTATGTCTATAACTCTACCACCGGTAACCGCGAGCGACTTTCTCGCATCGTGCGTCTGCAAGCCGACAAGCGTGAAGAGGTGAAGAAAGTATTCGCTGGAGAAATCGCGGCCGCCGTAGGTTTAAAGGAAGCGAGGACCTCGCACACGCTTTGTGATGAGACAAACCCTGTTGTACTTGAAGCGATTAAATTCGCTGACCCAGTCATCTCACTGCGTATTGAACCGAAGACAAGAGCTGACCAAGAGAAAATGGGTTTTGCACTCAAACGTCTTGCTGATGAAGATCCTACCTTCAAGATCAAGAGCGACGCGGAGACGGGGGAGACAGTCATCATGGGCATGGGGGAACTCCAACTTGAGATTATGGTGGATCGCATGAAACGTGAATTCAGTGTGGAGGCAAACGTAGGGAAGCCGCAGGTCGCCTATCGAGAAACCATTCAAGGTGAAGCGGAGGCCGAATGTAAATACATTCGCCAGACTGGCGGACGCGGTCAGTACGGTCACGTTAAAGTCACCGTGCGTCCAATGAAGCCTATCGATCCGGAAGCTAAGGTCAAAAAGAATGTCAGCCGATACGACCATTTCGAGTTTATCGACTCTATCAAGGGTGGTGTCATTCCCGTAGAATTCATTCCGGCCGTTGAGAAAGGTGTGAAGGAAGGATTGGAACGTGGTGTGGTTGCTGGCTTTCAGCTGGTCAATGTCTCGGTAGAGCTCACCTTCGGTTCGTATCATGATGTCGACTCATCTGAAATCGCTTTCAAGATTGCCGGTTCACAAGCCGTGCAAGACGCCTGTAAGCGTGCGCGTGCGGTTATTCTCGAGCCGATTATGAAGGTAGAGGTCGTCACTCCAGACAAATTCCTCGGTGATGTGACTGGCCATCTCGCATCAAAACGCGGACAGGTAGAGAACGTCAGTGAAAGGGGACTCAACAAGGTGGTAGACGCTAAGGTACCGCTTGCCGAAATGTTCGGCTACATCACGACGCTCCGCTCTATGTCAGAGGGCCGTGCCTCATTCACGATGGAGTTCGACCACTACGAAGCCGTACCTCCTAACGTGGCACAAACTATAATTGAGTCGCGTAAGTAATCATCACACCCAACTTCTTCTTCGAAGGTTTGCCCTGTAGTAAGAAATTCTGATTTCTTTACTACTGGGGTCCCGCAAACTATCATTGAATCACGTAAATAGTCTTGATGTTAAACACCACCCCTCCGATTCTCGGAGGGGTGGTGTTTTCTTGTGCACATTTTTCACTGGTAATCACGGAGACCTTGCGGTATGATTTTCGTCAAGAGTATCTCATTTTCTTTTTCATTAGTAATCGTCTTTCATTTCTTCTCTCACCGGAAGATACACGTCATATGCAAAAAAGTCTTCGTAACTATCTTGTTATCTACCTATTGATGGTGGCGGGTATCTTTTCATTCTTGGCGACGGCGGTACACGCACAAAGTGAGGAAGATGTTGATTTTAATACCATCAATGCTGTCGATGTTGATCTTAAGGTTGATGGGAATGACGGTCTAGTGACCGTCGAAAAAAAGACAAAAGTACTAGTTTCGTGGACTTCGGAGGGGGCGAAATCGTGTAGGGCCAACTGGAGGTCGGGGAAGCTACCTCTTTCAGGTTCTCAAAAGGGAACAATAAATAAATCACTTGTCTTTACGGTTACGTGTATCGGGAAGGACTCAAGCGAGAAGGCGACCGACTCTGTCGCGGTTCAGGTTTCTGGTGAGGAAAAGCCGATTTCCAATAGAGAAATCACGAAAACAAAAGCAGAATTACAGAAAGTATTCAACACCTATCGTGATGAGCTAGTCGCCAAAGTCGACGATGCGATTAGCGAAATGAGACAGACTATTCAGCGTAGCAACATTCGCAAGGATTTTGAGCGGCGTATTGTCGAAATGGTAAGTGAGTTCAGGTCACGCGTAAATGCGCTTGAAGCAGATCTTCAGCAGGCATTTTCCAGTCCTGAGTTCTTACGCGGGGACGTGAAGTTCATCAACCTGCTTCGCTCAGAAATTCCAAATGAATTTGAAGCGCTAAAAGAGACAACCGCAAGGACGCTCAACGAAATTGCTCAAGAGATTAATCGTCTCCAGGAAGATGGGAGCCCCCAATCGGGAGAGGCTATTTCCCTCGCGGTATACGAAAATTCTCAAACCACGGAGTCATCTGTATCTGTGACTGACCAGCATGGTAATCCTGTCGTGCTCGATACTACAATGTTTCCGCGAGTTCCTGTCGGAACGTATAAGGTGAAAGCCTCGGTAGGAAGCGAAAGAGGGACATTTCTTGCGGAGGTGAGCTCAAGTGCCATTAAACTTTTTGATTTGAATCAGAACAAAAAACTCGTCGCAGAATTTGCGATAAGTGGTCCGACTATCCGTATGACTTTCTTTGACGGGGGAGACCCTGATATCGTGACTATCGAACTCTGGCAGGGAAGTGTGAACATCCCTCCCCGATCGGAGAAAGGTTTCGGTCCGTATTATCAGGTGGCGGAGTCGTCGTACACGCTTAGGATACAGGATATCAACTCATCAAGTGCGGAACAGGTGAAGATTTCGGTGAAACCGAAACGATTTGAAGTTCATCAATTGAGCTCTATCCAAGTTCCTTCACCAACTTCGGCAAGTAGCTCTCCTGAACTCATCCCTTTCCCCTCGGGGATAACTCTCTCGGCTCAGATCAACGGATCTTCAACTCCGGAGGCGCTCAAAGGAAACTCAGATGCAACACTTACCTGGTCGTCAAAAAATGCTAAATATTGTGCAACTAAAGGGAGTTTTTCCATTGTGTATACTGATGGCAAGAACCTCAACGACGAAACAAATCTTCCGCCAAGTGGAAGTAAGACATTTGTGGTGCCAAATAGCGTGAAAAGTGCGGACATTTTTGTCGAATGCTACGGCTCGACTCAAACATATTCCCTCAATAAATTTCTTACGTTCAAGATTGTTCCGAATCAAAGCCCTAGTATTAGCCAGATTACCGGTCCGGCGATTGTAGATGTAAATAAAAGCCAGACGTGGGAATTATGGTTCTCTAATCCAGATGGAGATCTACTTGAGGCCACTGTCGTACACGGAGATGGCAACCCTACAGGAGCAACAAAAGATAAGCAAACAACATCTGCCAATACAGGAGTTTTGGGATTCAGTTATGAATTTCCAACCCCAGGAACTAAAATACTCATATTTACACTCAATGATGGTAGGGGTGGTGCGATGACGAAAAGTTTTGCTTTGACGGTCGCTCCGACAACAGTAGCTTCTACCCAACCCTCCATCACCGTTCTTTCGCCAAATGGGGGAGAGAGTTATGTGTCAGGGGATTCAACTATTTATATCAAATACCAATCAACCAATCTTATCGGTTCGCATGTAGCTGCGTATCTCGATTCTCCGACGTTAGGAAAAATACGCAGTACCGCTAATAATTCCGCAAGTAACTCTGGAGTGATTGAGATGTCTCTTAGTAAAGCTGGTGCTGATCCAATCGGTCAATACAAGATTACTTTGTGTTCTGATGTTCCATCCAACGGGAAAGATCTCTGCGATTCGAGTGACAACTACTTCACCATCACTGCACCGACTGTATCAACCCCTCCTCCTGTCCCGAATCAAAATCCCACACTCTCTCTCTTGGTAAACGGAAGCGAAGTAAGTGAGATTACGGTCAGTCGTAACGCAACCGTTGCCCTCTCGTGGACCTCTTCAGGGGCGACTACCTGCACCCCGACAGGAGGAAACATAGGTTGGTCACCTGCAAGCAAAGGAACCGTAGGAAACTTTACCTCAAGCGCCATCACCGATACCACCAGCTTCAATCTCTCCTGCAATAACGCAGCCGGTAACTCTGCCTCAAAGACGGTGGTGGTGAAGGTTGGAGCGGAAACCCCTCCTCCGACTACTGTGGCTCCTACCTCCGCAGTTGCGTATCCATCCTTTGTTACTACCGATCGGCAAAAAGCCATAGCCGACCTATACCGAACTCTATTCAAAAGGGAACCAGATCAAGGAGGTCTTCAGTATTGGGACAGCACTGGCGCTAGCCTAGACGCTATCCGGACGACTTTTATGAGTACCCCGGAATACCGAGCGCTTCACCCTACGAGCATGGTGCCCCGATCGGTTCAGTTGGCGAACTTATTCCAAGCGATGTTTGGACTCATGGCAGAATAGGTTTATTTCGGCTAGCGAGGAGCGCCGCGAAAACTTCTTAGTTTTCATGGCGTCCGAGCGAAGACGAAATATAAGGGTTTAATACCGCGGGGCTCTGCCCCGCGAAGTACGAGCGAAGCGAGTTCCACTATGCTGGGGTTTGCCCCAGGGTCAATACCGCTTTTATTTCAAAGAGTAGATGATGAGGTTGAAAACCGCTCCGATGTACTGTCGGAGCGGTTTTTCTACGGGGAAGAACACGATAAAAAAACAATATATGGATGTGCTATTCTTAAAGCGTGACGAATAAAGAACGCATAAAGAAATGTTGACTCGCTGGTTTACAAGATGTTTGGCACTTTTTCTTCTCGGGATGTGCTCTCTTTCTGCTACCCAAGTGTTTGCTGAGAGCTCCACCACCTTAGGTCAGAGTGTTCTTTCAATTGTGTTTACAGTTAACGGTTCAAAGGGTCCGCTTTTTCTACCTGCGAAAAGTCGTCTTGATCTTCGGTGGTCTTCTCAGGGAGCCAAAGAGTGCAAAGGCGACTGGGCGGCATATAAACTGAAGGGTGTCGGTACGCAGAGTGGAAAGATTACCCGCTCACGCTCGTTTACACTTACCTGTGTGAATACAACAGGAAAGACAAAGACATCTTCTATCCAGGTGAATCTTATCGGAGAAAAATCAACTGAAGCGGTATCGGCACTGAAACCATTTGAAGTGAGGCAAGCTCAAACAAAATCTGCGGATACCCCTGTTTCCGCACCAACTGGGTTGCAAGGTTCAGCCTCAACTCCCGGTGTGTCGCCATCACCGAGTGCTTCTTCGTGGCTGCGACTACGTGTACTGTCCCCTAATGGCGATGAGGTGTGGCGACAAGGTGAACCGCATGTAGTGTTGTGGTCTGTTGATGAAGCCCCCATTCTAGAGAACGGCTTTGTCTTAGATCTTCTTGATACGAAAGGTGTCGTGTACGCCCTCCCTACGTCTACACTTTCTGCGATGGCGCGTAGTTACTCATGGACAATTCCGAGTGCCTTTCCGGAAGGGCGCTATAAAGTTCGAATACGAATACCGAACCAAACGCCAAGTGACGTAAGCGATCAATTTTTTAATATCGGAAGAACCTACCCAGGTCTTCGTAGAGCTCTTGCTTGCGGGATCCTTGGTGATGCGGATAATGACCAGATTATTTCCACCGCAGACACGGAGAGGATTGCCTACTTGTCCGCCAATCTTTCTGTAGCGACTCCTGATGAATTTAGACGAGCCGATGTGAACATGAACGGAACGCTTACTTCTTCGGATCTTGTTGAGGTAGATCAATATCTCCACGAAACGCTTAAGATTTTTTCCGGTTGTTCTGGCCCCGCTGTTTCGGTTGATCTGCGTGCGAACGGTGCTGGAGACAACGTGAGTGTTCCGGTGAATAGTAATATCAAACTTAGCTGGACCTCTAACGCAGGGAGGTGTCTGCTTGATGGCGCGGTACTTCCTCCAAATGGTTCAATTTCGAAGAGTGTTGGTTCTCCCGCCAAACTTACCTATACGATGGAATGCTCTGCGTCTGGGAGTGCGCGAAGCGCAACCGATCAGGTGACGGTTATGGTGGAAGCTTTAAATACGCCACCTCTCATCACTGTTATTGATAACCCGAATTCATTTCAGGTGGGGAAGGAGAGTGTTTGGACTATAACCGCGGTAGACCCCGATGATGTCTCGCTTACCGTCTCGATGAATTGGGGGGACGGAACAGCACAGTCCTCCGTTCTTGCTTCGACGACCAGCATAGGAGGAACTATGGTGACTCCCTTTAAACACACCTTTAGTAAGGAGGGGACCTCTATCGTTACGGCTACCGTGAGGGATAGGAGAGGGGCACAGGCATCTCGTTCATTCACGACGGTCGTTACCGAAGCACCTCGAACATCTTTGAGAAAGGGAGTATCTCAATTCGGTGCTTTGTTTGAAGGATATCTATCTCTATACCCATTTTAGTGAGACCCTTCTACTAAGGACGGAGCTAGTGCAGCAATGAAATGTAAGGGTTTAATACCGCAAGGCTTGTCCTTGCGAAGTACGCTCATCGTCTGTTCCTTAAGGCCAGGGCTTACCCTTAGGTCAACCGCTTTTATTAGAAAAAGCAGGCGTTGCCGTTATATAGTGAATGTATCGGGCCGTTCGTTGCATATTTAGAGTTGCTTTGGTAGTATAGCCAGACATGCAATTTCCCTGGGACTCCGGGGGTTTCATTGCGTACGCGCAATGGCATTTATTTGATTATCAATTTTAGTCTTAATTCGTAGCTTTATTGCGCAAGGAACGTTCTCGCGTTTACGCAACAAAGGTACTACACGTTATGGCAGAGGAATTTAAGAGAGACAAGCCGCACGTGAACGTCGGAACCATTGGTCACGTTGACCACGGGAAGACGACACTCACCGCCGCTATTTGCTCCGTTCAGGCGAAGAAGGGTTTGGCGAAAGCCATCTCCTACGACGAAGTTGCTAAGGCCTCCGAGAAGGAAGGCCGTCGCGATCCGTCGAAGATTATTACGATTGCGATTTCACACGTCGAGTATTCATCTGACGCACGTCACTACGCGCACGTTGACTGTCCCGGACACGCGGACTACGTGAAGAACATGATTACCGGTGCTGCCCAGATGGACGGTGCTATTCTCGTTGTGTCGGCCGTTGATGGTCCGATGCCACAGACGCGAGAGCACATTCTTCTCGCCAAGCAGGTTGGCGTACCTCAGATCGTCGTCTTCTTGAACAAGGTTGACCTTGTTGCCGACAAAGACCTCCTCGACCTCGTCGAGGAAGAAGTACGCGAACTTTTGACCAAGTATCAGTTCGATGGAAAGACAGCAACTGTTGTTCGCGGTTCAGCTCTCAAGGCGATCGAAGGAGATGCTGAAGGTGTGAAAAGCATTGAAAATCTCCTCGCCGCTCTCGACACCCAGATTGCAATCCCTGTTCGTGAGATCGACAAGCCGTTCCTTATGCCGATTGAAGACATTTTCTCAATTGAAGGCCGCGGAACCGTTGTTACTGGACGTATCGAACGAGGAAGGGTGAAAGTAGGTGAGGAAGTCGAAATCATCGGTCTCAAACCGACGAGCAAGACGACTGTCACCGGTATTGAAATGTTCAATAAGAACCTTCAAGAGGGTATGGCAGGCGACAATGCCGGTATTCTCCTAAGAGGAACGAAGAAAGAAGAGGTGCATCGCGGTCAAGTTATCGCGAAGCCAGGCACCACACTTCCTCATACCGATTTCGAATCAGAAGTGTATATCTTGAAGAAGGAGGAAGGAGGTCGTCACACCCCATTCTTCGCTGGATACAAGCCTCAGTTCTACATCCGAACTACTGACGTTACTGGAGAAGTAACTCTTCCCGAGAAGACTGAAATGGTTATGCCCGGAGACACGATTACCTTCAAAGTGAAGCTCGTCGCCCCCGTCGCACTTGAGGAAAAGATGCGCTTTGCCATCCGAGAGGGAGGCAAGACGGTCGGCGCAGGAGTTGTCACGAAAATTGTTGCTTAACATACGAAAATACGAATTAAAGTCCAACGAATGGCAACAAATGAAGACATGCTGATTCGTAGCCATTTGTATATTCGTATAATTCGTATTTTCGTATAGTGATTTATGGTAACCAAACCCACAACTGAAAAGGAAACAAAGGCAAAGCGAGCGCCTCGTGCTAAAAAGGCTTCAAAAGCTGAAGCGGTTCCGAAGCTCCGTATTCGCATTCGCGCGTACGAGCACAAGATCCTTGATGCGTCCATCAAACAGATACTTGATACCGCATTCCGCTTCGATGCTACAATACAAGGCCCAATCCCGCTTCCAACCGAGATTAAGAAATACACGGTAAATCGTTCGTCTTTCATCTACAAAAATACGCGAGAACAATTTGAGATGAGAGTACATAAGCGATTGATCGATATCATTAATCCAACCCCGAAACTCATTGAAGCTCTGACCAACCTTTCGTTACCCTCAGGTGTGAGTATCGATGTAAAGATGCTTTAAAACACGGAAGCGACCCGCCTGTGCCGAGGCTTCGGCACAGGCGGGGACTAAGAACACGGAACGAGACCGAAACAAATCGCCCCGATGTACATCGGGGCGGTTTGTCGTTTAGGTATTTTTATCGTAAAATTACGAGTTATGTACGCATTACTACTAACTGTCAGTGTCTTCTTATGAAAAAACATCTAGCCGGTTGGAGCATAGCTCTCCTCACGCTTGCGGGCTTCTCTCTCTCGTTTAGTCAGGTACAGGCAGCGTCTCTCACTGATGGTCAGATTCAGGCCATCATCGCGCTTGTCCGTTCATTTGGTGGTAGTGCGGATGTGCTTCAGAATGTTGAGGACTCACTTTATGGCCGGACCCCCAGCTCTTCCAGCAATACTACCGCGTCACGTTCGTGCGTTACATTTTCTCGCAATTTCGGCATTGGAAGCACGGGAGATGACGTGAGCCAACTTCAATCACTCTTGGGACAGCAAAAAGGCGATAAAGGTATATTCGATGAATCTACCGCTTCGCTCGTTGTTGATTTTCAGAAAAATTACGGTATCAATCAGACCGGATATGTGGGGCCGGCGACCCGCGCACAGCTCAATGTCCTTGGATGCTCGGAGGGTTTATCCGACGCACGAGTGCGTGCGCGGGACGCGCGCCGAGTTGCCGACATTAAGCAACTACAGCTCGCTCTTGAACTCTTCTATGACGCCAAGGGCTCATACCCTGCATCTCTTTCCGAGCTGGGAACAAGCATCATCTCTGTTGTCCCGAAAGACCCGACAGGTAACCAGTATTCGTATAAAGCGCTTCTGGAAGGATGCAGTAGTTCCGGAAAGAAGTGCACCAACTATCATATCGGCGCGAGTCTCGAAGGAAGCGACGCGCAGAGTCTGAAAGGTGATTCGGATTCTGACACATCAGGTCTTGTTGGAGGATTTAGTGGCGCAGACACACAGCCTTGTGGTGGAAAAGGGGCGGGGTACTGCTTCGATATCACGGGCTACGTCGGTCCGGTGCTTATCCCCCCGGTTCCTTCCGTTTCGGAACCGTACGTTACCGTTTCCAATGCTTCCGCTTTGCTCGGGGCACCAATTCCAAATAGTAGCGGGCTGACCGTCGGTTACTACTACACTATGGCGTTCACTCTCTCTAACAAAGGAACCTCTGCTGTGTACTTGAGTAATATGGGACGAGGTACGGATATAACCGCAGTTCTCACTCCCGATGCTTCCTCGGTAAGTTACAGCCGTGACGCCTCTCCGATAAGTCTTTCGGGTGACATGTCGGGCGTTTCCCTCATTATTCCTGCCGGCTCTACGAGAACACTTCGGTTTTCCGGCCAGCTCCAGAGCGAAGGACAAACCGGGCAAGTGTCGTATCAGATTACCAGTCTTATCTATGGTGCGTCTGCCTCAAACCCGACCGGTTACTCTGTTACCTCCGGGTTAAGCAGTCTGAAGATTTCTGCAAACTTTGGTAGCGGTTCTTCCAAGCCGACTCTTACTGTTCTCTCACCGAACGGGGGAGAGACAATTCAGGTTGGCAGTGTGTATGCCATTAAATGGTTGGGAAAGAATGTCGGAAAGAATATCGCCATCAATCTGTCTGACCAGACGGCAGGTCCACGCTATGGAACGCAGTATGCCGTGAGAGACGGTACGAAGGTTTTTGGAAATGACCAAAGAGATGGAGAATCAGAAGGATTCATGTACTTTAATTGGACAGTGCCTTCGACTATTCCAGCCGGCTCGAACTACAAGCTCTATGTGGGT
>CALRDB010000024.1 GCA_943354745.1 Candidatus Nomurabacteria bacterium | reverse complement strand
AACGTCAGGCATGTGAAGTCTTTGAGCTTCTTTCGCGTCAGCCGTCTGCAATTGAGGAAATGGTAAGAAAGTTTGACCCTGTTATGGCAGAGCAGCTGTCTGCGGTACCCAAGGAGGTAAAGCGTTTGTTGGTCGTTCCGGAAGGACAGGCTGAGCAGGCATACGAGGCTGAACGATTTAAGGTTAAAAAAATTAAGGAGGAATTTGTTAAAAGTATCTCTTAGGACGTGAAAACCTCTCGCAACAACTACGCCTTCATAGACAGCCAAAATCTTAACCTTGCCATTCGTGGGCAGGGGTGGATATTGGATTTTAAGAGGTTTCGGGTGTATCTCGAAGATAAGTACAAGGTATCAAAAGCATTTTTGTTTATCGGATATGTTGAAGAAAACCAGAAGATGTATGATTTTCTTCAAAAGGTTGGTTACACTTGTATTTTCAAGCCGACTCTTGAATGCAAAGACGGACACACGAAAGGCAATTGCGATGCTGAATTAGTGCTCCATACCATGATCGAATTCAACAACTTCGCTCAAGCGGTTATTGTAACGGGCGATGGGGATTTCTATTGTCTTGTTGAGTATCTGATTAAAAAAGACAAGCTCAAGCGGTTGCTTATACCAAACGAGAACAGATATTCCTCCCTTTTCAAGCAGATAAGTTTGCCCAGCAACAAAGCAATCGATTTTATGAATGAGTTGCGGGATAAACTAACATACACAGGAACAAGAAATGAAAAGGGCTCCCGCGGGACAAAACCCTTTGGGAACCCTTTTCGTCGTGATACGCATTAATAGTAGCAAATCAGTTTTATTTGTCAAG
This sequence comes from Candidatus Nomurabacteria bacterium, assembly GCA_943354745.1. Taxonomy (GTDB): domain Bacteria; phylum Patescibacteriota; class Minisyncoccia; order Phycocordibacterales; family UBA10002; genus UBA10002. Next base: position 15,579 of record CALRDB010000024.1, on the reverse strand, counting down.
CATTTTTATGAAGATTTCTTACAACTGGCTGCAAACCTATTTCGATAAGCCGCTTCCGAAACCGGAGGAGCTTCAGGAGCTTTTTTCGCTTCGCGCGTTTGATGTGGAATCTCTCGACAAGCTCGGGACAGGGGATAGCGTGCTCGATATTAAAGTGCTTCCGGACCGAGCGTGCTACGCACTTTCGCACAAAGGGATTGCCGATGAATTGCACGCAATAAAAGGCTTATCACTGAAGAAAAAAGGAGAGCTTAAAGAAATTCCACTGGGCACACAACGAAAGCCCACTCTTATTATTGAAGACCACAAGCTGGCTCGTCGGCATGTGAGTCGGATTATTGAAGGGGTTACTGTTGCCGAATCTCCCACGTGGCTTCAAGAGAGGCTTACGGCTATCGGCCAACGTTCCATCAATAACATTGTTGATGCGACCAACTTCGTCATGATGGACATGGGCCAGCCGCTCCATGCTTTTGATGCGGACAAAATCAAAGGCGCGGTTGTCATTCGTGCTGCAAGAATGGGGGAGACGGTGGTAACGCTTGATGGAAAGAATGTGAGTCTTGAGCCGACAACGATTATTCTCGCTGACGATACAGCCGCACTCGACATTGCCGGTATCAAAGGTGGGAAAAAAGCCGAACTTAATGCACAGACCACTTCGATTCTTCTTTCATCGGCAAATTTTGACCCAGTGAGTATTCGCCGCGCTTCATTCAAGACAGGCGTTAAAACGGATGCGGCCAAACGATTTGAAAACAACCCCAGCCCCGAATTGGCAACAGAGGGAATGGAGGCGGTTACGAGACTTATTTTGGAGCTTTGTCCCAAAGCAAAGGCCGGTGAAGTTGTGGATGTCTATCCGGACAAAGTACAACCAAAGACGCTTTCTATTTCAGCGAAGTTTATCGCCGGAGTGCTTGGAACTTCCATTTCCAAGGAAGAAATTGTGGATATCTTGGAACGCCTTTCGGTTAAGGTTGAAGCACAAGGCGATGTACTTTCTCTTACTATCCCGACGCTCCGCCGCGACCTTGTTATTCCCGAAGATATCGTCGAGGAAGTTGGGCGTATTTACGGCTATGAGAGGGTAACAGGGGTTGTCGCACCGCCTCCCAAGACGCCACCTAAACTGAGCAAAGAGTTTTACTACACGGAAAAGATAAAAAATATCTTGGTGGAGAAAGGGTTTTCCGAAGTCTCACTCTATACAATGGTTGCGAAGGGCGATATCGAGATTGCAAAGCCTCTCGCATCCGACAAAGCATTTCTCCGCACGAATCTGTCGTTCGGCATGGAGCGTTCGGTAAAGATGAATACACTCAGTGCTCCTTTTCTTGGTCTCGATGAGATAAAAGAATTTGAGATAGGGAAGGTGTTCACGGACAGCGGAGAATTCCTTTCTCTGGCTATCGGAGTTTCATTGATTAAAAAAGTGAAAGGGAAGACAAGCGAAGGATCCGTGAAAGAAGTATTTGAGGCGCTCGGAGCAGGGCTCGGCCTGTCGCTCAAGCCGATAATCACGAATTTCCAGCCGCTTGCTGTCGGAGAGGTGATTCTGGAGAATCTATTTGAGACTCTTTCCGAACCGAGACCGTACGCTGACCTGCACTTTAGCGAACCAGCAGACGTAAAGTACAAAAAATTCTCCCTCTACCCATTCATTGTGCGCGATGTTGCGCTGTTTGTTTCCGCAGACACAAAAGCTGAATCGGTGGTGCAGCTTATAAAAGAAAACGCAGGAGAACTTGTTGTTCGCGGACCGGAACTTTTCGACGAATTTTCAAAGGACGGAAAGAAATCACTCGCGTTCCGGCTTATCTTCCAGTCATTCGACCGGACACTCTCGGATGAAGAAGTAAATTCGGTTATGGAAAAGGTCTACATCGCACTCAAAGGAAAGAGTTGGGAAGTGAGATAAAAAAAGGACCGGAGCGCGTGTGCACTCCGATCGGTTCGGGTTTTGGTTATTCCCGAAATTGATACTTTCCCGTCTCTCCTCGCCGTTCAATAATCTTCTTAAGTTGAGGAACAATCTCCGTCCGACTACCTCTGACCAGTTGGAACGCCTCACAGACAAGACGTATGTCATCGTCGGAAAGGGAACGCGCTTCGGTCTTCAGGATTTTCGCACAGAATTCTCTGAAGCCGTTGGACTTCTGAAAGGCAATAAGTTCTTCGGGTGTTACCCATTCCATATTCGTCATCTCTTTCATGAAGATACTTATTGAGAAGTAATCGGGTGCTGTGGAGACGAATCCCGGACCTAATTGCTGGGCACAAAGTTCAGCCGCAGCCTCTTCAATCGCCCGAAAGTAGGTCTCAACACCGCTTGTCGTCCGTACCTTCATTGTTAAGCCGTGGAAACCCAGACATTCGCTACCGTCTCCCAGAATACGTCTTGTTGGAAAAAGGTCAGCCATTTGATTTGGAAGAATGGTGTGGAATAACTCATGCTTGAGGGTGTCCCTCAAAAGGTTTGCATCGGTTGGGGAGTACGTCCTTAAGGTAATTTCAATTTTTCCTGGTTTGCCAGAAGCCAGCACTGTCTCAATCCTACCGTCGCCTAAAGTTCGAGACGTAGGGTTTGGGTGTTCAACTACGCGAAGCTCTTTAAAGCTGAGTTTGTAGATATGATCATAGAGCTTCACAGTCTCTACAATAATCTGCTTCTGAGCTTTCGTAGCGGGTTGTTCGATTTTGATTGGGGTGGTGGTTGATGTTCGGCTATCACAACCAATGGGCAGAAGTGAGCACAGGAGAAAGGGTATTAGTTTTGTAAGGTTCATTCGTGCAAAACAGTAAATCAATTTTCATATTTTGTCAATATTCTGTGTGACTTCTGCTATTTTAGGCGCACACTTCGCACGTTGCTTTCTTTTGCGTGATGATTTTGATAGAATAGTGGGACTAGAAGCAGATTGCTTTTTCTTTTTTATAGGAAAAAATATGGCCAAGGTTAAAGCTGAAAAAGCGAAGAAAGAGAACGGCTCAGGGCATCACTACGACGCCTCGTCTATTACCGTCCTGGAGGGGCTAGAGCCAGTCCGCAAGCGCCCCGGCATGTATATCGGCACCACCGGTCCCGATGGTCTCCATCACCTCATTACAGAGATTTTCGATAACTCACGCGATGAAGCGATGGGTGGCTTTTGTAATGATATTGAGATCGCACTTCTTCCTGAGAATCGCGTGCGTGTGGTAGACAACGGACGCGGTATTCCCGTCGATATGCACAAATCGACGAAAGTTTCCGCGCTTGAAACAATTATGACGACGCTTCACGCCGGAGGTAAGTTCGGAGGCGAGGGGTACAAAGTTTCTGGAGGTCTCCATGGTGTCGGTGCGTCAGTGGTGAATGCACTCTCTATTTACTGCGAAGTTGTGGTTCATCGAGACGGCGGAGTGTATGTCCAAGAATACAAGCAAGGAAAGCGTAAGGCCCTGGTGAAAAAGATTGGCAAATCAGATCTTCACGGCACCATTGTCACCTTCGAGCCTGATAAAGAGATTTTCAAAGAAGGTGTTGAGTTCAACTTCGACCGTGTGATGAATCACATGCGTCAACAGGCGTATTTGGTTAAGGGGTTGCGCATCTCGGTCATTGATGCGCGCAAGATAGAAAAAATAGACCTTGCTGACGTAGTCTATCTCCGTGAACTTGGATTAGAGACGCCTTCACAAACCTACTATTTCGAGGGAGGACTGTATTCGCTTGTGAAGCACTACAACGAACATTTCAAACCGGTCCACAAGAATATTTTTTATGTGGAACGAAAGACCGACGGTATTGAAGGTGCTGAAATAGCACTTCAATACGTCGATGACATCTCATCGCGTGTGATGCCCTTTGCGAACAATATCTATAACCCCGAAGGAGGGACACATCTTACCGGATTCAAAACTGCTCTGACTCGGACACTCAATACGTACGCTCGCACCAATAACTACATTAAAGAAAATGAAGAAAATTTTACTGGTGAAGACGTACTCGAAGGACTTACGGCAGTTATCTCGGTAAAGCTTCGCGAAATTCAGTTCGAAGGGCAAACCAAGGCAAAGCTTGGAAGTATGGAAGCACAGTCTGCTGTTGCAACGATTTTTGGTGAAGCATTTTCCGCATTCCTCGAAGAGAATCCCGACGATGCGCGAGCGATGATTAACAAAGTAATTTTGGCACTCAAGGCTCGTAAGGCAGCAAAGGCGGCTAAAGATTCAGTGCTACGAAAGGGAGCTCTCGAGGGAATGACACTTCCTGGCAAGCTTGCAGACTGTGAGACAAAAAGTGCCGAAGAAGCTGAAGTATTCATTGTAGAAGGAGATTCGGCAGGTGGTAGTGCGAAGCAAGGGCGCGACCGTCGTACGCAGGCTATCTTGCCGCTTCGAGGCAAGGTGCTTAACGTCGAGAGGGCTCGGCTCGATAAAATTCTTGGATTCGCTGAAATCAAGGCGCTCGTTATAGCGCTCGGTACCGGTATCGCCGATTCCTTCGATGTCTCGAGACTTCGTTATCACAAAGTGATTATCGCGACCGATGCTGACGTTGACGGTGCGCACATTCGGACACTCCTTCTTACGTTATTCTTTCGCTATTTTAAACAGCTTATTGATGGCGGGTTTATCTACATCGCGCAGCCTCCACTGTACAAAGTAAAATATGGCCGAGAGTTCTTTTATTTCTATTCGGATGAAGAGAAGAATGTTTTTTTGAAAAAAGAAGGGATCAATGTTCAAGAATTAGAGGAGGTCGAAGGTGCGGAGGAGATAGCTGAACCAGAAGAGGTTGAGGGAGAGGAAGCTACGGTTTCTTCCAAGAGTACATCAGAGAAACAGAAATCCAAGAAAGTCTCCATTCAGCGATACAAAGGTCTCGGTGAAATGAACCCCGAAGAGCTCTGGGAGACAACGATGGATCCGGAGAAACGAATTCTAAAACAGGTTACCGTTGAAGACGCTCAGGATGCCGATAAAGTATTCGATATTCTCATGGGTGAAGACGTTCCGTCCCGTAAATCATTCATTCAATCGAACGCCACTAAGGCCACGCTGGATATTTAAAGATTTAGCATATACAAGTTATGGAGAAGAAATTTTCTTTAGAAAGCGCCTCTAATCCCGAAAACGACTATAAGACTCAAATATTGAGCGTTATTAACGCTCTTGAAAAGAGAATCCGGGTAACGGCAGTACCACCAAATACCGAACTTTTTGCGACAGTGCATCAGAAAAAGCTCGTTGACGCACGAAAAGAAGCGATAGAGTTCGAACCTATTAGAAATGATATTTGTCAGACGTTTGCAGTACCTAATGATCCAGAACATATCTACTTATTTGACGCTCATCGTGGCAGTTTAGATTCTTCAGTAAAGCAGCGTGCAATTCGTTGTTTTTCAGTTGTCTTTGATACGCTAAAACACGAAGGTTACTATGGTGAAGGGCGAACCATTCATAATATGCTTCTTAATAAAATTATAGAATTAATAACAGAGCGCAATGCTGAGATTACCGAAGACGTTGTCTATGAAGGTATGGGAACAGACACTCCAAGATTCATTTTCGTAAAAGGATTCATGAGCACGGATGATTTCAAGGAGCTTGGTGATAAATATCGTCAAGAACAAGAACACCCGCTCATCGATGAACAAGGACAACGAATTGAGACTGCGGAAGGTTGGTTTATTTCAGGAAACAGTCTGGAGGATTTAAAGACAGTCAAGGGAGAAAGCGGGCTGACAAGTTGATGTATACTCTTGCATTTACTTCTTATTTTTTATTTCCGCGTGGAGATGCGACACAGTTTGCTCGAGTGAGAAGGTATCTTTATTCCCGGTGCGGCTTTCGAGAGTAACCGTCTTATCGGTTTGCTCTTTTTCGCCAACCACTATCCAGTAGGGAACTTTCTCCACTTTTGCTCCGCGGACTTTCTTGCCGAGTGTTTCGTTTGATTCGTCCAATTCAGAGCGGATACCGGCGGTAGTCAATGCTTCATGCACACTCTTCGCGTATTCCATAAACTTTTCACCCACCGGCAAGATCTTCACCTGCACGGGCGAAAGCCAGAGTGGGAACGCACCGGCATAATGCTCGATGAGGAAGCCTATCAAACGTTCATGTGTGGAGAGCGGGGCGCGGTGTATGCAGAGCGGAGTCTTTTCCACGCCGGTCTTGTCCGTATAGGTAAGGTTGAACCGTGCCGGTATTGCGAAATCAACTTGATTGGTGGCGAGCGTGAATTCGCGTCCGATAGCGCTCCAGACCTGCACGTCTATTTTCGGTCCGTAGAACGCCGCTTCATCTTCCGCCTCAACGAATGGAACCTTGAGGTCAATCAAAGACTTCCGAACCATATCTTCAGTTTTAATCCAAAGCTCGGGTTCGTTGATATATTTTTTGCCTAGTCTTTCTTTTGAATGTTTGGATAGACGCATTACGTATTTCTCTATGCCAAAAATCTTGAAATACTCAAGATAAAGACCAATGACCGCCTTAAACTCATCGAAGAATTGCTCCTCGGTGCAGTAAATGTGTGCGTCATTCATCTGCATGGAACGTACGCGCAGAAGCCCGAAAAGTTCCCCTGATTTTTCATGCCTGTAACAGGTGCCGTATTCCGTATAGCGGACCGGCATATCACGGTAACTCTTCGGTACCGCCGCGAAGATTTTGTGATGGTGCGGGCAGTTCATGGCCTTGAGGTAGTAGTTCGTTCCTTCTCCCTCCATGGGTGGATACATACTTTCTTTGTAATAGGGAAGATGCCCACTTCGAAGATAGAGTGCTTCGTTAGCAACGTGCGGGGTACGTACACGTTTGTATCCCCGAGCCGTTTCCTGCTCTCTCGCAAGCTTTTCTATTTCGTCAATTATGATCGTCCCGTTTGGAAGCCAAAGTGGAAGTCCTGGTCCCACTTCATCATCAAAGGTAAAAATCTTGAGTTCCTTTCCAAGTTTCCGGTGGTCTCTTTTTTCGGCCTCTACGCGCATTTTTTCGTACTCCTCAAGTGCTTCTTTCGTCTCAAATGCAAGTCCATAGATACGGGTGAGCATTTTGTTTTTCTCGTCTCCGCGCCAATACGCACCCGCAATACGGTCCAGTTTCCAGCCGACGCTTCTCAACTCTCTGGCATCGTCGGTGTGTCCGCCACGGCAGAGGTCAGTGAAGGTGCCCGAAGTATAGAGGGTAATCTTTTCGCCCTTCTCCGCAATGCCGTCAATGAGTTCAAGTTTGTACGGATTACCAGCAAATTTTTTCCGTGCTTCCTCCGGAGTGACCTCCTGTCCTTCAAACGTCTTCCACGTCTTCAAAATCTCCCGCATCTTTTGCTCGATACGCGGTAAGTCCTTTTCTGATATCTGCGTTTTTTTATCTCCCCTAGCAAGGGGAGCACTGCCGTCTTCGGCAGGAGGGGTGTTCTTATCTGCGTCCATCTGTGTCTTTAATCCGCGTCCATCTGCGTCGGCGAAGTCCATATCATAATAGAATCCCGTATCAATCGCCGGACCAAGCGTGAGCTTTGTATCGGGATACAACTCCAGTACCGCCGCCGCGAGCAGGTGGGCAAGTGAATGGCGGATATGAGATAGGTGTTCAGTGTTTTTGTCTGACATGCGTATAATAGTAGCATTTTAGGCGTATTTTGGTATTCCAGAAAACTATTGACATTTCACCCAATAGTGATGTATTATTTCGACAGTTTCCCGCTCCTTAACAAGGACTTTTGCGGACTCGCCATAGCTCAAAGTCTCCCGAAGTGCGGGGATTTCGGGCTATGGCGACATATCCCATGTTCAGCCTACCCTCCATACACCAGCTATCGCAGGGGATAGTGTTCAATAGGAATACCTATGAACAATGCAACCAGAGCTCAGGGCATACAACACCTAAAGCTCATTGACGACCAGGAACTCGACTGCAAGCAGTCCGAGGAACTCAACCTCTACCTTCCGGCGCTTGCTGCCGGTATCAAACGGCGAAAAATCCCGCCACTCGCGGAGTTTCGCAAATTTTTTGGCCTCGGCGTGCTTGAGCGACTGTCGCTTGAAGTCTCGATACCGGCACTTATGGAGCTATTCGACCCCAAAGACAAGTTCAACGTGGACACATCCGAAACGTCCGCAATCAAGATTTCGGGCCGCGGCTCGAACTTCGAATTGTGGATGCTTCCCGAAGTCGTTGCTCCTCGGACAGGATATGTATTTGAGGCGCACACGCTCACATCGGATGCGAATGATGAGGACATTCTGCAAGGCGCGGAACGGGACGATATAGATACTGACCCTGCGGCTATTCACTACCTTGTCTCACAGCAACCGAAAGGCGAGGAAGGCCCCTTGCTGAACGATGGCAAGGCAAACATCTTCTATGTTCAAAGAAAGGTAGAGGGACAAGGGAAGATTCGGTCGGTTCGCCGCGTCGTGCACGTGGACTGGTACGTCAGAGGCTGGTTCTTCTTCGCCTGTCCGATTCCGGACGGGCGCGAGTGGAATGCAGGCGACCGCGTCTTCCTCCGCAAACCCTTGGGGACTATGTCGGTCTGACACTTTGCCCCTTCGACTCTTTGACCCTCTGGACTGAAAAAGTGTCCAGAGGGTTTTCTTTTTGATATACCACCACACTAATTTTGCGCGAGAAGTCAGTGTGGGGGTATACTACAACCGCTATGGTGTGAGCGGGGCGGCTCTGGCTTCTCCGGCACGATAGTGGGATTCTCTTCGCGGGAATTGCGTCGGCTATGGCTTGCGCGAGAGTGCGGGAGGCATCTTACAAAAAACAAACAAGAGTTGGTACGAGAAATCAGTGGACTTTTAGGTCCCGAATAAGATTCAACCCTTCGTGGTTCGGGGGGTGGTGCGTGGACGGCTTTTCGTACAAGGACGGTCGGTTCGCCGCGTCGTGAACGTGAACTGGAACGACAGAGGCTGGAACTTCAACGCCAATCCGATTCCGAACGAGAACGAGTGGAATGCAGGCAACCGCGTCTTCCTCCGAAACTATCATTGTTTCTCCTTCGCTTATTGTGGGGGAGTTTTGCTTATACAGCCCCTGCGCCACCCGCCGAGCATCCGGCCAATTTCTTCAATGTGTCCGGCGAGCGGTATGTACCTTTCATTATGTATGAGGAGATTCTCCCAAGCCATTTGCAGAAAGAACTTGAGCAGGTCGGTTTTGGCGATTGCTCTCCCGAGCACGGGAATTTTTTGTTCGGTTGAAAGATACGCGGAGGCGAACGTGAGTTCAAGTACGTCAAGAAAGAGTGACTCAATTCGCGCTCCGATGCCAAGTCTTTCAACGCGGGGGAAGTTTTTATGAATTGAAACCCACGCTTGATACACCTCCTTTTCTTCCAGAATCACGGCCGGCAGTTTACGTGGGGAATTGGGGGGGGGCTTTACTTGTTTCCATGAAATCAAACATTGCTATTTCGTATCAGGATAGTATATCACCGGAGAATTTGTATGCCGCGTGGCGGGAGTTTTTCCAGGGAAAGAAGAATAAGTCTGATGTTGCGGAGTTCGCGCTTGATTTATCGCGGCACATCTACGAACTTCACTTTGCCTTAAAGCAAGCCGAATATATGCACGGTGGATATTGGGCGTTTCCGGTGAATGACCCCAAGCCTCGGAGCATTCACAAAGCTACTGTACGGGACCGCGTACTCCACCGAGCGCTCTATCGCAGGCTCTATCCGTTTTTTGACCGTTTGTTTATCTACGATTCATATTCCTGTCGCATCGGTAAGGGGACGCATCGGGCACTTCATCGCTTCATGGACTTCTCGCGCAAGTCGTCAAGAAACAATACAAGGACGTGCTTCGTCCTTAAATGCGATGTGCGGAAATGTTTCGCTTCAATCGACCAGGAAGTGTTACGCGAAATTTTGCAGAAGTGGATTACGGATGCAGATGTCCTCAACCTTCTTCAGGAAGTCGTCGAGAGTTTCCATATTGGCAGAAAAGGAAAAGGTTTGCCGCTCGGCAACCTCACCTCACAGCTTCTGGTGAACATCTACATGAATGAGTTCGACCAGTTTGTGAAGCACAAGCTCAAGGTGAAGTATTACATTCGTTATGCGGATGATTTTGTAATTCTGTCGTGTGAGAAAGCGGAACTTGAACTACTACTCCCGAGCATAGAAATGTTTTTGCTAGGACGGTTGAAACTATCTTTACACCCCGGCAAGGTATTCATCAAAACGCTCGCCTCCGGTGTGGACTTTCTTGGCTGGGTGCATTTTATCAACCATCGCGTCTTACGGACAAGCACGAAACGGCGAATGTTGCGAAATTTGCAGAGTAATCCGAAAGTGGAGAGCATCACCTCCTATCTCGGTATGCTCAAGCACGGAAACGGCTACAAACTTTCTGAAAGAATTGCTACCGCTGTTCACGCCGAGCGTCCACCGATTTAGCAAATCCCGACGGCCGTCGGGATTTGCTAAATCGGACTGAAAGAACTCGTCGAGCTACCTATCGAGTTTGAAGACCTTTTTCCAGTATAGTTCGTTATCAATATGTTCCGCGACGATGTACCGCACGTATTTTCGTATGGCATGCAGTTCAACAAGAAACTCTATTTCTTTTTGGCAGTCTAGCGGGTAGATGCCAGCTGAGTGTTGAAATTTGCTGAAACCCAAGTCCGCTAAATGGTCACGAAATGCATTTCGCGCTTCCCGTTCATCTTCGGGTATATCGTAGAGTACAACACGCCATTTACCGTCCCATGGCTTTTGGTTCTGAACTTTCATAGCAAAAGTTCGGTAGGTGAGCGCTCGTCTTTTTCCGTGCACACTTAAAACAAGTGTAACTGTCCGGTCAGGATTCTCACGAGCTTCAACGAGACGTGACTCATAGAGCGATTCAATCGCTCGTTCGGCGGCCTGCTTTTGAATTTTCTTCCAATCATGATGTGCGGCCTTGATAATTTTCCATTGTTTGCCAGCTGAACGCGCGCATGAAAGCGTCAGTCCGCTTAGCAACAGCAAGAGCATCTTCTGTTGAATAGTACCAAGTCGCCTGTTTTGTTTGCGCAATTTTATTTTCTGATTTCGCGCGGCTATATCCATAAAGTACTTACAGTTTAGCAAATCCCGACGGCCGTCGGGATTTGCTAAACTGTGGATAAGAACAAGACCGCGGGTTAAGAGACGATGGTTCCAAAAGAAAAAGGCGAGAAACAAAATGTCGGAAAAACTATTTCAACTCCTTTACTTTTTCGGCGATGAGGGAGGGAGTACCGTTGCGGGTTGAATAACGGCCTTTAATTGCGATACACGATTCAGCGTTTAAAAGTTTTTTAAATTCGGCGTAGATTTTTGGAAAGACGACTACCTCAATCGTGGAAGACATGTCCGCGACGCGGAGGAACGCCATCATGTCGTTCTTTTTCGTAATGATGGGTTTTAGTTCTTCAATAATCCCACCGATGACAACCGTCATACCGTCCTTAAACTCCTCTTTTATTTTCGCAATAGTGATGTCACGCTTTTCCAAAATGTCCTTGAACTTATCAAGCGGGTGTCCGGAAATATATAAGCCTAGAAGTTCTTTCTCCCACGCGAGTTTTATCTCCATCGTTGCGGAGGGTGACTCTATAAGTTTAAGTGTCGGCATTCCACCTCCCTCTGTCATGAGGCCGAACAGAGAGTCCTGATTGGCCGCTTGGTGGAGACTTTGCTTGCTCTGTTCAAGGAGGAGCTCGATATTTGCAATCATAATCCCGCGTTCCCCGAGTTCATCGAGCGCACCTGCTTTGATAAGCGCTTCAAGAGATTTCTTATTTAAATTTCGGTCTTTGACTCGCTCTAGAAAATCAGATAGCGACTTAAATATGCCGTGTTCCTTGCGCTCTTTAATGATGGCGTGCGAGATGCCTTCACCAAAGTTTTTTATCGTCATTAATCCGAATCTGATTCGGTCTCCATTCTTTTCTTCTGTTAAAGATGAAGGATTATGGATTAAGGATTCCGCTTTCACCACCGTAAACGCACTGTAGCTTTCGTTAATAGATGGTGGAAGGACGGGAATCTTCATGCGTTTACATTCCGCGATAATCTCGCCGATCTTCTCTACGTCTCCGGAGTCTGCGGTGAGTACTGCTGACATATAGATAGCAGGGAAGTTTGCTTTCATGTAGGCAGTTTGGTAGGCGACTCTGCCGTAGCTCGCGGCATGTGCCTTACCGAATCCATATGCGGCGAAAGGTTCAATAAGACTCCAGAGCTTGTCTGCTTTTTCTTTTGAAAGACCGTTTGTCACGAAGCCCTTTAAGAGTTTTTCTTTTTGTGCCTCCATTTCGGCGGGAATTTTCTTACCCATCGCTTTGCGGAGCTTGTCTGCTTCAAGCCAACTATACCCGGCAAGTTTAATGGAGATGAGAAGCACGTCGTCTTGATAGGTAATGACACCGTAGGAGTCCATTAGAATTTCTTTCATTCGAGGATCAAGGAAACGTACCAACCCAGGCTTATGTTTACGCTCGATATACTGCGGAATCGATTCCATTGGGCCCGGGCGATAGAGCGCGACCATGGCGTTGATATCGTGAATTGAGGAAGGGCGAAGCTCTTTCAGGTATCGTGTCATACCTTGTCCATTTAGCTGAAATAGTCCGCCCGTTTCGCCGAGTGCAAGCATTTCAAACGTTTTTTTGTCGTCGAGGGGTACGTTTTCAATATCGATGTCCTGATTCTCGATTTTCTTAACACGGTCTACCGCATCCGCAAGAATGGAAAGGTTTTTGATACCGAGAAAGTCGTATTTCAAAAGTCCCGCGTCTTCCACGGCGTGCATATCATACTGGGTGATCAGTTTGCCACCCTTCGGATCCAATTGGAGGGGAACGAAATCGGTGAGCGGGGTTGGGGCGATCACGACACCTGCGGCGTGCACCGAGATGTGACGCGCACACCCTTCAATCTTTTTTGCCATGTCGATAATTGTCTTGACGTTTTCATCATCTTTGTACAGTTTCGCCAGTTCGGGCACCATTTCAAGTGCTCTATCGATAGACATCGGAAATCCTTGTGATCCCATGGGGATGAGCTTTGCTATCGTGTCGCCAAGGGAATATTCGAACGAGAGCGCCCGTGCGATGTCACGCACAGAGCCTCTTGCCATCATAGTACCGAAGGTGCCGATTTGGGCGACCTTATCAGCGCCGTACTTTTGTTTGGCGTATTCAATCATTTCGTCACGCCGATTATCGGCGTAGTCCATATCGATATCGGGAGCGGAGGGACGCTCTGGGTTTAGAAAACGTTCGAACGGAAGTTTGTATTCGAATGGATCGACGTTTGTGATGCCGGCAAGATAGGTCACCATAGACCCCGCAACTGAACCTCGAATTGTGGTCAGAATTCCCTGCTCGTGTGCGAAACGAAGGAGGTCAGCAACGACGAGGAAGTACGGTGCGTAGCCTTTGGTTTTAATGACGTTCAGTTCGTACTCGATTCGAGTGTCGAGCTCAGGGGTTTTCGTCATCTTTCGACGTTCAATACCTAAGATAACCATAGAGCGAAGTTCATCATCGTAGCTCTCACCATTTTTGGTTTTATAGTCCGGGAATACCCACTTACCAAGCTCAAGCTCAAGATTGCATAGATCGGCGACGAGAGCGGTATGTTCTATCGCTTCCGGAATATCTTTAAAAAGCGTCTCAGTTTCTTCGAGCGGTAAGAACGAAAAATCAGATTCATCGGTCTGAAAATCTTTCGGCTCACCTTGCGAGTTCACGAGAAGCAATGTTTCGCGAGCTTTCTTTTCGGTGGGAAAAAGATAGTACACTTCTTGAGAGGCCACGAGCGGGACGGCATACTTCTTTCCACAGGCAATAATCTTTTGCATCATTTCCTCGTGCCCCTCGATTTGTGGATGCCGACTTACCTCAAGATAGAAACTGTCTTTGCCGAGGAGGTTCTGGTAGTACTGTATGCGTTCAAGAAGTACCTTTTCGTCCTCCATCGAAATGAGGCTTCGAATATCGGAATCAAACGCCGGAGCAATTGCAATAAGTCCCTCCGCGTATTCTCCGAGAAGTTCACGGTCGATACGTGGCTTATAGTAGAAACCTTCGAGGTTGGCACGTGTTGAGAGCTTTAAAAGGTTTCGGTATCCGGTTTCATTTTTAGCCAACAAAATGAGACGATGTCTGCGGTTGTCAACGCCGGTTTGCTTGTCGGCACGTCCACGAATTGCGAGGTAGGTGTGGATACCGATGATCGGTTTTATCCCCGCTTTCTTGCATTCTTTGTAGAATTCAATCGCGCCATAAAGGTTACCGTTATCGGTAAGCGCAAGCGCTTTTAATCCCAGTTTCTTCGCATGAGCAACAAGGTCGGGTATCTTTGGAAGCGCTGAAAGAAGGCTATAATGCGAGTGAATATGTAGGGGTGTGTAACGCGACATAGCGGTAGTATACTACATCTTTTCTATCCTCCTGATAGAGCTGAAAAAGTATTGGAGATATGCTAAACTGATTCGACATACAACGAATCTCCTTTTGTAGAGAAGAAGGTTGATTCGTATATTCACATCTATTGGTAATTCGTACTATATGGAAAACGTAGAATTTAGCGAAGAGAAAGCGTACAACGCAACGCTCGATAAGGCGGTAGAGAGAGCAACCTCAAACGAAAAGAGTTTGAGCACCCTTCCTATTAGACTTGGGCTTGCCAAAGACGAAACGGGAGCGACGATCATTTTGGTGGGAATAGGAGTACTTGCGTTTATACTAGCTGCGATCATCTTCGTCGTAGCGCTTGGTTAGAGTTTTGCAAAGGGTTCGCTTTTGTCGGTGAAGGTCTTTGCCACTATGGCCCCCCAGTTTATTATTGGTATCGATGAGGTTGGACGAGGTCCGATTGCAGGACCCCTGTGTGTGGGGGCCTGCATGATACAACAGAAAGATCGAAGAGTATTTTCCAACGTAGTTAGAGGAATCAGAGACTCCAAACAACTCTCTCCACAAAAAAGAGAACAATGGAACCGAGTACTTTTTGGCGCGCAAGAACAGGGGATATGTAGCGTACGCACCGTGATGGTGAGTGAAAAAGTAATTGACACAAAGGGTCTTACCTTCGCTTTGCGGTTTGCTATTAAACGAGTCCTGCATCTTCTCAAGGTTGATCCGAGAGCTTGTGAGGTGCTTCTTGATGGGGGTATTAAAGCTCCTCTCGTTTTCCCATTTCAAAAGACCATTATTAAGGGCGATGAGAAGATACCTCTGATCGGTGCGGCCTCGATCGTTGCTAAGGTTCGACGTGACCGCTATATGGTTCAGGTTTCGAAGCGATATCCACAGTATGGATTTGAGCGACATAAGGGGTATGGGACCAGGGAACATTACATGGCCCTACGGAAACAGGGGATTTCAAAGGTACACAGACGGAGTTTTTTGAAGAAACTCATCACCAATAACGTATAGCTTAATGACTGAATAACTTCTCAGTCTTTTTGTCTGGGTCATTCAGTTAGTAAGTCATTTGTTATTCAGTTTGAAAATTCACCACGCCAGCCATGAGAGGAAAGCCCTATTCGAAGTAGATAGTAATTAAACGACACCAAGAGTCTCAGGCAGTTTTTG
>CALRDB010000023.1 GCA_943354745.1 Candidatus Nomurabacteria bacterium | reverse complement strand
AAAGACTTCAAAGATATCGGAATTGCTATTTTCTCCGCAGGTACCGGAATGAGCATACTGCGCCACATGAAAGAAACGCGTGAGAAATGCGGGAAAGACGTAACTATCATCTTTGACCCTGGACAAGTTCTCTCCATCTTCTATGACAAACCACTTCTTGAAAAAACTCTCGCGCTTGCGGATATCTTTATCGGAAACGAGGTTGAAATCAAACGGCTACAGACCATTCTCGGTTACGATATTGGGGAGGTGCTGAAAAGTGGTCTCAAGGCCGTCATTTTAACACTCGGTGACAAGGGAAGCGTCATCCACGAGCAAAGCGGAACAACGACCGTGAATGCCGTTAAAGCCAAGAAAGTCGTGGAAGCGACTGGTGCTGGAGACGCCTACCGCGCAGGAATGATTGCAAAACTCCTTGAAGGAAAGACACTAAAGGAAGCCTGCGAATTCGGTTCAAAGATTGCCGCGTTCTCCGTCGCTTACCGCGGCGGACAGACGTACCGAATTTGACAAAATAGTATATGTCGTGTTATTATGAGTTGAGCGTTATTCCTTAATAAAGAACAGCGGTTTTTATTACCGATGGCAGTAAACCGTCTCTACATAGAGCGCTAAAATCAAACTCCAACATCGATTACCAATGAAATCATTTGTACTGTCGTTTCTCGTACTGTCGCTTACTATTACTGCTAACGCCGCTGCGGTCAGGGTCATCACGGAACAGCCGCAAAAATCCAGTCCTGACTGGGTTCGTCCTATCGATGTCCGCTCCTCTGAAGTCCCCACTGCTCCCTCAAGCCTTGATGACTACACCATCCTACATGGTGTGAAGTGGGGCCTCAAATACCAAGGCGACAAAAATCAATTCCTTGATCTCTTCTTCAGCTCAAAGGAGTGGGAAGTGACGAGCGCCTTCCAAACAGGTCCGCAGGTAGTCACACTAAAAGTTCGTAAGGATCCCGGAGGCGAAACAAAGACCGTCCCACTGAATCTCGGAAAGGACATGAACATTGAACGAATCTGGACCTACCCCGGGACAGAAATGGATAAGCTTGCGGTGGACATGAACGCGGCATATCGCCTTGAAAAAGTGCGTACGCGGATGCTCTATGAGCGTCTCCCTCCGTGGCTCTCTGATGTCACGGTTCAGATGGGTAACTTCTGGGGCGTTCTCGAGTAAAACCGTAAATACACACGCATCTTTGTGAACGAACGAATCGAGATTGTACGGGCAGAGATCTCGGAGCGCGGAGAGGGGTTCATTCATGTACGGGCGAGGTATCGCGGCAAAAAGGATTCAGAAACGAGCGTGTGGCTCGAATTCGACCGAAAAAATGTGCGCCCGGAAGAAATTAAATGGAGGGAAGTAACAGAAAAGGAAATGCTTCCTCTAGCAGCAGACCTCGAAAAAATCGTGAGGTCTGGAGAACTCCTCGGTGGGCCGATGATGGGCCGGAAAATTGCCGCTACCAAGAAGAAGTAGCGCACGCGTAGATTGAAACCCCACCAGGACTGCAAACTGGTGGGGGTTTTTATTTGAAAATCGGCATAGAGCAATACTTTCATACTTTAAAGTATGAAAGTATCTACTAATCAGATTTTTCGATACAAATATGTGCTTTTCCTTTTGCCGATGGTTCCCATTTCCCCCTTCGAGCAATTCTCATTCATATACTCGCATGCTGCTCGCAATTCAGAGTAAAGAAAAAAGACGACGTCACCTGACATCGCCTAACGAGTATCTCCTTTATACACACGAGCGGTAAGATGTACCTCCTTCGTTCCATTACCGAGGAAAATCGGTTCCTCTATAATGACTGCGATTCCACCAACCTCCTTGGCCTTGAGCTTGAAATCATTTCGGATCTCATCCACGACCAAATTACGATCCTTCTCTCCTGTATATTCTTTCGATCCGCGTAAATCACAGATGAACTCTGGCCTGAATAAATTACGGAACTTCGCTTCATCAAGTAGTAAGTTGTGCATTCAATCTTTATCATATCACAAAGATGAGACTTCTTTCTGGAAATACCTATTCTGCACTTCTAAGCAGTGAGCGGAAGCACCTACGTATTGACCAACTATGCAGAAATCTATACTGTTAGGCAAGATTCCTATACACCTTATGAAAACAGGACAAATCCAACACGCTCCTCATCGATCGAGAAAAGAAAAGGCAACAGCGGCCTTACTTCGTTCGCAAGAACCTCAACCAAAGCCAAAACCCCGATTGCTTCAACCTTGGTCCGCAAGCTTGGCAGCCGAGGCGGTAATTGCGGCATTTAAAGAAAGCGGCCACGTGCTCTAAAAAGTGGAGCAACATCACGTAACGCCATAATTGAAAAAGGGCGTTATTTTTTGTACAAATATACCGCTTTTTCTTTCGCCGAGGGTTCCCAATTCGGGAATGGGAACGAATACGAAACGACCCGAGCGCCCGGTTTTAATTCTTTCTTAAGTTTTTCTTCAAGACGGGTCATAATGTACGGAATGCCGTACACAACAACACCGTCATACTTTGAAATATCGGCGTTCCAGAAATTCTCCATATACACCGAGGCACGGTCTTCGATTCCGAGCTTTTTTAGGCTCTTGCGTGACTGCATAACTAGGAGTGGATTGTGTTCATACCCGTGTGCTATGCCTCCTGCCTGCGCAATCGCCACAAGGAGTCTGCCATCTCCACTCCCTAGGTCGACAAAAATTTCACCTTTTTTAATAGCAAGCATTTCCGTAATACGGGAAACATATTTACGGCGCGTAGGCACATAAAATGGACCACGGTACAGCCATATAAGCATGACGATGCTTCCAATAACTACCACGGCATAAAAAGTGTTCAACATAACACAAGCAATTACACTCGCTCAATAAACCCGACGACAGCCTTATGATCACTCACTCCTTCGACGAGACGGGCATCGGACACGCGATACTCTGGAGTACTAAAAAGTCCGTCTACCATAACTTGTAAACCCTTAGACCGATGCAGTACAGGGTCTACCGAACTTGTATACCCGGAAGGAATATTGTCCGTATAGCGCGATGCAATCTTTGCCCAGATTTCCCCTCCTCTTGGGGCATTGAAATCTCCACAAAAAACAATCTGTTCGTGCATGGATAGTATCGAAAGAAGCTTTGCGATATGCTCCCGTTGCGCGACTGAAGCTTCGCCGTCTGGAGTCCACGTAAAATGCGTTACCCCAACTATATATTGTCTTCCTTCCGCAATAAATTCGGCACAGAGTAGCGAACCACGAACACCTTGATTATCATCCTGCTCAAGAGGCACAACGGAAGCATCTCCCGAATAGTGCTCAACATGAAAGGTCGACGGAAAGCGACAAAAAAGTGCGAGTCCGACAGTCCCCTTTCCGAGCGTTCGTTCAAGACGGGGTGCTGTGATTTCCATCATGGGTTCATAACGTCCCTCCATGCCAAGTGCTTCCTGCAAACGCGGGAAATCGTACTCACTCACCTCCTGTAGAGCGACGATGTCCGGTTTTTCCTTTTCCAAAAAAGGAAGAAAACGATCGAAATGTCTATTCATTTCGATATTAAGCGAAATAAGTTTAAAACCTGATGACATAGGAGAAAGTATACCAAGAAAATCGTTTTGTGTTACACCGCACCCTTACCACATATCTGCGACCGCAGATATGTGGTACATCAGGAATTCAGGCCTTACAGCGTAAACATACCGTCTTTGTAGATAACTCGCTCTTTCCCGTCTTTGAGGTGAGCGGTTACGGTTCGAGGAGCGGTTGAGATAATATCGGTGTGAACTGAGGAATCATTGAAACCAAGCTTCTCCCAGTCTTCGGGCGAAAGTTCGCCAGGGTCACCCATATAACAGTCATGATAGCTTTTCCCTAGCGCAAGATGCGTATTGCCATGCGGGCCACCTACATTTTCATCATACAGCGTTTCGGCCATAAACTTCGTAATTCTGCTGAATCGTTTGTCGGTCAGCGAATATTCACCGACCTTATCGGCATGAAGTGTTGCGATCATCTGCTTCAAAACCTTTTCATTCTTCCTCGCCTTTGCTTTAACCACCTTCCCGTCCTTAAAGGTAAGTTCTACTCCTTCAATATGGACACCATATCGGTACAGCGGCTGATTAAATCGTATCCAACCCGAAGTGCCTCGCCAATCAGGCGAAGTAAAGTGCTCAAAGCTAGGAATGTTGCGTCCACTTCCACACATCCACTGACGCTTCTCGCCAAGATGTACCCAGAGGTCGGCATCCGGCCCCACCACATGCAGTTTATCGATCGGAAGCGCATTTAGTTTCTTCCGAGTAGTCTCCATCTGTACAAAAAGCTTGCGCCATTCGGCGAGCGGATTTGGTTTATCCAAGAAGCAGGCCTTGATGATTTGATTCCAATATTCCTCAAGAGAGATACCAGCCTCTTTAGCCATCGCTTCTGTGCCGTAGAGCCCGAGTGTCCAGGTAAACTTTCCCGCGTTTTCTTTCTCACGGCGCCAATCCATATACGGCTTCCAAGCGAGCCCACGCTCCATAATCTTCTTCGGTGGGATTCCTTCGAGCTCATGCATATCCACTTCGCTCACAATAAAAACGGTATGATCAATTTCATCTACCAAACCACGCGCATACTTCTTCGGGAAGAAAGCGAGCTGATGTGGCTTAGCAAGCTCAAAAAACATCCGGTCAAACGGAAACCGATCGCCAGAATCTGGCCGGTAGTCAGAAATAATATGTCCTCCAGCCTTTAAAATCGCCCGTTTCAACTCCAAAAAAAGCGGTTTTGCCGCTTCGTAGCAGACGAGATGCACCACCTCTCCTTTCTTAATTCCTTTTCCACTATTCAACGCAAAATTAATGAGAACGTCTGCGTATCGTTCTAAAATGATTTTTGAAGGTGTATACATGGCTGATTTTCTTTCCTCTCCTCCTTTCTAAGGAAAGGATTGAAAGGAGGTTATGTTCGTAATTTCGTAAACGTTCGTAGTTCGTATTTCGTATTGTGTACCATATCACACATTTTATTTTTACAAAACAAAAAGCGTCTTTTGAGACGCCTCTTGCATGTGTCACACTCACCTCCGGAACAAAACACGTTACTTCTTGTCCGTTTTCTGACGCATACCAAGCGCGAAGATAATCATGAGCGCAAAAGCGGTAAACGACATCCACGGTATCGAGACGTAACCGAACATGAAAACGAACCGTTGGGCGCACGAAACGGCGCCAGCCCCACAAGGAATAAGCGGGTCCCCGCCAAGCTGAAGATAGTGATTGTAGAGAGCGACAAGTGCGCCGAAACTCGAAAGGAGGATACTGTAGGGAGCGATGGTGACTTCATTGCGAATCCACGCATACCCCAAAATAAATACCTGTGAATACATGAAGATACGTTGAATCCAACAAAGTGTGCAGGGGGCATACCCAAGCACTTCAGAATAATACAGGCTGAAGACAAGCGATGAGAGAGCGATAAGAAAGGCTGCAAGAAGAAAATTCTGAGGACGTGCCAACGCAAAGAAACTTCCCTTCTTCTTCGCGAGAACCGAACCGACGAAAAAAGCAATGAGGAAATTTCCAAGAACCGTAAGTAGTGCGAGTATGGACGTAAGCATGCAGGTGGTTATTTAGTACCTTCCTCGACAGGAATCAAGCAGCTTGTCTTCTCAGCAAGCTTCGCAAGTGGTACCTCTCCGCCTTCCCGTGTACCATCGGCAAACTCCCACGTAGGATACCCGTTAATCTTCTTATCTTTACAAACCGGCAGTTGATCTCGCCCGTTCGGAGTAGAACATTCCACATACGGAAGGAGCTTCGCTGAACGGCCAAACAGTTTCTTTTGCGCCTGACAATGTGGACACCAGAACGCACCGTAGAATGTTGCTCCTTTCTCTTTCAAGCACTGTGCGAAGCCATCCAGCTTCCCAGGACCGGAATCTTGCTGATACGAAAAACCGATAATGCCCACGAGTACCACGGCAGTAATCAAACCAAAAATCGCATATTCTTTTTTCATTCCATTTGAGACAGAGACAACAACAATGTTCCTCTGCAATGTTAAAGGTTAAACATACACGTAACGCACATCGCACAGAGCAATTTTGAATTCCGTAGCCAAAGTGACTGACGGGATTCTTATTCGCCATTATCGCACGCTCCAAAGAAAAAGCACAAGCGTTAGCCTAGAAGAACCCGAAGCTTAGGGAAACGTGTACAGATCGGAAGATCTTGGCACCACTTTTCAAGTCCGAACACTCGCCCGGCACGGAAAGAGGCAAGCACGAGGAATCCAGCCGCATACACAATATGCTCATCAATGAGAAAGGCATGCGGGTTTGGATACAAACCGTCGAGTAGTGGGAAGTAGTAGAGAAGCATCATGACCGCACCTCCAACTGAGCTTACACGAACAAAGATACCAATCGTAACCGTAAGCCCAATAAGAAGTAGTCCCCACTCGTTGAGAAAGTTAACTGTAGGTAAAATGTTTGGCTGGAGAAGCCAGGTATAGAAGGAGGAGAATGTCTTTGCCCCCTTAAGATAAAAGTCTGCCGACCAGTTCGGGTCAAGTACCTTTGTGATACCTGCGTAGAAGAAAAGACTACCAAGCGACACGCGAAGCAAAAGAAGTGAAAAGATTTTCATAGTTATTTAGTGGACACTTTGTTCTTGTGAGGCGGTAGCGAGGCGTGTGCTCTCGTCCCGGAGACCCACAAATTATAAAGAATAACGCATGGCTTAATAATCTCCGCATCCACAATTTTGTAGTAAATATTAAGTCCGTCTCGTCGTGTTTTTACAATACCTGCGTGTCTGAGGAGCGCAAGATGTTGGGAAACATTCGCCTTAGACACACCTAAAATCTTAACAAGATCCTCAACACATCTCTCTTGATACTTGATGTTGTTCAGAATTTCCAACCGCTTTTCATTGGCAAGCAACTTATACGTTTTGGCGTTGTTTATAAACGCTATTTTTGGCAATAATTCTTTCATATAGTGTGATTATATCATGTGCGATTCAACTAGATTCACTGTTTCGAGACTATAAAAACAGTATATCCTCCCTTGTGCATTTTCACAATCGGGAATCGGTGAATAACGCAAGAGAGTCTAGTAGGAAGGAGTAGTTTCCACCTCGCCATTGGCATGATTTGCATACCTAGCAAGGACATACAAGAGACTCGATATGCGGTTAAGGTACGCACCAAGAACCGTATTCGTTAAGCCAAACAGATCTTTCTCTCGCACGAACAATCGTTCTACGCGACGAGCGACGGTTCGAGAGACATCAAGTAATGCACTAAGTTCAGTGGCACCCGGAACAATAAAAGAAGTAATCGCAGGAAATTGACTCGAAAAGTACGCAATAGTCTTTTCTAAACGCTGCAGCTTTGTCGCCGAGAGACGTTTCGCTCCCCCGCCAAGCTCCGCCTGGATGATAAAAAGATCCTCTTGAAGAGTACTGAGTGTGGTAAGAAATGTTGCCCGTTCGGTGTGACAAAAATCTGAACGCGAAGCGACTGCCCTACACCACCCCACAAAACAGTTCAATTCATCCACGCCACCAAGCACTTCAAAAATGCCATCTTTTTTCGAGACCCGTGTCCCAAGTGGGCAATTAAAAAGCCGTGTCGTTCCCTCATCTCCTTTGGTGGTGTAGTATTTCATAACAAGTAACAAGTAACAGGTAACTGTAACAAGTGACTGGAGCCAGCCTGAGTCCCAGTTACTAAATTACCTGTTCAAGTTCCAGTTAAATCTCGCAGAGTCCTCCAGCACAAGCCAGTTCCCGTTTAAGGTCGCTTTCATCGGTTCGTTCATACGCCATAATCTTGGAGAAATCGACATGCTTCCAGTGGACTGAGAGTTTTTCAAACTGTTCAGCATCAATTTCTTCGTACGGAGCCAGACGATATACATGGTTATCTCTCGGTAAGAATGAAAGGCCACACACAATATCCCAGTGCTTGTATAGCCAATCTGCTACTGCAATCCATTCACTTTCTCCAATCGAGATGGTGATCGATGGGTTATGTTCCGTATAAGAATCACGCACAATTTTCCAATGCTCGAGTTGTTCAAGCGCGGAGAGATCGTTTTTGAAAATTGAACCTTCTGGAGCTTTTACCGGAAACTCAAGTACAAAGGTACTTGCCGTATCGGCAGTTTGACCAACTTCCGGATGAAACGGTACGCCTTGATCTCTAAGCATCTTAAAAAGTGAATCGGTGGCCGCAATTCTGATACGACGTATATAGTATGGACTGTGCCTCGGGTGCATACCTGACGAAGAATCAACCATCTGTGAAAGTGTGCCTGAAGGCTTCACGCATGTAATCGCCGTTGAGGCGTTGACACCAAACGTACCAGCAAATTCGGCATTGACCCTAATTGCCTCTGCCTTAAGCGATTCTAGCGTTTCCGCATCACGCACCACGGGAGCATCCCATTGTCCGGTAATCGAGACACCGAGTAGACGTTCCCGTTCACAACGTTCCTTCCACTCTTTGGAAAGATACGGAAAATCTGTTAGGGTCGATTGAAATGTACCCAAAATAGCGGCCAGGCGAATCTTCCGAAGAAGACTTTCTTTTGTATCTTCCGGGCGGGCAACAATTTCCGATAAGTTACAAAACTGTTTTGATTGTAGAATAATTTCTCCACAGGGATTGGTTCCGATTGAACCAATAAGTGTCTTGCCTGAGGCATCGAAGTATCCTTGATACTCATGTAATACCTTGAGCCGTCTCTCGGGAAGAGTATTCGAAAGAATACCGCGATTAAAAATACCCCGCTCACCCGACCCACTTTCCATAAGTGCAAGCCATTCCTTCATAAACTCGGCACTAGACGGCTTCTCACGATACACCGCGGAATTATTCGCAAGCATGCGTTGAGGATCCGTAACATAAAACGCACCCTTTTTGGCATCTCTGATTTCCATATCATCTAAATCAGAAAGCGAGATCATCGCACTTCGGCGAACACCTCCCGCCACGACACAATCACCGATCATACAAATGATGTCATGCAAATCAAGGTTGGTCAGTCGCTTCCCTTGCCGACGAATAATCCGCGAGCGAGCAAAATCGAGTAGACGGCGAAGAGGATCAGGTCCTGAGGCCCGACCGCCCATAGTCTTAAGGCGTGCCCCTGAAGGACGAATAAGACTGTAGTCAAACTCAATATTCGATCCAGCACCCCACGTCTCAAGACCCAAGGTGAGCGCATCACACCAACCTTCCTTACTATCCGCAACGACATGTGTCGCAAGTTTAGTGCCGCTTTGAAGCGCAATCTGCGGAAACTGTTGGATATTTTGACTCTCAACCGACCACCCTGCACCACCCCCACACATAGAGATATACACAATCTCGGAAAGATCCTTGAAACACGTAGGAGCAATATAGGAACAGTTATACGCACACACATTGGTCCGGTCAGCAGGAGTTCCGGCGAATTGCAGAAGCCGCATGGAGGGCATTGCTTCATGTTTTAAAATTCCTTCTCGAAGTTCGCTATATAGTTCGTCACTGAGCTTTTCTTTCAGCTTCCCCTTCATATAACTCATGTACCTATCCACCGTTTCAATCCATGTCTCGCGCCGCCCTTTTTCAGGAATCCATTTTGAGTAGGAACGGTAATAGACGAATTCACCCAGTTGGTTTCTGAAATATGTCTTACTCTTGTTTGCCAGATCACGAACATCTGCGGGCACAACACCACGAGAGTCACGCAACTCGCGCCGTTTTTCACGATACAGAATGTACGCTTTAGCGGCTTTTTCGAACCCTTCCTGCATAAGCATCTTTTCCACTACATCTTGAATAAGTTCAATCGAGGGAAGGAATCGAGGGTCACGAGAGAGATCCTTGATACGAAGAAGTTCTTCCGACACCTTCTCAGCAACATGCTTCACCCCCGTCTCGTTTCCCTCCTCTGAAGCTTGCGTGGCACGGAGTACGGCAGTCTCAATACACCCCCGGTCAAACGGAACAATACGTCCGTCGCGTTTGCGGACCTCTGTGATAGCTTTTTCGACGAGAGAGAAGGGTGTTGTATTAGACATACTTGTTATATACATTTTTAACTTCTACAAAGAGACCTTGGGGTATCGCGTTGGGTATATCGCTCCCTCTCCGTTCACCCAACCATCCGCCAATGAGCGGGGAAAGGGTAAGGGCAAACACCACATTCCCTAACAAATGAGCGAGTGTGAACGGTATCTGCCCGAGTGCAGCCAAGAGGAGAGACTGACCGAAAAAGAGAGGTCCTACCGTAAGCCCAGTAACTGCGTCATACAGAAGTGTTCCGACTACGGCAAAGGTCACATATGATGCCCGGCTCGATCGGCTATGAAGATAGCGAGAAGCAAGTAGTCCAAGAAAACCGTACATAAGCGCCGTGATGAGCGTCCACCAGCCCACTCGCATAGTGAACACATCAAAAAAGAAAATGCTCAAAAAACCAAACAGAAACCCGCTCACTGCACCACTCTGTCTCGAAAGTGGCATCTGCGCGGCAAGAATTGGCTCAACATTCGGAACGCGAAAAGGAAACAACCTAAACAAGAAACAGAGCGTCCAAAGCAGCGCGATTTTAAGAAAATTCCGCCAAGTCATAATTGCATAGTTTCTAACTTTCTAAACTAGTTTCTACAGTGTAGCGCCCCGTGAAGGTCGCTTCAATGTGGACAGCGGAACTCTGCGTAACAAAAGAAGAACCGTCAACGCTCCTAGTAGGAAAACGAGGAGTGTACTCTTTGCCCCCGACGCCGACACCGCCGAAAAAAGGTTACTTCCTTCTCTTACTTCGATTAAAAATGGAAGACGAACGCCTCCTCCAATACCAAGAGCTGGAACACCAAGTGATTGCGCTTCTACGGCAATCACGGTGCGAACAATGCCAACTTGATGACGTTTTGCCCGTACCAACACCTCGCGTTTTTCTCCAGCCTCAAGTACAAATCGGCTCGGAATGAGAGTAATCGCTTCTTCAAATTCTTCCGGATACACCTCAAACAGACCGACCTCTTTTGAGGGGTTCGAGACAATGAATCGTGAACTACCTTCCTTCCCTAACACAGCGTGAGCAGAAATCGTGGCAGGTGATACCGACACGCCGATAGCCAAGAGCTCATAAGGTACTAACAAAAATAGAAGTAAACCTACGAGTAGTAGTTTCGAATACCGGAGTCTACATCCTGAAAAACATCTCGCACACAACCTCAACATGGGTATCGTTTTTTTTATTGGGTAGTTCATAGGTAGGATTTTTCGGAATGTGCGATTTAGTATTCGATGTTTTATTGCGCGATTGGTGTTGCCCAAAAGATTAGTGCTCCAGTTTTGGCCCCACTCCCCTCATAGTCGGCGGGGATCGACAAAGAGAGAGAGGTAGTCGTACTTGTATTTGCAGAGAGTTGTACTCGGTAATCTCGCCAGGTCTTTTCATTTAGACGAAGATATCGACGAAACACGGCGTCGCCCGACACGGCTGTTGAAAGTGTCGTTGCAACTGCCCCACTGTTTTTAAGTGCGATAGTCTTGGTCATAGGCTTACCAATCGAGGCGGTACCGAATCCAAGTGTTTCTGTTGTTGCCTTACCAAGCTCAACCGTCATTGAAACTACCCTCTCTTCTGAAACAGGTTTTTCTGCACCGACAGACCCATCACCTCCCGAAGTGCTTTGGGGTATACTCACCGAAAGTGGAATCTCGGTACGAACATCTTCGCGTGCAGATGTTCCATCAAAGTTTCCAAAATACCACCGGACGGCATCCCCTTCTCTCAGGGTATAGGCACCAGCTCCTACACTCGCTAATTTTTTGTTCACTGCATAGAGCCACCCTGCCGAGCCGAAAGCTTTCTCTCCCGCGATCTCATCAACGTACTCTCCAAGGGTTGAACTCTGAAGATGATAGGAGAAACCGCACGCATCAGAGGCTTTTTTGAGTGCATCAAGAGCTGTCTTCGCGGTACCGTCGGTGTCACAAAGAAATTTGTCTTTTCCTTCCACCTGAATACTAAAGGATGCCTCGGCGGGGACATCGAATGACTGTACACGCACGGGAAGAGTCTTCCCTGAGAGGGCAAGTAACGCATACGAAGTAGTCACCGGAGTAAAGGAGTCTTCGATTCCTCCAGCCTGGTAGAGATAGCTCCCATTCTCTTGCTTAAGTGTTTCAAGATGCATGAGCGGAGTCTTCCCACTCTTTTGCCATGTAGCGCTATCTTCTCCGAGTGCCTTGATCGCAAGAAGAACCCATGCATCAGAAGAAGCGTCGGACGCGGTTCCCCAACTACTTTTCGGATCATAGGGAAAGCCACCGTCCTCATTTTGCGCTGATTTGAGATAGAGGACTGCCTGTTGCACTGGCGATTCGCTGGAGGCCATACCGAGAGCACGAAGTGTCATAATAGCGGCAGCAGTGGTATTGGTATCGCTTGTCCCCGTAACCGCAAAGGAAAAACCTCCGTCAGCATTTTGTGTAGAAAGGATAAAGTTCTTGATTCCTACTACAATCGAATCATCGTTCTTTTCACCACTCGCGAGTAACGCAAGTAAACCGAAAATATCGTCATTAATGACGCCTGTCTCTCCGAGCTGTGTCCCGTCATAAAATGTCTTGAGTTTCGCGACAAGATCTTCTCCTCCAAACGTGCGCGGATTTTCTCCTGCAGCGGTAAGCGCGAGAATGGGTGTCTCAAGATCAATGGCCTTGAGAGCCGCGACTACTTTCAGCGAATCAAGAGCGGGACTTTCTCCGACAACTGAAAGCGCCATAATACTCCAGGGTGAAAGCGTCTTTCCCTTGAGGTACGCAACCGATGGACTGTCTGCTCCGAACAAATGTGCTGCCGGAATACTAATGACAACCCCGATGAGGACACTCCCAATACCGATACTAATGTTTTTAGAGAGACGAGAAAACATTTGCTTGTGCTTAGAGTAAGTAATGCTCTTATATTCTAAATACACGGACACAAAAGAGCCTTGCACAAGCAAGGGGTTCTGATTCGACATAAATCAGTCCGTTCCTTGCTTCGAAGAACGACGTCACTACGAATCAACGTGATTCGCACTACTTCACAGGCTGGTATTCGGACTTCTCCGACGAGAGTCGAAGTTACCGTAGCGGCACTGTCGAGGAATCACACCTCGTTCCCCAATGCCTATGAAAGATAGACGGAAATTGTAAAAGCCGAGATGACTCGTCACTCGCGGAAAGTGTCGTGAACCGCGAGTGACGAAGGCATTTCGTATAGTTTCGAAGTATCGAAACTAAGTAACCATACTGTACCTCTTCCCTTTTTTAACACAACTGTGGATAGCAAAACGGCGCACGCTTCGCTTGCGCCGTCAATACTGAATAATCCAACATACGCCTCTTTGGTGATATACCAATGAGACCGCATTACTTACTGTACGATAAGAATCCAATGAGCTTTTTCACGAACGTCTTCTCTGCCGAACGCGCGCGAGTAATGACGTACGCAATCTCTCGAGGGTCATCGCCAATGACAAGACTTTTTTCAGTGGAAGCACCACTCGTCCCTCCCATAAGTATAGAAATGTCAGCCGTACCGAATATGCTTACCTCAGGACTGTTTTGAACAAACCCAACCAAGTGCCCTGTCTCTTGAAGATCCTTAATCTTTGAGATTCTCTTCTCCAACGTTACCTTTGGCACATAGGTTTCCACCGAAAGCTCATCGGCCAGACGCTTAGTCGCCTCCTCAGAATCTCCTGAAAGAAGCACCGGCAAAATCCCGAGCTCTTTCAGAAGCATTATCGCCTCTTTTGCTTCAGGTCGTGGAGAATCATAAAGAGCAATAATTCCAGAAAACACACGACCCGAGATAACAAACAGAATAACCTTCCCTTCCTTCGCGAGCTCCACCGCACGCGCTTTTACCGATACGCCAACAGGGATACCGGCGTCTCGTAGGAACTCATAGCTTCCCACCGAGACTTTCATGCCGTTTATAACTGCTTGCACTCCTTTGCCAGGAACCCGCTCGAACTTTTCGGCGGGAAGCGCCTGAAGTTTTCGCTGTTTTGCACTCTTCACCAGTCCATCAGCTAACACGTCTGAAGAAAAATAGTTGACGGATGCTGCCCGTTGTAACACCTCTTCTTCCGTACCTTCCACCGGAATAATATCGGTAACTTCATACTCACCAACAGTCACCGTTCCTGTCTTTTCAAACACAACGGTACGAAGTTTTCCGATACGTTCAAACACACTGGGTTCTTTCATACAATAGCTATACAAGTGACTACCATACTACCACGTGAACAGCGCGCTTGCAGAAAGTGGGAGCTGTGCTAGAGTGACCATACCTGTGCAGAACATAGCATACACCACTAAGAAGATGACTAAGGCTCCTACGTTGAGGGCTTCTTTTTGGTACTGTTAACTTCCCACTCTCCTAACGATACTAAAGAAAAACCCTCAACCACACTGGTTGGGGGTTTTTCTTGTAAAGCGCAAGTGGTTCCTTAACAATCTAATACTATGACTACTACCATCACTATCTATCGTCTTCCATCTCAGACCGAAAAAAATTTCGCCCACGTTGCAACCTCCGAGACCTACAGTCTGAATGGAGTCCCGACCGATGCAGATATCACGTTCAATGCTTTCATGAGGGAAGCCACGAGAGAAACAATCAAGCAGTTTGCACTCTCAGAACGACCTCGGCAGGTTAAGCTCCCGATCGAATGGGATGATACAAATGAGAGATGGTGACGTATTGTCGAATGTCCTTTCACGAAAAAGGCGCCTCTTACGAGTCGCCTTTTCTTTTTTTCGTGTTACTTCCGTGTTGGCTTCGTTCTGTGTCTGCTCCGTGTCTTCTTATTGAAGCACGTTATACACCCACGGTACTGGAATGGCATACATCATAAGTAACGCGGCAACAAGAGCCATATTTTTCATAAAGGCAATGCGTTCCATCATACGTGCATTCGGATCGGTTTGTTTCCAAAACGCGTGCATCATGAAGGTGACGGGGACGAGGAAGATAATGAGGAGAGCGAGAGATGCTTCGGGTGCGACACCAAAAACAACACCGAGACCCCCGAGAAGGAGAAGAACCCCGCTCACAAAAACCCCGGCACGAGCAGACGATACACCTTTCGATGTCGCGTAGCCGGTAAGTCCCTCTATATTCTTAAAATGATTCCATGCATTCATGAGGAAATAGCCTCCGAAAATCAAGCGTCCGATGAGAAAAAGTATGTCCATAGTAGAAACTGAATAACTAATAACTGAATGACCCTATAATTGAATTATAGCACAAAATCTTGTCATTCCCGCGAAGGCGGGGATCTAGGTTTCTAAATCTTTCTCTGGATCCCCGCATTCGCGGGGATGACAGAAACACTATTTCAACTTCTTCACCAACTCTGCCGGAGTCTTGCAAATCCCCGAAAACAGCGTGACTCGGCAGATCTCCTCGTCCTTATCCGAAAGTGCATAGATAGGCTTATTTAATGCCACGCCATAGCCTATTTCCATCGTGACACTGTTCCCTACATACCCGTCTTTGTTATAAATGAAGACGACGTCAGCTAGACGAATTTTATAAAAATGATCATGTGTCAGACCCATCGCCACAAATTTCCTATCAACCTCACGAACTTTCTCAATATCCCCCACCGTAGCGGTGTAGAAATGCGGCACAAACACTACGACTCCGGCTTTCCGGAGACTTTCGGCAAATGCGAGTGCTTCTTTCGCAAACTTATTACTTGAGCAGATGACAACTGATTTCATAAAAGTATTATGCGAATAATTCGAATGGAGAACGAATTTACGAATAGTTGCGAATAAGAAAAAGACATTCTCGTTCGGATTCGTAGCTATTCGTTGATTCGTATTTTCGTATGCTAGGCGATTAATCGCTTAAACTCTTCCACCATCGGTACCTGCTCCGCCTCCGTACCATAGTGCCGTGAAATATGGAGCGCCGTCCAGTCTGCAATAAGGAGCGAGGTAAACATCCGAAGGAGCGCATCCTTCCCCGTAAGAGGGACTTCAGTCACCGTTACTCCGCGGTCTTCATAGAGTTTCTTCGTAATCTTCATCCTGTTCCGGTTCTGCAGGTGGTCGGTACTGTCGGTAAGGAAGATGAAATGGAGTGTCCGCGAAAGCTCTTGCGTCGCAGGGACCGTATCAAACCCTGTCATTTCGTTGTGATTGAGCTCAGGGAAAATATTGTAAAAGGAAGGAATCTTGCCAGTTTCGTTGAACTTAATCTTCCAGTTGTACGCGATAGCTTCATTCTTTGCAGAAGAATAGATAACAGGCACTTTGCCTCGGAGGTTTATGACGAGTGTCTTCCCTTGCTCTTCAAGCGTATGCGGTTTGAGAAGCTTTGACAGTTTCGCGAGTTCTTTGACGAGCGCGATATCTCCGACAAGTGTCGCGAGTGCGACAATCTGGAATCCAAGTCCGGAACGTGGCTGTACCTTTGTCGGCGGAAGCACGACATGCGGAAGCTTATGCTTTACCGCAAATTCCAGAAGTTTTCCGCCTTTTGCGATAACGGCGAGCGGGAGTTTCTTCGCCAATACTTTCTTCGCAAAATCCAGCGCCTCTTCCGTATTCCCCGAAAACGAACTGGCGATAAAAAGCGATTTTTTGAGCCGTTCGGGTGAAAGCCGGGGAATTCCGTAATCGCTGAA
>CALRDB010000022.1 GCA_943354745.1 Candidatus Nomurabacteria bacterium | reverse complement strand
TTTCTGGGGATTTGGATTTGGCAAAACCGAGACTGCATTTCCCGCCCGCAGAAAGGGGTCTGGGGAATGAATGCGGGCGGGTTTCCGTTTCCTAAAAATTATTTTGCGTATTTTTCGTAAAACTTATTTGTTAATAGAGCAATTGGGTCAAATCTTCTCTTTGCGGCAAAGAAAGCATTAATCTCAGGATATGCCTTGTGTAGTTGTTCTTCTGAATAATAAAGTTGATATGGTAAATAGTATGTACCACCAACATTGGTAGCTACATCAATCAAATCAGTTGTTGTTTTCTGTAAAATTTTGCTTTCTTCATCATTAAATTTTTGATTGAAGTACAAAACAAAAGCGAACATATCTTCTTTTGCATAGGGTAGAGCGGTAATGTTGTCCTTACTCACAATTCGGATAGTTACATTCAAAAGGTTTGCTCCATTTTCTTTCACCGTTTTTCTTAACCCATCAACAAACTCCGGCATTTTTTCGTGGGGAATAAAATATTCTTGCAAAATGTCCGTATCTTTTAGCTTATTTTTTAAATAACCCATTGCGTCATACATTTCTTGATTTCTTGTAACTACGCAAACCTCTTTTTGGCTCATTGCTTGATTTCTTGAACACAAATGGAGTTTTGGTTCAGCATATTTTTCTAGCATCCATCGTGTCCAGCGACCAAATCCTCCGGTTTTAGAAAAATTGAATACCAACCGATTAATCCATGTGTTCTGTGGAAATTCAAGCGCTGGGGTTGGTCCATCAAATTCTACCTTCTCATACTTATGGATAATTGCGTCTGTTAGGTATGAAGTTGGAGACATAGATAATCTGCCATAAAGTAAACCGATATTGTCATTATTTTCTATGTTTTTCTTATAATATTCTGGAAAATCTTTATAGTCCATAAAATCTCTTGTCCATTCGTACATTTCATTTTCCACGACTTCCAAATTAACATCTAGAATTACCCCGAATAAACCATAACCTCCCAAAACTGATTTAAATAACTCTGGATTTTGAGTAGGGCTTGCGGTTTTGATTTCACCATTGCTTAACATAACCCGCATTGATTTTACCGTTGGGGCAATTGGTCCCGGATCGTGTGCGATGCCATGGGCATTAACGCTTAAAGTACCACCCACCGTAAAAATATTTATTGATTGCATTGCTTTTACCGCAAGCCCCTCCTTATCAAGAAACTGCTGTACATCTGCCCATATTGCACCGCTTTGAACATTCAGTATTTTATTCTCTTTATCCAGCTTCATTTGTTGAAAACTTTTCATGTCTAACACTAACCCGTTTTGAATAAAAGATTGACCGCCCATACTATGTTGCTGTCCAGCACTTGTCACTTTCAATTTATTCTCTTTCGCAAAAAACAAAGCATTTTTGACATCCTCAACAGAGGATACTTTCACCACTCCATAAACAGAAGTTTTATTCAAGCAACTTGCGTCATTGGTAAAACCACCTTTCTGTTTGAACTCTAGTAATTGTTCAGACGAAATTGTTATCGTGGTCGGCTTAGTTTGGTCTATTCCGTTAGGATAAATAAAATCGCAATTTTTTGCTTTATTCGGTGCTGTAGCGTACTGATATGCTTTTAAACTTACAAACACAAAAAATCCTACAATTACTGACATTATTACAACCTGCTTTTTGTGGAAAAACTTTTTCATATGAAATTAGGTGATTGACAGAATTATATGGTATTATAAGTATATCAGTTTTTAATAAATATCACTATGAAAAAATCATTGATTCAAAAACTCGCTTTCGTTTACTCTGCACTATTTTTCGGAGTGGTTTTACTAAACTACATACCAGCTATACATGACGAGCAGGGTAATATGTTTGGACTCTTTCATCTCGATTTGATCGATGACCTTCTCCATTTGGGATCCGCTGTATGGGCATTGATTGCAGGTTGGTATTCAATAAAGGCCACAACATTTTATTTCCGGTGGTTTGGATCGGTATATTTACTTGACGGGGTTATTGGTATTTTTATTGGCAAAGGCCTTTTAGATTTTGGTATTTTTTCTTCAAATCCAGCCATTCCAGAACTGGCCACGCGAATAGCGGCAAATGTTCCGCATATCTTGATTGGTGGTAGTATGGCTATCATCGGCTTCTTACTAAGTAAATATGTCAATGGAAAATCAAATTCGATGGCAAATCGTTCGCCGAATATGTAAATGGGTTCTTCGTATTGTTGGCGTTCTTGTTGCTCTAATTTTTCTTATTCTCTTTATCTTTAGCGTGCAAGCCAATAGGCGCGAAAGTAAAACTGGTTCCGAAGTCGCACCAACTACAGGAAAATTTGTTCATGCTAGCGATTTAGAAATTTTTATCCAAGAAGATGGGCCAGCATTTGGTCAACCAGTTTTACTTATTCATGGTACTGGAGCATGGAGTGAAATCTGGCGAGAAACAATGTCAGTTTTGGCAGAGAATGGTTTTCATGTAATTGCGATAGATGTTCCACCTTTTGGATATTCTGAAAAACCAAATGGTTCAGAATCATACAGTCGGGAAAACCAAGCAAAGAGAATTATCGGTGTGCTTGATGCGTTAAATATAGAAAAAGCAATATTTGTTGGTCATTCGGTTGGGAGTCGCCCAACAATAGAAGTTGCACTTGAAGCACCCGACAGAGTTCAGAAACTGATTCTCGTTGATCCGGCTCTTGGATTTGCTCAAAATGAAGCTCTTTTTCAACAAAACGACCCTTCTTGGATGATAAGTGCGCTTTTTGAAATACGTCCACTTCGTAAAGCTATCTTGGCAACTTACGGCACAAATCCACTTTTTACAAAGAAGCTATTTAAATCTTTTGTGTCGAATATCAATGCTGTAACTGATGAGCGAGTAAATATGCTACAGCAACCCCTTGTGGTTCAAAACACCACAAATGCTTATGGCGATTGGTTACAATATCTTACAGTAGAAAAAGACACCTCTCTTGCTAGTGATTTTTCAAATTTCAAAAAACTTAAAATGCCGGTCTTCTTAATATGGGGTAGCACTGACACTGTGACACCCCTATGGCAAGGCGAGGCGTTAAAAAAACTTATTCCTAATTCTGAACTTACGGTTATAGATGATGTTGGGCACATACCATACATAGAAAACACTCTAAAATTTAATGAAATTCTGATAAAATATCTAAAAGTCCAAAGATAGAATATGAAAAATTATTTTAAAAACTTTTTTGTTCGGTGGCGCAAAACAAAAATAGCATTTATTGCGATATTTTGCCTACTATTAATCTCATTTTTGAGTTTCAAAGTTGGGTGTTCCTTTATCTCTATCCCAGAATCAACCAATCAAGCCCAATCTGAAATAGTCGCTCCCTCCGACATTGAAGGTTATCAACGCACAGAGGAAAGCACATATCTGACTTACCCCGAATGGCACATTGTCTATAGTTCGGAGGAATATGCGAATTGGCTTGAGAAAAATAAACCGAGCGGCTTTCCTTATTTTTCTTCAATCGGTCAGTTTTGGTCAAGTTATTGCACTGTCTATAAAATAACCGGCAGACAATACGGATTTAATCTGGGAGATCATTTTATGCTTTGGGTAATCGGTACAAGTTTTACTGTGGAAAATGCAGTGAAAGGGGTTTATGAAAATACAGTTGGCAGAATTACTGAATGGACTAGTTCTAATGAGCAAACGGATGAGGATTTATTCGCGTTCCAAGTGAACAAAGATTATGTAGCTTTTATTTATGATTATCCTTGGTATGAATTTTCGTTTGCCAAAAGTTTTGGTGCTCTTTGGGTAGATACAAACTTTTTTGGACCAAATATTTTGCGTAAGTGGGAGCGTAAAGCAATACTAAGTCTCGAGTTTGGAGTAAAAACTATTTATGGTGGGTTGATAAAATTAGGAACACGAGCACTTTATGGAAAAGCGCCAGTAGAAGTTTATGCACAAATCGCAAATGTTTCGGAAGATGTATTCGTTAAAAATCCTCTAGTCAAAAATATTAAGGTAAATGATGATGGCTCATACATCGTAAAGATTCCTCGTTACAGATTATTTACTGAAATTGTTCCCCAACTTGCTAATTCGGGCGTTCAATTTATTGATATCGCAGGCAATGACGAGATTTTTCTAACAGCTATCGCCCCGAAAGATTGGGAATATAATTTAGACAGTGGCGATATCCTTTTCAAGATGGAAATCTTGACACAACCTAATTCACAAAGAATTGCCATCAAGGCTCCGATAAAATCACTTAGTTTAATTTTGAATAGTTTAAATACTGATGGTGTCAAAATTGAACATCTCTACGATTATTAAATACGCAAAATAATTTTTAGGAAACGGAAACCCGCCCGCATTCATTCCCCAGACCCCTTTCTGCGGGCGGGAAATGCAGTCTCGGTTTTGCCAAATCCAAATCCCCAGAAAATAGTTTGGCAAAACCGAGTCCACCGAATTGGCACTAGAATTCCGTCAGTTTCTCCTTTGGAGAAACCCGACCTCGCTCTCGCCACCACCATACCGAAAAAAGAAAAAGGAAATCGCGCCTAAACAAAACAGAATGCGTGGTGGCGAGGCGAGGGCGGAACGGAACAGCAGAAGCGGAGGAACACGCTTCCAGCGTGTTCTGGAGCGGATGCTGAGCCGTGACGGAATTCGTCGTGGAGCGTACGATTACATTTCACATTACCACGTTCTCGGAGCGTGCCACATTTATTTGTTTTGAAAATAGGTTCTAACTTGGTACAATAAAGGCACCATTGATCTGTACCTCAGAAGGTGGACACGGAATTCTGTGTTTACTGCTTTCCTTTGTTAAAATTAGCACGTGAACAACGCGAACTGACTGTTGATATCTTGCTAGTTTACGGGAACAGACAGTGCTACACTATAGGGTAAAGGTCAATTACTAATTAGTGTATTAAATACTATGAAAGGACTACATATTTTGACGTTTATTCTTCTCGTTGTCGGTGGACTAAACTGGGGGTTGGTTTCACTTGGGTACAACCTCGTTGACAGCCTTCTTGGAGAAGGATCAACTCTCTCGACAATCGTCTACGGCCTCGTCGGCCTCGCGGCGGTCGTAGAGGTTGTGACGCACAAGAAAGCATGCAAGGCATGTGATTCTGCTGGTGGCACGATGTAATAGCACAAGCACTGTTTTCGCAACTCCCGTCTCGACACTCGTCAGGACGGGTTTTGTGTTTACGTAGAAAAATGATAGGTTAATGGAGATGCGCGGTTAGCTCCCCAGTAGTAGAACCTCGCAGACTCGGTTCACTACGGGGCAGGCAGTTTGTGGCAAGGTAAATATGCGCGGTTAGCTCAGTTGGTAGAGCACCTCATTTACACTGAGGGGGTCGCAGGTTCGAGCCCTGCACCGCGCACACGATGTAATCTCCGGTGTGTCTGGTGCCCATAACGGGTACCTTTTCCACATTCAGTTTCAGAACTTCTGGGGTCATTTTTGAGTTTTTAAGTTATGGCATCAACTCAATTAGGTAAACATATCGGTATCATTATGGACGGTAATCGCCGGTGGGCGAAGTCTCGTGGGTTACCGACTCTCGAGGGGCATCGACGTGGATATGAGAAAATGCAAGAGGTGATGGAGTGGGCGAGAGAAGCCGATATTTCTTTTGTCACCGTGTATGCGTTTTCAACGGAAAATTGGGGACGTACTCCCGAGGAAGTCTCCTATCTCTTAGATTTGTTCAAAGAAACGCTCACGGTTGGACTCGCTAAGTTCAAGGATCAGAAAGTCCGTGTTCGCTGTATCGGTGATCGTGCTCGTTTTTCGGAAGGGTTACAAACGCTCATGCGTAAAGCTGAAGCGGAAACAGCCTCTTTTGGTGGTCCTACACTGGTACTCGCGCTCTCATACGGAGGGCGAACTGAAATCATTGAGGGGGTGCGTAGAGCCATAACCGAAGGGGTCAGTACGGTTACTGAACAGACGTTTCCGTCCCTCCTGTGGAGTGCGGGCATCCCCGATCCCGACATCATTATTCGCACCGGAGGAGAAAAACGTCTTTCAGGATTTCTTACCTGGCAGAGCGTGTACAGCGAGCTCTTTTTTGTGGATACTTTTTGGCCTGACTTCTCTAAAAGTGAATTTCAGGCTATTCTGGACGAATTCGGACGTCGGGAACGACGAAAGGGTAAATAACCGTATGAAAAAGAACATAGCCATTTTATATGAGGATGATGACGTCATGGTGATCAACAAACCAGCCGGTCTTGTCGTTCACGCCGATGGCAGAACCAAAGAGCCGACACTGGTTGAATGGATACTAACGAACTATCCGAAAATAAAAGGGGTTGGAGACCCCATAGATCCAGCGCATAAAGGTGACGTTGATTTGCGACCGGGCATTGTGCATCGACTCGACCGTGAGACGTCAGGCGCGCTTATCATTGCCAAAAATCAGGACGCCTTCTATCAATTGAAACGCCAATTTAAAAAGCAGGAGATACATAAAACCTACAATGCTTTTGTGTATGGGAGAGTGAAAAACAACGATGGGTTGATTGACCGTCCTATCGCACGGAGTAGAACGAATCCGGTACTTTGGTCGGCGACCCGCGGACGGAAAGGGGAAGACAGGGAAGCGGTTACCGAGTACAGGGTGTTACATCGCGGTGAGTCCAATACTTTCTTGGAGTTGTATCCTCGCACCGGTCGTACGCACCAACTGAGAGTACACCTTAAGGCTATAAACTACCCTATTGTTGCCGACAAACTGTATTCAAAAAATGAGCCAGCCCTCGGGTTTAAACGGCTTGCCCTCCACTCAAGAGCGATTTCTTTCCTACTTCTCAGCGGAAAACGCATGATAATAGAAGCGCCTTATCCAAGAGACTTTGTAACCGCGCGAAGACTGATCGGAATCGGCAAAAACTAACCGGAAGCGATAGACGGAGTAACACCGTCTTTTTCTTCAGAGTGTCCACAGCTTTTCTCATTGCAGGTGGTGTATAATTACCGAGACGGGGGAGGAAGAAGTTCTTTCGGCTTTCTATGATTCCCAGAAGTTTTTTCTCTACGAAAAACACTTTCAAAAAACATCTCCGTGTTCAACGAAGACTCCTCCGTAAGCTCCGCCGAAGATTTCTTAGGCTTTTTCGTTTTGCCAGACAAACGTATTTTTGCTCGCACAAGCCTCTCTTTAAGGCGATTTTTCACAGAATATACGTCTGGAAGCTTCAATTCGCTCTCGTCTGCCGTGAGCATCTTGTCTGGTTTAAAAAGCAGTTACCGGATATTTCTTCAGCTAAAGTTCGACTTTCAGCATTTTACCTCGCCCACATTCAGCGATTACAGAGGACTATGGCGCGGCCAAGAGTTGGCATATGGAGGGTTCATTTTTCGGAAATTCTTCTAAATCTCAGAGTGCGCATGTTTAAGCATGTCACGTCAAGCCGTCACGCTGTACGAAGATTGATGCGACTTTGTGTCGCACGTAGTAAACAGATCAGCGCTAAATGGACAGTGCTCTTTTGGATTGAGTCTGCGCTCTCACGCCTCGCTCTACTTCTTGTCTTCTTCACTACGGGGAGGGTACCGAAGAAAAGAAATGACGATACTTTGTCGAATCATCGAGCTACACGTGCGTGGCTCGAATCGTTGATGCCTTCTGAAAGGAAGGGTGCGGTAGAGCAACAGCAGGAAATGTTGTCGCTTCGGTCGGCGAACCGGCTGGTGCTCGTGCGCTTTCTCAAGGTGTTCCATCCGATGCTGTGGCGATTCAATGTGGTATTTCTACGTCCGCAACTTCGTAAGATTTCGGTGCTCATTCATAGGTACGGAAGACAGTGTGTTGCGAACGTGCTCATGATTTCCATCGTCGGCTCGCTGTTTCTCCCGTTCCATCACGTTGACGCCGCAACATACACCTGGGTGCAGACTGATTGGAGCGGGGGCGCGAGCACGACGCTGAACCCCACACATGCGAGCGATCAAACAGGGTGGACGAAGTATGAACAAGCGTCGACGACGATCGCGGTCTCGTCCGGAAGTCTTGCGCTTGGACTTACCTATGCGACCACAACGCAGACATCACAGGCTGATTTTGAAGGGGGAACACTGAGTACGGTAGCAACATCCACGGGGAGTGTCATACTCTCTAATATTTCTGCAACCGGTGGAACCATAACTACTTCTGGTAGCTATAGGATACATACCTTTACCAGTAGTGGCACATTTACGCCAAACGGTTCTTTAAGCACCGAGTATCTTGTGGTTGCTGGTGGGGGTGCGGGTGCAGGAGATGGATCAACTAACAAAGGAAATGGTGGTGGAGGTGCTGGTGGTATGAGAACCGGCACAGGATTCAGTGTTACCGCTCAGGCGTATACAATAACGGTAGGAGCGGGTGGTGTTGGAGCTTCTTCTGCAAATAGAGTTAGCGGTTCTGACTCTACTTTTAGTTCAATCACATCAACTGGAGGTGGAGGTGGCGGGTATTATAGTAATACGGCCGGTGCTTATGGTGGTTCAGGAGGAGGAGGGGGTGCCGATTCAGGTGGTGGAGGAAACTACGTCTCTGGACAAGGTCAAGCTGGAGCTGCTGGAACGAGTAATCAAGGCGGGGGAGGTGGTGGTGCGGGAGAAGCAGGAAACACTGATGGTACGGGGCAAGGTGGAGATGGAGTAGCCTCATCTATTTCTGGGTCAAGTGTAACTTATGCCGGAGGTGGCGGCGGTTCAGCACAAGGTGGTACTGCAAGAGCGGGAGGTGACGGTGGTGGTGGTGACAGCGGTAGTGCAGGAGTATCGGGTACGGCAAATACCGGTGGAGGTGGCGGTGCACAGGTAAATAATGGAGGTAGCAGTGGCAGTGGTGGCTCAGGTATAGTCATTATCCGTTACGTTACAACGTATACAGCGAGCGGCACCTTCACCTCCTCCGTCATCGACACCGGTCAGACCAATGTGGCTTTTTCTCCTCTCGACTACACGGCAACGGTTCCGGCAAACACCACTCTTACCTTGAACGTCCGCGCTGGAAATACAGCAACTCCCGACGGCACATGGACTTCGTATTCAGGTACCATAGCCGACCTCGGTTCCTTGTCCGCATACAACGGGTATCGATATATCCAATACAAAGCGAACCTTGCCACAACAGACACTACCGCTACACCAACACTGTCCGATGTTGCCATCGGCTACGGATACTACACCTCCGGAGCTCTCGTCTCCTCGGCTTTTGACACTGGTTCGACAGGTAACGTTCTTGGCAATCTTACCTTTAGTGCCGCAACCACAAGTGTGGCAACAGTAAAGTTCCAACTCCGTACTGGCACCGGTACGGCCACTACCAGTTGGATGGGTCCAAACGGGACGGGTTCCACCTTTTTCTCGACTTCTACCAGCAGTACCATCCCCTCCGCCCTTAGTGATGGCTCAAATGATCGGTTCATTCAATACAAAGCATTTCTCACCTCAACTTCAGCTTCCACCACCCCCACCCTAAACGACGTCACACTCACCTACGTCGTTAACGCAGCTCCAGACTTCCAAACCGACCCTACTGCCTCGCAGGCAAGCATTTCAACGACTACCATTGGAGTAGTCGCGATTGACTACATCATCCGCGACACCGATTCCACGAGTGGATCGGTTCGTCCTGGGTACATTGTCCCCTCCTTTGAATATTCGATTAACGGTGGTAGTTCGTATACATCTATCACCAGTCCGCTTCAACTTACTGCGTCTGCGACAAGCACAAAAGCTGTTTCTGAAGGTTCTTACAATTCATATGCTTTGTATTGGTACGCCACCTCAACATCACCCAGTACCTATGTAACGAACGCGAGAATCCGCATTACCGCTGATGATGGAGAAGGTGCGAACAATACCGTCATCGCAAGTACTTCGAACTTTACTTTGGATACAAAAAGCCCGACCAGTCCCACCGTCAGCATCAATTCTGCCGCGGCGAAAACCAATTCGGTTTCTACAACGCTCACGCTTTCTGCAAGTGATGATTCCTCTCTTCAGATGATTCTTTCAGAAAGCTCCTCCTTTAGTGGTGCCTCGTGGGAGACGTACGCTTCATCTAAAGCGTTTACGCTTTCCTCTACCGATGCCGTGAAAACAGTCTACGCAAAATTCCGAGATAACTATGGCAATGAATCCTCCACCGCATCGGACACCATCACTCTAGACACCACAGCTCCCACAGCTCCATCTCGTCCGATACTTCAGGATGTTTCTAACGCGTCCTCCACCGCCTACCGTCTCTTTTTCTCCTGGGAACCTGCCAGTAACTCTGACTTCGCCTCTCATAATGTGTATCGTTCAACGGATGGTTCATCGTATAGTTTGTTACTTTCGACAACCTCTCAATCTGCCAACTACTACCTCGATACAGGTCTTACCGCCGCCCAGCGCTACTA
The DNA here is from genome assembly GCA_943354745.1 of Candidatus Nomurabacteria bacterium. Classification (GTDB taxonomy): domain Bacteria; phylum Patescibacteriota; class Minisyncoccia; order Phycocordibacterales; family UBA10002; genus UBA10002. Next base: position 6,898 of record CALRDB010000022.1, on the reverse strand, counting down.
CTATCAGGTCAAAACCACTGATGATATCGGGAATTCGTCGGCCTCCACAACGGCGGTCTCCCTCATCGCTGGAGGAAACCCGTCTGACTCTTCCGCACCTTCCATTTCCTCGGTTGCTTCCGGCAGTCTGACGCCATCGTCTGCTCGTATCACGTGGACGACCGATGAGATCTCAGATTCGAGTATCCTGTTCGGGACTTCTGCCAGCTCTCTTACTTCGACGCAGGGTAATACGACGTACGCGACTTCACATGTGGTAACGCTTGTCGGTCTCACTTCAGGTACGACTTACTACTACCAAGTGAAGTCGACCGATCCCTCAAGTAACTACGCGACCTCGACCACTGCTACGTTTGCCACCTCCGCAGGAGACTCTACGGGTCCGTCCATATCGGTCATCTCTGCTACCGCGACTACCACGTCCGCGACGATTACCTGGACAACCGATGAAAGCGCGAATTCGTTTGTCGAGTATTCGACTACGAACGGTTTTTCTTCCGGTACCGTCTTCGGGCAAGACGATTCGGTTACATCACACTCGATTGTGCTTCCTAGTGTGCTCACTTCGAATACTACCTACTACTACAAAGTCCGCTCACGTGATGTGGCGCGTAATGAAACAGCTTCCGCGCAAAACTCATTTACGACAGCGACAGTCTCAAGCTCCGATACAACGGCCCCGAGTATCTCGTCGGTGACTTCAAGTGGAGTGGCATACAACACGGCTACCGTTACGTGGACCACCGACGAATCCTCTACCTCCTTCGTTGAGTTCGGTCAGACAACTGAGTTTGGTAGAACGGCGGGGAACTATACGCTCGCGACTTCGCACTCTGTCTCCCTTCCTAAGGATTTATTCCCTTCAACAACGTACTACTATCGCGTCCGGTCAACTGACGTTTCAGGTAATGAAAAAGTCTCGAGCAACAGTAGTTTCTCCACGTCGGCTTCTCCGAGCGACACAACGGCGCCAAGTATTTCCGCTATTGTGGCAGGCACGCCCTCCGCTACAGGCTTTAGTGTCACCTGGACGACCGATGAAGTGTCAGATTCATTCATTGAATATGGCACAGGGAGTACCTCGGCTACATACGCGCTCTCGCAGGGGACGCCGACAATGGTCACTTCTCATTCGGTCGCACTTATCGGTCTTACTCCTTCGACGCAGTACTTTTATCGCGTTAAGTCGGCCGACCCTTCAAACAACACCAGTCGTAATGACAATAGTTCCGCTGGGTACACCTTCGCTACGGCGGCCTCCAACTCAAACTCTCCCGTACTTTCAAATGTAGTCATTACCGATGTGGGAACATCAACCGCCATTGTCACCTGGACGACCGATAAAGTCTCCGACTCATTTGTTGAATTCGGATTCGATACGGCCTATGGACGAGTAGCAGGACAGTATGACTCGGTTACGTCACATAGCGTCTCCTTACCCCGAGACCTTCTGGGAGACGTCACCTATCACTTCCGGGCCCGCTCAATGGACTCGGACAAGAACATATCGGTATCGGGCGACCTTACGTTCACTACGGCACCATCAGCAGCGGTGACGATAGCCGAAGACGGATCCTCCCCGGTCATTTCGAGCGTTCAGGCTTCCATCACCTCAACAGACGAGGCGGTCATTACATGGATAACGGATGAACTCTCCACCTCTCGTGTGGACTGGGGCTCCTCAACTGCCTACTCCGAGACACCGGTAACGAGCTCGACGAGCACCATCGAACACGCCGTGAGACTTACTGGGCTAACGACTGGCGCTACCTATTACTACCGTGTTAAATCAACCGACCCGTCTGGGAACCAATCCACTTCCGATAACAGCTCAGCCGGATACACCTTTACCACTGACAGCACCACAAGTTCCGGCGGTACACGCGTTATCTCGCTCGCCTCCAGTGAGGATGCCCCTTTCATCACCGATCTGAAACTTTCAAGTATCACCATGAACGAAGCGATTGCCACGTTTACCTCTTCGAGAGACGCGAGCAGTTTGGTATCGTACGGTACGACAACTGAACTTCAGCTTATTCAAGGGGGGACAGAGAAGAGAGTAAGCAAGCATGAGCTGAAAATGCTCGGACTACGTCCTGGAACGCAATATTTCTTTAAAGTCCGTGTTATCGACCTTGAGTCCCGCAGTCGTAGCTCTAGTATCAATACCTTTACCACACCGCTTCAACGTAATGATGTCGCAACACCTATCGACTTTACGACGAGTACCTCCACTCGTACCGAGACCGTCTTTGAACCGAAGGTAGCCTCGGTAGCCACGTCTACAAAGGACGCGTTCGTCTTGCCGAAGGAAGGCCTAACCAGCGCTGAACAGATAAAGGCCGATCGCATTTCCTCTTCGGTAAGCGACGGCCTGCTCAATAGTTCTTCAGCTCTCGTGAGTAGAGTGGTGAATAACTTCTTCGATGTGCTTAAGCGAAGTCCTTTCCTTTCGTCTGTCGACGAAACCACTTTTACCGCGTCGGTGACAGAAGCTGCCGCTAAGATAGTAACCGCTCCTGTCATTTCGAGCGACGCTATCTCTGTTGAACTCGGCCCGAGATCAGCAGTGATAGGTTGGAGGACAGATAAGAACGCAAACTCCCTTGTTTCATACGCTGTCGCGACCGACTACAAGCCAGGATCAGAGGCTCCCTATGCGATTACCTCAGGCTTTCCCGATGCCAGCGAACAGAGCATAAAGTGACACTGCTGAATCTCGAACCTGCACTCACGTACCATTATCAAATTCGATCAGAACCTCCTATTGGCCCCGCGACTCTTTCTGAAGACCATACCTTTACCACACTCTCACTTACCCCTGAGATTATCGATGCCAAGTTTCGTCGGATTACCGACACGCTCGCCGAAATCGAGTGGCAGACCAACTTACCGACAAGGAGTTCCATCGTTTACGAGGAGACGGCGACAGGAAAACAAGAGACCATAGAGGACGCAAGCTTCCTTAAGTCGCACCAGGTGACACTTGAACATCTTACACCGTCGACCAATTACAGTATTCGAATCAAGGCTCTCGACGAAGGGGCGAACGCTTCTGTTTCATCGGTGCTACCATTCTCGTCTGGAATATCTCTTAACCCTCCGCTCATTTCACAGGTGCGCATCTCCAGCGCGCTTATTCCAGACCGTGTTACAACGGTTCAAACCATCATCTCGTGGAAGACTGACAAGCCTGCTACTTCGCGAGTTCGCTTCGGACAGGGAACCGCGGGAGAACTTTCGGGAGAAACACCTCTTGAGTCCGCGCTCACTTTCGATCATGTGGTCATCACCACCGCGTTTCGACCTTCATCCGTGTACCAACTTGTCGCCGAGTCCGGAGACGGTCAGGGTCGAGTGGGGAAGTCGGACATCTACTTAGTACTCGCTCCTACGCCGAAACGTTCCGCCGTTGACCTCATCCTTCAAAATCTTGACACCACGTTCGGATTCATAAACAGACGCTAATTTCTATGGAACCCATCATTAAACTTGAGCATCTCACCATGGTGTACGATCTCGGCAAATCAAACGAGACGACCGCGGTAAAGGACGCCTCTTTTGAAATATACCCAGGAGAGTATGTTATTTTCTTCGGAGCATCGGGGTGTGGTAAATCTTCACTTCTTTACGCTATCGCGGGGCTTGAAGCGCCCGCGAAAGGCGATGTCTATATCAAAGGTATCAACCTGAGCCGAATTTCCCCCGATGCTCTGGTGGAATTCTATCGAAAAACCATAGGTATGGTCTTCCAAGCCTATCACCTGATCCCACAGCTAAGCGCGAGAGATAATATTCTACTCCCGCAACTCTTCCTTAATAGTTTACCGAAAGACCGAGACCCGCGGGCGGATAAAGTCATTGAGCGTTTCGGTATCGGTCCATTTCAGGACCGGCGGCCCAGCCGGATGTCAGGAGGTCAGCAACAGCGTACCGCTATCGCGAGATCTCTTGTCAACGACCCCGATATTATTCTTGCCGATGAGCCCGTAGGTAACCTCGACTCTAAGAACGCTCAGATTGTGCTCGACCTTCTCCTCGACATTAATCAAAAGGAAAAAAAGACTGTTATCTACGTTACTCACAACCCGCGAGATCTGCATTACGCGCATCGTGTCTTTCACATGAACGATGGTGTTATTGAACGGGTAACACATAATCCGCGTCGATCGCTGTCCGACACAGGAGTATCCTCGGTTCATGCGGGTGGAGGGAATGATTTTGAATTTTTGGAAGAAAAGTATCCGTATCTCAGTGAATTCCGTTTGCAGGCGAAGCTTCTGTTGAATCATTTTTGCGCGCCATATGACATTCACACTGAAGAAAAAATTGAAACTGCCATCGAGCGATATTTGGAGGGGGAGCTAAACGAAGAGAGCTTTCTTTCGTTCCTCTCTGACCATAAAGACGGGGCGGGGCTGTACACGCAAAAATCGCAAGACCTTACGAAGCGTGTTAGTAAGCTTATTGAGGAGATTCACGCAGTTAGACGTGAGGAAGGTAAGGTGGCGGAAGTCGAGCAAGAAGCGACGCGTATTCGCCGATACCTTCTCGATGAATACGTAGGAACTCTTTCATTTGAGCAGGTTGATCGGCTCGGACACTTTATCAGGGAACGGATCGGCGGAAGCTTGCAAGGCGAAGACTTTAGTATGGTACTTGATAAACCCTTTTCAGAAGGCGGTGTCGGGCTGAATAAACGGACCGCTCTTCGTTTCGCAAGGGAAGTTGATCTTATACTCATTAGTAAAACTCAACCTGTATGAGATTTGTAGACATCGCACATCTCACCATCGAGAACTTCCGAAACCGTAAGTCACGCGCGTTTCTTACGGTACTCGGTGTCGCAGTCGCTATCGCAGCGGTATTTTCGTTAGTGTCTTTTGGTTATGGACTTCAAAAGAATCTTCTAGAAAGGATCACTACCGAAGAATCTCTCTTGGCGCTTGATATTCTACCGGCAGACTCGAACCTCATCCAGCTAGGTGTCGCAACCATACAACAAATAAGGAAAGTAGAGCATGTGGCAAATGTCAGCCCACAGGCTACCTTCAATGGCGAACTTGTATTACAGGGGATCACGGCGGGGACGCTGGTTAATATTGTCGAAAAGACGTTCTTTAATTTGAAGGGTGTCAAACCCATCGCGGGACATTTCTTCAACAGTGATAGTGGTGTAAAGAACGGTGGGGTTTCTGGTGCGGATAGAGAGGGTTCTGCGAAAGGAGAGGTAGTGGTGACTACTGCTATTGGTACACTTTTTAACATTCCGCCCACTGAGCTTTTGGGAAAGAAGCTTAAGTTGTCTTTATTTATTCCTAAAGGTGTCGACACTGCCGAAACGGAGATCAATCGTCTCGAAGAGGAATTTGAAATTGTGGGTACAGTAGACTCTCGCTCAGGAGGAGGGGAGGTGTTCATACTGTCATCAACTGTTGGCCTATTCCCCATAACCGAATACAAGTCAGCGAAAGTTGTCGTGGATACGAATGCGCATCTGGCACAGGTACGTGACCGGCTCATTGAACTTGGTTTTTTGGTGTCAGCACTCTCTGATGTAGTTGATCAGGCTAATCAGATTTTTAGAATTGTACAAATTGCACTTGCTATCTTCGGGATTATCGCGCTTGTCGTCGCCGCAATCGGTCTCGTAAACACCATGACTATCGCGCTTCTTGAACGAACAAACGAAATTGGTGTTATGCGAGCTATCGGAGCATCGCCAAAGGATATACGTAGGATATTTCTGGGAGAATCTACCTTAATCGGTTTTTTTGGCGGAGCGAGTGGTATCGCTGTCGGTCTTATTGTCAGTGAGGCTCTTAATTGGACATTCAATGTGGTTGCCGTTTCCCTCGGCGGAAGTGTAAATCGATTATTCGCCTACCCACTCTGGTTTAGTGTCTTTATTATCATTCTTTCGACCGTTGTGGGATTTGTCGGTGGATTTTGGCCAGCCAATAGAGCGTCGAAGATGAAACCTCTTCAGGCACTTAAATACAAGTAGACACCTACGTAAATGGAGACAGAAAGAACTAGTCAGAAGCGATAGGATGGGTCGATGCTTTACTTTTCTTCCAGTTTTGTGTAAAGTGCTGTGGTCATGCCAATCACGATTTCATCTGTAAATACAGAGGAGCGAAAAAATCTCGACCTTCGCGCGGGAGACAGTGTTCGCGTCTGGCAGAAGATTACCGACCGTGTCGTTGAAAAAGACAAGGTAAAGGAAAAGAGTCGTCTCCAAGCTTTTGAAGGGTTAGTTCTCGCCAGAAAGCACGGAACTGAAGCTGGGGGCACTTTTACCGTTCGCCGTATGATCGATGGAGTTGGGGTAGAGCGTATCTTTCCTCTGTATGCTCCGACAATAGATAAGATTGAAATTCTCAAACGAGCCAAGGTCCGTCGAGCGAAGCTCTACCATATCCGCGATAAGGCAGCCAAGGAAATCCGGAAAGCGATGCGTCACGAGCGAATGGATAAGAAAGAGGTCGCTCCAGTGGCTGAAGTTAAAGCTTAAACTCTTCTTTAAACATCTTTAAACACAAAACCGGCGAGAGCCGGTTTTGTGTTGTTTGCTGTGTGCGCGGGAGAGGAATCTTTCTCCTTACAGGAGCAGTACCCGCGATTGGTTTTTCTGATGCGCTTCGCTTTCAGAAAAAGCTCAATCGGGCTTCAAGTCCTTTACGGAAGCGCCCCGCGCTTCCTCCCGCCGCACAAGCAAAAAGTCCCTTTCGGGACTTTGCTTGTGCGCGGGAGAGGAGTCTTTCTCCTTACAGGAGCAGTACAGCTTTCCCGTTTCCTCGTCGGAAGCCACTCGGAAACATGGGAGAAGCTTTTCAAGTCCTCTCCGCAAGGCAAGCAGTTGCCTTGCTCCGCGCACACAAAAACCGGCTTTGGC
>CALRDB010000021.1 GCA_943354745.1 Candidatus Nomurabacteria bacterium | reverse complement strand
GAACTACGAATCGGTACGAATATACGAATTAAGAGACTTCCTCTCCACCTTTCTAAGGGGGAGATTGAGAGGGGGTGGTAGTGTCTTCTCTTTCCTTCTGTCATTCCTGCGTAGGCAGGAATCCAGTTTTTTGGAAAATAAAAAAGGCGGCGGAATTGCTTCCGTCGCCAAGTCGCATCGCGTTTACGAGTTCATTCTTTTCTTTGTTGCCATCGACGATGACACCAGGGCGGTTGTAAAAGCGGTTGCAAACAGCGCACCGAATATGGACACAGTTGCACCCAGTACCAGTGAGAGAGAGTGAACTACTACTCCAGCCAGTATTCCGCAAAGAACAGCTTTTCCATTCATAAGAATCAGGGGTTGAGGTATTTGAATCAAAAAAAAGACTATCACGTCATCATAAATATGTCAAGGTTAAGCGAAACACGATTTTGGGCTATACTGGCCTCATGAAAGACCCGATTTATACATTCCGCGTTATGATTGAAAAAGACGGCAAAGGCTATCACGGCTTTGTGCCGACGCTTAAAGGCGTGCATACGTATGGAAAGACGATTGCGGAAACAAAGCGTAATTTGAACGAGGCGATTCAGTGTCATTTGCAAGGTCTTTTGCAGGAAGGAGTTTCTGTTCCGAGAGAAGAAGATTCATTTGAGTTCGTACAGTCGTTTTCGTCACATAATTTTAGTCCCGTGGTACGCTGATGCCGAAACTTCCCATCGTTAAAGCTCGTGAGTTTATACGAGTATTGGAGAAGCTCGGCTTTTATCATTTTCATCAAGTCGGTAGTCACGCACAATTTAAAAACACCGCAGGGTTAAAAGTGACCGTTGCAATTCACGGTAGTCGCGAACTTGGCAGGAAGACGATAAAAGGTATACTGGACGACATTAATGTTTCCGTGGAGGAGTTTATTGAGCTATTACGAAAATAACATGGCAACGCCGCTAACCTTTATATTTGCTGGGCCGTCCGGTTCCGGAAAGGGAACACAGGTAGACCTGCTTAAGAAGTATCTCTCGGCCAAAACGCCGGAGATACCGCAGTTTTCGTCGTACACAGGAGATGGCTTCCGCAACTTAATGAACGGTACGACACTCGCATCGCATCTCGCCAAAGAGATTCAGGATGTCGGAGGATTACAGCCGGAGTTTCTGGCTGTCTATCTCTGGGCTGACAATCTCATTAAGAACGTCACAGGAAAGGAACATCTCTTTATTGACGGCTCCCCCCGCAAGCCTGCCGAAGCCGTCGTACTTGATTCCGCGATGGAGTTTTATAAGCGCGAGTCGATACATCTCATAGAGGTAAATGTCACCGACACGGAGACCAAGCGCCGTTTGCTCCTCCGAGCCCGTCATGACGATACGGAAGATGGAATCGCTCGCCGTCTGGGATGGTACAAGACAGAGGTGTTGCCTGCGGTTCTGTATCTCAAAAAGCAGTCTCGCTACAAGTTCCACAGTATTAACGGTGAGCAAGCACCGGAGAAAGTACACCGCGCAATCCTCGAAGCCATCGGATTGTAATATCGAATTTCGAAGTATGATTTCTTGTTATGTATCTGGTATTTTTCAAAATTAGAAAGTAAGTATTCGATATTTCCTATGAACTCTCCCACCATCATTTCTCTCGGCGGTTCGCTCGTTGTTCCGGATGCGATTGATACGGCGTTTCTTTCAGGTTTCAAACAGCTGCTCGAGGAACAGATTGCAAAAGGTAAGGAATTTATCGTGGTGCTCGGAGGCGGCAAAACCGCTCGTCGCTATCAAGCAGCAGGGAAGGAGGTCGCCTCACTTACTCCGGCACAGGTTGATTGGCTCGGCATTTACGCAATCCAGCTCAATGCGGAGTTGGTTCGCATTGTATTCGGTTCACTCGCGCACAAGAGTGTGGTTATTAAACCGGCCGATCTTCGGCATGTGACCACCCCGCTTGTTGTTGCGGGTGCGGAAGAGCCCGGACATAGTTCGGATTACGATGCTGTCGAGATGGCACTCCAAGCCGGTGCGAAAGCTCTTATCAATCTTTCCAACATTGACTATGTGTACGAGAGCGACCCACGAATTAATCCTGAAGCCAAAAGAATAGAGAGAGCGACGTGGCCTGAATTTCGTAAGATTTTGCCTCCTGTCGAAGCATGGGAACCCGGGAGTAACACCCCGTTCGATCCAGTGGCTGCGAAGCGCGCCGAGGAGCTTAAACTTGAAGTCGCCATTATGAACGGGAAGAATTTGGAAAATCTCAAACAGTATCTCGAAGGAAAGGAGTTTAAGGGAACGGTCATACGGTAATACGAATGCTACAGATTACCATGCGAATGCTACGAATCTACAAATACGAAGATTCTTATTCGCATATTCATAGCATTCGCGCCTAATTTGTAGCATTCGTATCATGGGTATTTCAATCAAAACCAAAAAGGAGATAGACACGCTCCGTGAAGGCGGAAAGCATCTCGCTTCGGTGCTTCGTGCGCTAGCTGATGCGGTGCATCCTGGGGTGACGACGCATGAGTTGAACACGCTTGCGGAGAAGCTGATCAAAGATGGGGGAGATACTCCGTCGTTCCTCGGTTATGCGCCATCGGGCGCTAAGCGCGCGTTCCCCGCTTCGATTTGTGTTTCGATAAACGAAGAAGTGGTCCATGGTATCCCGAACGAAGAGGAGAAGATCCTCAAGGAAGGAGATATTGTCGCGCTTGATGGAGGACTTATTCATAAAGGACTGTTTACCGACAGCGCGATTACCGTCGGGGTGGGGAAGATAGACACGAACGCGAAGAAACTTTTGGAGACCACAAAGAAAGCACTCATGATAGGCATCAAAGCGGTGCGTGCGGGGGCAACGACGGGTGACGTTGGATTCGCCATTGAACAATTTGTAAAACCGTTTGGGTACGGCATCGTACGTGATCTCGCGGGTCACGGTGTCGGCTACGCGGTCCATGAAGAGCCGTTTGTCCCGAACTTCGGAAAGAAAGGGGAGGGGGTGGTTTTGAAAGCCGGCATGGTAATCGCCATCGAACCGATGCTAAACGAAGGCGATGCTGGCGTGAAGCTCGCCTCAGACGGCTATACCTATGTCACCAAAGACGGCTCCCGCAGTGCCCATTTTGAACATACACTCGTCGTGACCGAAAACGGCTCGGATATCCTTACAATATAAAAGACAATAATTTCTCATCTCACTCCTTGCTGAGGCTTATGTACCACATATCTGCGGTCGCAGATATGTGGTACATGGCGATAAAAGAAAAGTAAAAGGAGGAAGGGTTTCAAACGGAAGCGAGATTTTAACTCAACTATAATAGGGCCTACGCACTTTGGCTTTTTCTGTCATCCTCGCGAATGCGGGGATCCAGAAGAGGGCTTATTTCATTTCTTGGATTCCCGCTTCCGCGGGAATGACACCCAAAAATGAGTTGCTGCGTAAGTCCTATATAAAAAAACAAAGCCTGGGGTTTCCAAGCTTTGTTCGTGTTTTGTTTGAATGTGCTAATACGGTTTTCTATGCCGCTTTTTATTCTGTCGGCGGATTTTCTTCCGTCGCAGATGTTTCTTTCGCCGACTCAACGGCTTCTCCGACGTTGTTCAGGGGTTTATTCACCTTGAAGATGCCGTGTTCTTTCATCCAGAGGATGGTGTGCCGCTTGCTGAATGCAGCACGGGCGATGTTCAAGAGTGTTTGTGAAGCCACTCCCACCGGCGCCACGTCAGGATGCGTAGGTCCGCCGTTGATGATGCTGTTCTTGAAGAAGTAAATATGCGGCACCAATGGGTGTGCACCTTCTACTCCTAAGTCAGCCCAGGAAACGTCGTTTACTGGTTTCCCGTTGCCATCTTTCGGAAGCTCGTACCACCGGATCATCCGAACGTAGTTGCCGAGGCTTAACTCGGTGTGTGAGTCCACTGTTACATAGATTCTTCCAGTGCTGTCTCGGACAATGGTGACGTCTGCGCCGACTTCCTTCACACGACTTGCCTTTGCGACAAGCTGATTGTCGGAGTGGATGATGAGAACCTTTACGCCCTCCTTCTCTTTTCCTCCTTGAAGGTTGTTCAGTCGCTCCGCAACTCGTCCGATATGAGGCGTTTTCGCTTCATCCACCGCGGCCCAGAATTCCGTCTGGTCGTTGTAGAGGTGGGCGAGAGGGAACATTACCCAGTCGATGATATCGTTCGTCGGGACGATGTCCGTGCGTTGGAGCGCAGAAACAACGAAGGCGAGTTCGAGTATCGGGGCCGGGGTTGATTCCTTTTCCGACTTGTCGAGCTTGCTTTGACTCTTGCCGACCATCGACGCAAGGCTGTTCCTCGATCGTTGGTCAGGAAAGCGCTCATCCTTGTCCAACTCGTTGAAGATTCCCTGGAGAGTTTTTTCTCCGGCAACCTTCGCAAAATTGAACTCAAGTGTTGCAGAAGTCGCTCGGAGTCCCTTGGTCGCCCACTCGAGCACCGTCTCGTTCCCATCTTCGAGGCGACGGTGCATTGCCTTGACCACGTTTGGCATTTCCGTGATCCCCACTCCTGCTTCGGTGTCGCAACGAAGTGCCTCTTCCGCGATGCGTTTGACGACTGACATCTCCATGAGGCCCAGGTCTTTGGCGACCAGGGTCGTGGCGCATTCTCCCGGAATGCGGTCGGTGCTTTCTCCCTGTGCATCCTTAAGTCCGGGACGATGTTCATCGAACCGGCCTTGGCCACACCCGACCGGCAGCATCTTCAACATGTCGAAGATCTTGTCGGACTTTGGCTCCACTCCCTTGGTGTACCGCTTTTTCGCGGTACCGATTCCAGGGTATCGCTCCAAACCGAATGTTTGGAGGAGCCACACCGCGACGATTTCGTCCCAGTGCGGTTTGACGTGGAGGAGGATATGGTTGATGACTGTCTGAATGACCTTCTTGGTCGTTTCCATACTGCCTTTCTGTAGAGGGGAATATCCCCGGTTTTGGTTTATGTGAAGGTTGCTTTTCGGTTGTCGAACAGCTACCAGGCGTCATTATAACATCCAATAGTATCTGTGTCAATAGTGGCTCAACACAGCCTTTCTATGGCGGTGTCATTTTCGGCGTGATACACTATTCGGTATGAGTAATTCCGAGCAACCTCCCAATAAAGTTGATGTGCCGTTAGGAGCTAACCCCGAGGTGAGAGTCGCCGACTTGCAAGGAAAAGTCTTGCAGATTTTTTCTGATTTCGATCAGAAGATGAAACAGACCCCTACGCTCGATACGTTTACCACCTTTTTAGTCGATTCCGATGGAGTAGCTGCTTTGGCAAAAGCATGTGAGCAGTCAATGGAGGAAGTGAAAAAAGTTCAGAACTCCAAAATTAAACCGGAACAATTTGAGGCTTTTACGAAGCAGATTAAGGAGTGGAGTGATGCGGTAATGATATTATTGACTGATGGTGCTCTGCCCGACGATCCAGGTACGTTCACTCCCCATGTAGAATCTCTGCGGAAAATTATAGAGGCGATTCCGAAGTCTGATGCGACCATCCCTACAGCAGGGGTTCCTCCTGCCGCACCAAGAGTTTTGGCGACCACATCAGATGTTCCAGCAGTGCAAGGCAACTCTCAAGCGGCACCGAAACAATCAGTGGATCCTAAAGGTTCAGAGAAAGCAAAAACTCCCAAAGAAAAGAAGGAAAAAAGGGCAGAGACGTTGACCAACTACTTCGGGCAGGTAAAGACTGGGACAGAGCTGCTTGAAAAGATTATTGCCATGCCACGCACCGCCGGTCTGCAGGCGCACATGAAAGTCGGTGAACTCGAAAGACTTTCAGGTGACCTTTACGAGAAGGTGCTTACTTTCTTCGTCGAATTTGAAGCTAAGAAAGGGAAGATGGAGCCACCAGAGATGTTGAGGTTTGGAGCGGACTTTATCAAGGAAAAGAAAATACCCTCAGGCTGTCAAACGGCTATTCGGGATATTGTGCATGCCGATATGGTTAAGAAGCTAGAGGCTATACTCAATGCCACTAAACCCGCACTTGAATCGGCCGGTGATCCTGTAAAGGCTAAGTTTGCGGCTCTTGGATTAACGTATCGTAGCACCGAAGAACAACTGGCGGTGATTAATGCGAAAACTGCAAAATCAAAAGTGGGTGCCGGTTCCGATACCTCGACGCAGGGAGCTTCTGCCGTGGAAACGACGGAGAAAGAAAAGACTCCTCTTGAGAGATTACGAGCGCTCAACGATAGTGTGCTTGGTAAGCCAACAGCAGAAAAACCGGTGGCAGCGGAAACAATACCTGCAACGGAAGTACCTGAGCCTCTCTTGAAAATCGAAGAGGACTATCAGCCAGGAGATGTAACCTTCAGTGATCTCGCTTTTCTTGAAGATATAGATATCGCGCTTGTATTTAGTGAGTTTAATATTTTTCTTCTTGCCGAGGCACTTTCAGATCAGGAAGGGGGGTTTCAGCGTAAGATTCTCAGCTCTCTCCATCCTAAAGTTGCCAAGCAGGTACAAGATGAAATAGAGGCAGGAAGGCAGAAGAGAACAGCCGAGGATATTTCTGTCGCGAAGAAGGAAATTCTGCACAAAGCCGGAGAGATGTGGAAGGATGGAAAGATACGTCTTCCTAAGAAAGAAGGCACAATTGAGGGTGCCGTTGAAGCAAAAGCAAGAGAAGAAAAGATAGACGCATTCACTTTTGATGATTTTTTGAAACTTGACAAAATGGACTTACAAAAAGTTCTCGACGGTGTCTCCGCTCTTGAACTTGCGCAAGCTCTCGGAACGGAAGTTGATGATTTTCAAAACAAAATTCTAAACTCGTATCCCGCGCATCTAACCCATGTCGTCAAATATCATGGCGCACTCGGAATTACCGAACCACAAAACAGTCAAGCGCGGAAATCACTCACAGGGAAAGCCCAAAAAATGATGCGAGAGGAGAAAATTAAGATTCCTAAGACTTGATATGGGGAAAATATACGTCGAAGTGAGAGTACTTCGAATCTATAGAGCATTATAAATGTAACACTACTTTTTATGGCAACACCGTCAACTCCAATATCCGCGGAAAATCCGACTGAGGCTACTCCCGCGGAACCGAAACGAACTATTGATGACATGCTCGAACAGCCGGGCTTTGGAGCCTGGCTCGGAAAAGTTGAGAGCGTCAAAGGATTACCCTTAAACGAAGCGAACCGCGATCGTGTTGAGAAGCTTTTTAAGGGATGGGAGGCAAGTAAAGAAACCGCGGAGAAATACGCGCAGATTTATAGCGAAAAGCTTTCGAGTGAAGGGTTTGGTCATGCGCTAACTGCAGAAGATACTGAGAACATTGCAGGACTACTAGGGAAAGAAGCAATGAACCCCATTCTTATGGAACTTCGAAAGAAGAACCTTGAACAGTTTGAGGCGCTTCCGAACGAGATAGCTGCTAAGGAGGCAGAACTTGTCGCTCTCGCGGCACAAGCAGAGGGTGTGGATACGGAGATTGCGGAGTTGAAAGCAAGAATTGTTGAAGCACAAAAAACAAAAGATGAATCAGAAAAGAATATTAAGCCAGTCTCCGAAGAAGTTAAACTTTCGACTCTGGAATATCTTAGTTATCGAATGAAAGTCCTCCGAGGGCGCGCTAATTTTGATCAACAGCTTGATAATCTTAAAGGTAAAGGTGATCCGAAAAGTCTGGCAGAAAAAGAAAAACTTACAAGACTTAGAGACCATGACAGAAGTTCTTCAAATGAAATTTGGAAAGCAGATGTGGCACACCTTGATGCAGCCATTGCCGAATTAACGAAAGAAGTTCAAACAAGAGAGGAAGCTAAGGCACGTTTAACTGCGTTGCCAGGAGAGATTAAAGGTCTCAAACGGGAAACGGCTTTGATAAAACAGCGAGTGTTTACTTCTGTCCCTATACATGCAGATATTCACACACGGGTCCAACATGAAATTGTAGATAAGTTGACGGAAGCGGGTAGCTCAAATTATCTGTGGAAGCTTGAAGATGCGGTACAAGAAACTCGTCGTTTGGAGGAGCTTGCGAAGAGGGAAGGAAGCGGGAGTGACTATTTGACAGGATTGGGTGATATATTGACGGACTATAAGGTGGCGGTTAACGAAAAGATTGAAGCACTGGTAACTAAAGACCTTGCTGATACGATAAAAGGAATACCGGACAGCGCAGTGCTCTCTGATTTTGAGGCGTGTCTCCAAGAGTTTACCGAGAAGGCGACAACAGGGCTTGGATTTAAGAATCCCGCGGAGAGTAAAGTGGCGGTGATTCAGATGCTCATTGATCAACAGAAAAACGGTACCACGGGAAGCAAAGGAGTCTTTCTTAACCGAATTATCGCGAAACTGCACGCGAAAAGGTAACACCAGCTACTTCTTTACCAAATAGCTATCATAACCCTATGAAAGAATTTGTCGCACAATTTGAAGCGCTTGTTGGCGCGAATAAACTCGAGGAGGCGAAGGCGCTTCTCGGGACGCTCGGGAGTTTGCCTGAAACGGCGGAGGACAAAGCGGAGTTTAAGCTTTTTATGACCGACCTCTATGTCAGGCTCACCAATGCGAACAATCAAGCCTATCTTGATGTGTTGAACGAGTCGATTGAGAAGATTAAGTTCCTTAACTCCAAAGACCGAGAAATCGACGAGAAGGGGAAATTAGCTGAAACACGGGCGAGTCTCGCCTAACAATCCGAACTTATAAACACCGATACCCGCCCGACTGAACGATTCCAGTCGTTCGGGCGGGCGAAAGTACGAACCCTCGATTTGGAAACCTTCTCTTGCGAACGGGTTTTTTGTACGGAATACATAGCCCGTTTTTCGTGATGGTGATACAATTAGAGGCGAGGCGCAATTATTCTAATTGACCTAAGTACTCTAATTATTCTAAGGAAGCCTCAATGCTTCAAGTGAAACGCGCTACGTATGATTTGGAGGAGAGAACCGCGCGATTTGGCGAATCGGTTATTATATTTTCGAAGAAAATCCCATTGAATCCAGTTACTCAGCGCATCATTCCTCAGCTAGTCGCTTCTGCAACCGCCGTAGGGAGTAATTATTGCGAAGCAGATGATGCAGAATCAGGGCGGGACTTTGTGCACAAACTTTCGATCGGGAAAAAAGAGGCTCGTGAGGCAAAACATTGGTTGCGAATGGTAGCCACAGCCGTGCCGGAGCTTACTGGGGAATCTCGCGCGCTCTGGAAAGAAGCAAATGAACTCAACCTCATTTTTAATGCAATAATCATTAAGGTAAGAGATAAACAAAAAGCAAGGGTTGGGGTTTGATGTTTGTATATTCCTTAGGTCAATTAGAGTAATTAGAATAATTAGGTTAATTCTTTTATGGAATCCGGTATCCCAACGTTGGAACGACAGAAGTTCTCTTCTCCCGAAGAGGAGCTGCGGTTTTTGCGTGAAGAAGTGGTGCGTCATGAGCAAGCGCTTGCCGAGAAAGGCACAACCGCAGAACGGAGTGAGGTGGTGAAGAAAACGGTAGCGGCCTACGCCGACACGCCTGTTGCAGAAGCGATTGCTCCGCATATGGCTCTGCCGAGAGAAGAACAACAAGCGATTGTACTCGACCTTTCACCTGAATCTCACGATAAGCAAATCGAAGGGCTGGTTGCGCTTCTGCAGGAGAAAGGCGTACGGAATGCCTTCGATGTGGTAGAGAAGATGAATAATGTCCACCTGTACGATGATTTCCATCGTTTCCTTGTGCAGTACATTGAGGCTGGCCTTCCCGTAAAAGATCTTCCCGAAAAGAGTCCGCTGTGGCGCCCGCTTCACATGGCGCTCTTTGAAATCTCGCTTCCTGAGACTAGCAAAGAAGAGGCCGAGAAGGAGCTTAAGGTACTCATCTCAGGCATGGAGCAATTCTACTCGGGAATGCTTGGCGTTGCCGACAGAGGAAAGGAAGATATGTTTTTTACCTTGGAAATCGCTAATGCGAACGGGAGCGATGAGATTATTTTCTACGTCTCTGTTCCTACGACGAAGAAGGCCCTTTTTGAGAAGCAGGCTAAGTCACTTTTTCATAACGCAAAAATCCGAGAAATAAAAGATGATTATAATATCTTTAACGAGAAAGGCGTTTCGCTCGGTTCGGTGGCAACTCTCGTCAAGAATCCCATTTTCCCACTCAAGATGTATGATGAATTTCAGGTAGACCCGCTCAGTGTTCTTCTGCACAGCTTTTCAAAAATCGATCGGGATGGAGAAGGCGCTTCGATACAACTCGTGCTTCGCCCCGCTCAGCGATCATACAGTGAGCGTTATGAGTATGCACTAAGGCAAATCCAGAAGGGAATGCCGGTGAAGAAGGCTATCGATATTCCGTTTACGTTCCTCGGGCAGTTCTTCAAAGGAGTCAAAGATATACTCTCCGATGAAGAGGAGAAACGACGAAAGAAGCAAAAGAAAGACGGATCACAGGGGCCGAAGGTGGATGAGCTTGTCGTCGAGGAGATTAAGAAGAAGGTTTCCGCGCCGATGCTTGAGTGTACGATACGGGCGGTGAGCTCTGCCGCAACGAAGGAGTCGGCGGAGGAGATTATCTCTGATATCGAAGCCTCATTTAATCAGTTTAAGAGTGGAACCGGAAACGAACTCCGTTTTAAACGTATGGAGAAAGTCGCTCTTGGAAAACTGTTACGGCAGTTTAGTCTTCGCCAATTTGATGCGAGTTCTATTTTACCGCTCAATATCAAGGAGCTTACGACCATGGTGCATTTCCCGTCTACGAAGCTGAAATCCGCCCCGGCGCTCAAACAAGCTAAGGCGGGAAGCGCCCCCGCGCCAATCGGACTTCCAAATGCCGGACTACTGCTTGGGGTGAACCGAGTACGAGGGTCCGATACGAAGATCTATATGACGCCGGACGATCGTCTGCGTCATTTCTACACGATCGGTCAGACCGGTACCGGTAAGACGACGTTCCTTAAGAATATGATCGCGCAGGACATCAAGAACGGGGAGGGGCTTTGCTTTATCGATCCGCACGGTGTCGACATTCTGGACGTGCTCGCCATGATACCCAAAGAGAGATATGAAGATCTCATTTATTTCGACCCCTCGAATACCGCACGGCCTATGGGACTCAATATGCTCGAATACGACACACGATTTCCTGAGCAAAAAACCTTCGTGGTAAACGAAATGCTTTCCATTTTCGACAAGCTTTTCGATATGAAGACCTCCGGAGGCCCCATGTTCGAGCAGTACTTCCGGAACGCCGTACTGCTTACTATCGAAGATCCGACGAGCGGGTCAACGCTTCTCGATGTTTCTCGCGTCCTTGCAAGTAAGGAGTTTCGTGAGCTGAAGCTTTCTCGGTGTAAGAACCCAGTCGTGACTCAGTTTTGGCGAGAGGTGGCGGACAAAGCGGGTGGGGAAGCATCTCTTGCGAATATCGTGCCCTATATCGTCTCGAAGTTCGACAACTTCTTGTCGAACGAAATCATGCGTCCCATCATCGCGCAGGAGAAGTCCACGTTTAACTTCCGAGAGATCATGGATACGAAGAAAATCCTTCTCGTGAATCTCGCTAAGGGCCGTCTCGGAGATCTGAATGCAAATCTTATCGGTCTTATTCTTGTGGGGAAGATGTTGATGGCGGCGCTTTCGCGCGTGGATTCGTTCGGGAAAGATATGCCGCCTTTCTATCTCTACATCGATGAGTTCCAAAACGTAACGACTCCGTCTATTTCCTCGATTCTTTCCGAGGCGAGAAAGTACAAGCTCGCGCTTATTATCGCGCATCAGTTCATTAAACAGCTTGATGAGAAAATCAAAGATTCGGTATTCGGCAACGTCGGCTCGATGGCTATGTTTCGTGTCGGAGCTGAAGACGCTGAATTCTTAGCGAAACAGCTGGAGCCCGTGTTTACCGATCAGGACCTCATCAATCTCGACAACCGTAATGCCTATATGAAGCTTCTGGTTGGTGGGAAACCCGTGAAGCCGTTCTCTCTCGAGACACTCCCGCCAGGGGAGGGGAACAAAGAAAATATTGAGAAGTTGAAGGAGCTCTCCTTCTTGAAGTTTGGCCGAGCGAAAGAGGAGGTGGAGGCGGAGATTATGGCGAAATACAAGAAGTAACGGGAACGGGAACGGGAACAGGTAACTTGTAACGGGGACAAGACAAAAAGAAAAATCCTTAATCCCCGCCCAACTGAACGATTCAGTCGTTCGGGCGGGTTTAACAAAATCCTCTGTCATTCCCTTACCTGCCCGGCCGAAGCCTTGGATCGCAGGCGGGGAAGAGGGAATCCAGATAGAAAATATGCCAGACAAAATACCAATTACGTTTGCCGAGGAGAATCCGCACGATATTGAACTTATAGACGGAGAGCTCCAGAAAATTGATCTGGGGCAGCTTGCCGATTGGATAGGCGGATATCACCAAAAGTTCGGTGCAATTGCTCGTCAAGGACGTACCGGAGCTTTTTTGACCGAGCAAGAACGCCACGAGAGGGAAGAACAATTGATGCGGGAGAACCGTGACCCCGAAGAGGAAGAAATAAAACTTGCTCAAGCGGTACAAGCCGACATTATTCGGCGAAACGAAAAATTGACCGAACAAGTTGGGCTTTCAATCGATTTTCCGTCTGGAGAGGGAGCCGAATGGGCTTTAGACATGAAACTTGATATAGGAGATGGAAAAAAATTCACCGCCTATCTCCACGCGCTTCGGAAAGTGACCGAGAGTCAAGCAAAAGGGTTGGCTAAAGTTTCGGAGGTGCTTGTGGCGCAGGTGACCCACGGATATGACTTGGATGACCCTGAAGATGAGCGACTTTTGGAATTAGTAGCTTCGTTAAAGAGTGTCGTATCAGAATATAGACGTATTGCTGATCTCAATCCTTCACTTGAGACTGCTACAAGACAGTTCGAGGAGGTATATACATCTGTCAGGGAAGGCTGTCTCAAAGAATATATTGTTGCCAAAGACGCGCAGTTGTTTGACTCTATCGGGAAGGGGTTCGGACCGAGCACGTGGCAGAGAGATAGTTCGGAAGATGTGTATATCAAGTATTGGAGCGGTGCTTTAGACACACTCGCGCAACTTACAGGAAATCCAAAAGCAAAAGGGTTATATGAGCGAGCTCGGCATAATCTGTTGGCAAGTCTCGAGTATGTGGAAAAAGATATGCGTGAGCAAAAATCCCGTCTTCTCAACAACAAAATTAGCATGTTCCTTGCATCAACAAAGGAGAAGCTTCAAAAAAGTGAGCTTTGATTTCTCACCTTCTCTTTGATACCATGACGAGATGAAATACATTGTCGCTATCAAAAAAACAAAATACGGCTACGATACGCATGTTCCGGCTCTTCCTGGGTGTCATAGCCAGGGGAATACCGAGCGTGAGGCGATTGCGAATACTCGCGATGCGGTTTTGACATATCTTGATATGGAGCGAAAAGAACTAAAAAATACAAGTTTTAAGGAAATACAAGTAGTGCTAGTGTAATGTTATTTACCGATGTTTCTTCCGCGCGGGCGATTCGCGCTTTTCAAAAAGCCGGTTTTTGGATTTCGACAACGCGAGGAACGAAACACACCGGAATGACAAATGGCACTCGGAAACTTACCATTCCTCGCCACTCTCGAGTTAACCCGTATACGCTCAAAGCGATCATACGGGATGCGGGTTTGACCGACGCAGAATTTAAGCAGTTACTCTAACTGGATGTATAATACTGAAGTGAACGAAATAACGAATATTAACGCTCACTCTGAGAGCTTTGATTTTCTTGCTGATGAGCCTGAATTGTACTCAGTTTCGGATTTGAAAGTGAAGTATCCGCAATCGTAATAATTGGCTTTTTAGCGCGTTTTTGTTAGGATACTCCTATCTTTTCTTATTCGTAGTCATTCGTATATTCGTGGCATTCGCATTTTAATTTGTAGCATTCGTATCATGGCACACCCAAAAGCAGAACGTACACTTGTTGTTATCAAACCGGACGGACTTCAAAGGACGCTCGTCGGCGAAATTATCGGGCGTTATGAACGGCTCGGGCTTAAGCTCATCGGCATGAAGCTGATGGTTCCGACCGCATCTCATATCGAGAAGCACTACAACCTCGATCCAAACTGGAAGCGAATTGTCGGTGAAAAGTCCATCGAGGCCTATCAAAAGAAGGGACTCAAACCGCCATCAATGGATCCTCTCAAGCTTGGCGACAAAGTCATCGACAGTCTCAAGAAATACATGACCTCTGGCCCCGTAGTCGCCATGGTTTGGCAGGGAGCACATGTGGTAAAGATTATCCGCAAGGTAACTGGGGGGACGGAACCTCTTACCTCGGACATCGGCACCATTCGTGGTGACTTTGTGCACGACTCGTATCAGATGGCAGACACGGACAGCAGGGCAGTGCGGAACCTGATCCACGCTTCCGGCTCAGTGGACGAGGCAAACAATGAAATCAAACACTGGTTCAAGAAAGAAGAACTCATCGGCTACCGTCTCATTGCCGAGCAGATTCTCTACGACGTAAACATCGATGGTCTACTGGAGTAGGCGGGATACGAATGTTGCGAATTACCGCACGAATGCTACGAATATGCGAATAAAAAAGTCTCGTATTCGTGGATTTGTAGCATTCGCATTCTAATTCGTTGCATTCGTATTTCTGTCAAGCGACCTCTCCCAAAGTTATCCACAGTTTCGCCTGTATGCAGGGGCGGAAGTTTTTCCTTGCTTTCCACTTCTTATAAACAGGATATGCACTTCCTGTAAATTGATTTGTGTGGCGACACATATACTATCGGTACTGTTTCTTGATAGGGGATCCTAAAATAGGTAACACGATAGTCTCTTTGCTACACGCAGACTCTTGGGTCTCGGTGCGGGACATGAGTAACCGTCCGCCAGCCCCATGTGGGTGGCGAACAGGTTGTGAACGAAGAACTGGAACTAGAACAAGTAACAGTGACTGGAACAATAAGAAGGTAGCAGAGCTCAGTGTTTTTGGTTCCTGTTACGTGTCCCAGTAACAAGTAAAAGTTCTCTTCAGATGTATACGAATCAGGCCATAGATACCCTTTTTAGCTCCTTGTCGGTACAGAGGCTACGGCTTCCTTACGCGAGAGAGGGGAAGGAGAGCAGGAGAAGGGTTTGGTTCGTAGACATCAGGAGAAGAACTCATAAATGGGACGGGAACTTGTAACTGGAACTACAGACCCCCAAAACGGGTCTTTTCCTGTCTCGTTCTCTTCTTTGTTTCTTTGTTCCAGTCACTTGTCACTTGTCACAGTTTGTACTTTACATGTTACACTTATATCGGTTACTTGAGATGTTTCCTCTATAACACATCATTAGGGAGTTCGAATCATTGCGCGCTGTTGAGCCCTTCGGGATTCACTTACGCGTAATTGAGAACACCCACCTAGATACGTTCTAGGGAACATCCGAGTAGCCACTAAAACAACTCCGAAAGGGGTTTTTTTAGTGGGAGACTTTTTCGACTATTTGGCTTTTTGTTTATTGTGCGTTGGAATGTTCTTTACGTGTTTGGATACTCCGTCTTATGCTTTATACTTACTACTATGTCCCGCAGCCGTCTTCTCATCGCAATGTTACTACTTGTGTGTATTGTAGCGGCGATGCACATCAGCGCACTTGTCTTTAGTCTCTATTGGCGTTACATATGGTTTGATATGCCTACGCATTTTCTTGGTGGCGTTTTTATTTCTTTACTTCTGTTGTGGACATGCTATTTCTCAGGATATGTGCGGTACACCGTCACACCAAGCACGAGAGCGATTTTTCTCTGTATGGTAATTGGTACTCTACTGGTAGGAATTGGGTGGGAGGTTTTTGAACGCGCTATGGGGCTCACCTGGAGTGCAAAAGGGTATTGGCTTGATACTTCCCTCGACCTCCTTATGGATACGCTAGGGGGCATTACTGGTTTTATTTTCTGTGCAAAAAGTGCTCGTCGGACTCTTATGAATAACCCCTCTTCAAAGCAATGAAAACAACCGTTTCATTTTATGGCGGAGTCGGCAGTGTTACCGGCTCAAATTTTCTTCTTGCGGGAGAGAAGACACGCCTTCTTGTCGACTGCGGTCTTATTCAGGGAGAAAAGTTCGCTCACGACCTGAATCGCGCCGATTTCCCCTATGATCCTACCTCAATAGATTTCTTGTTGGTCACTCATGCTCACATCGACCATGTTGGGCGCATCCCCAAACTCGTCAGAGACGGGTTTAAAGGAAAGATTATAAGTACTCCCGAGACGTTTGAGCTTGCGAAGCTCATGCTACCTGATGCCTTTTCCGTACTCCGCTCTGAGATGTCGCAAAATGAAGAGTTGCTCTATGACGAGAAGGATATTGCAGCCGCCTTCGCACTTTGGGAAACGGTGCCGTATCATGAGCTAAAGCAGGTAGGGGAGTTTGCCATTCTCCTAAAAGACTCTGGACATATTCTTGGTTCAGCTATGTTCGTGATACGTCGTGCAGACGGGGATCGGTCAATCGTATTCACCGGAGATCTTGGCAACACACCCATACCACTTTTAAATCCGGCGGAAACCATTGCGGATGCCACCTATGTGGTGATGGAGAGTGTGTACGGTGACCGCAACCATGAAGGAGGGGAGCGAAGAAAGGAGCGTCTCGCTGAGGTGATACAAGACATCGTGCAAAAGAAAGGGGTGCTGCTCATTCCTTGTTTTTCTCTTGAGAAGACGCAGGTACTCCTTGCTGAAATGGACGAACTCTTTGAGGATAAGAAATTATTCAATCTCCCCGTTTTTCTGGATTCTCCTTTGGCAATAAAAGTGACGGATGTGTATCGTCGTTATGCTAGCTCACTCAATAAAGAGGTGCAGGAACGACTGAAGGGAGGAGATGATATCTTTTCTTTCCCCAACCTCCAGTTAACTATGGATAGACGTGCCGCTCCAGAAATCGAGCGCGCGCAAAGTCCCAAGATCATTATCGCTGGTTCTGGGATGTCTGCAGGAGGGCGTATTTTGGACCATGAACGCCGATACTTGGGGGATTCGAACAATACCATTCTTTTTATCGGCTATCAGGCTATTGGAGGCCTCGGACGCCATATCCAGGAGGGGGTAAAGCACATAACCATCAACCATGAAGAGGTAACGGTGAAGGCTCGCATAGAGACCGTTACAGGGTACTCTTCGCACAAGGACAGCGACCATCTCATCGAATTTGCCGCCGCAGGAGAGGGAAGTACAGAAAAGATATTTGTTGTTATGGGAGAACCAAAGTCTGCGCTCTTTCTCGCTCAACGTATCAAGGATTATCACGGTATTGAAACATACGTGCCGGAAGCGGGGGAGAG
>CALRDB010000020.1 GCA_943354745.1 Candidatus Nomurabacteria bacterium | reverse complement strand
GTTTTTATGGCGTTAATCGTATCCTCAATGTTCGCGCCGAGCGTTTTTGCTTCCTTTTCTTTTTTGGGTTTGCCGAAGGCCATGGTAGAGAATGAATTATGAATAATGAAGTATGAATTAAGGGCTGGTCTGTCATCCCCGCGTAGGCGGGGATCCAGTATTCAGTTGCTTGCGATTTTTGATTTTGCCGTAGAATCCAAACACTAGTGCACACACTCCTGCGATTATAAGAGGAAGGATAGACAGTTGAAGAACGTTAAATAATTGAGAATGGCGGTATGCCCAAGGATTATTAAGAGTACAGCTTGTTTCAAAACCTCCGTCGATGCAGGTACTCTGTACGAGGTAGAATAAGATGCCGAGGAGAATTAAACCAACAGACAGAATTACTGTTCCTCCTTTTACCCAATACGGCCAGTGTTTGAAGTTCATGTTATTTAATTACCACGCCAACTTTTCGTTCTACATGTGAAATACGCCGTTCGTGTTCGCGCAATTCCCGTTGCATTGCACCCGAGACGAATATGAGTGGTTCCAATGTTTTCTCAATCGCATCTAAACGTTCATTGGCAGTTCGCGCATGGCTGTCAAGATTGAACAGCGTTCGTTCAGTGTTTTTCTTAAATTCCGTCATTTCGCTTTTGAATTCCGTAAATTCAGTTTTTGAGACTGTGTTGTCAAAACCGCGTTTGGTAGCGATAGCCAAATTGTCCACCGTAGTTATCAGCGTATCAATCTTCTTGTCCAGCGTTTGGAGTGTTGCTTGTTTAGGAGTCTTTTTCATGTTGTTTTTGATTATACCACTTTGTTCCGATTTTTGAATTTGTCGTATACATAACCAGTAATAGCGCTCACACTGATAACCCCGATTATAATTAGAAAAACCGGAAATAAATCGGCTGTCTGCATAAGCATTTCCCAGGAACGGTACTCGGTAAAGATGCGTGCGGTGTCGATAAATGGGGCGATAAGAAAAAAGTATAGTCCTCTTACAAAGAAGTCCGTTCTCTCGGCGAGGGAGCATACATGACTTCCTTCCGGGCCAGTGTTTAATCCGCAAAGTGGAGAACCTGCTGTAAAGGCTGAAATAACGATGGCACCACAAATAACAATGCACAACCCAACCACCCCACCTCTTACCCAATATGGCCACGATTTCCAGTTCATTTTGTTAAAGATTAAGGATTTGAGATTTCAGAATTAACACCACCCTTTTTATTCCCCTCCTCATCTGAGGAGGGAAGGGGAACCTGCGGTTTGTACACAAGCTCCAGCTTCTTGGTTTTCGTATGCCCAAAGCGGTCCTTGGCCTCTAAGGTCATTATAGAATAGCCCTCGGAGAGGAGCAACGACTCACTGAAACGTCCAAGTTCGTCGGTGAATATCTGTCTGCCGTTTAGGGTAAGAAAGGCGACATTTTTTGCGGTACCGTGAAGCGCTATAAGGGAAGTGGTGGAGAGAGAGCCACTTAACGGTTCGTCTATGGTAAGTACTGGTCCCTGTAGATACTCCCGCGACTGGAAGTAGGCATACACGGCGAGGCCAATCGCAACTATGATAATTGCGCTGATGCCGATGATGAGTTTGGGAGTCTTCTCCAAGAGAGAATTACCTAATTGTCTAATTACCTAATTCACCTAATAAAAGGTCAAAACTTAATTAGGAACTGGACATTAGGAATTTTATTAGAAATTAGATAATTAGGTGAATTAGAAATTCTCTAGAGCTCTCCCGGTCCCGGTGCCCCTTCGTCACCCTCGGGTGGAGGAGCGTCGTGACCCGTAGCACCTATGACTCCGCGAGGTTTGGAGCCATCGGCAGGGCCGATGACGCCTCGCTCTTCTAGGATGTCCATAAGCCTGGCCGCGCGGGAGTACCCAATTCGTAGTTTCCTCTGGAGGTAGGAAGTTGACGCTTTGCCTGCAGAAATCACCGCTTCGCGAGCTTCTTCATAGAGATCATCGTCTATCTCCTCGTTGCCTTCGCTACCTATGTTTTCAAATATAGAGTTTCCATTTCCTTCGCCTCCACCCAAGTTCAAATCTGAAGGCAAATCGTCTTTGTACTGCTCGGCAAGATACTTGGTCACCTTTTTTACCTCTGTTTCTGTAATGAATGCCGATTGCAAACGTACTGGTTTTGACATCTCTCCCGAAAGGAAAAGCATATCTCCCGCACCGAGGAGCTTTTCGGCTCCACCTGTGTCCAAAATCGTACGGGAGTCTATTTGCGAGGACACCTGAAGCGCGATACGTGCCGGAACGTTGGCCTTGATAAGACCGGTGATAACGTTGACAGACGGCCTTTGTGTGGAGAGGATAAGGTGAATACCGACAGCACGACTCATTTGTGCGAGGCGCACGATAGCCGCCTCAAGCTCTCGCGGGTAGCTGGTCATAATGTCAGCAAGTTCGTCAATAATAATGACGATATAGGGCATGCGCTCGGGGATTTTTGCTGACTCTTCATCAGAGATTTCGTCTTTTTTCGGGTTCTTTTCAAGTTTCTTGTATTCAGGCTCCACGATGTTTTTGTGGTAAGACTGAATATCGCGCACCGTTTCCGATTCAAGAACGTCGTATCTTCGGTCCATTTCCTTTGCTGCCCACTTGAGTGCGAGGATGGCTTTCTTCGCGTCGGTGATAACCGGAGTGAGGAGGTGGGGGATTTTGTTGTAGAGCGTGAGCTCAACACGCTTTGGATCAATGAGGATAAGTTTGAGGTCGTCAGGAGAGTTGCGGAAGAGGAGGGAGGTCAGGATAGTGTGAATGGTAACCGACTTCCCGGAACCGGTCGCGCCGGCAATGAGCGTATGAGGCATTTTGGAAAGGTTTGCGAAATGTGCTTTGCCGGAGAGGTCTTTCCCGAGGGACATCAGCAGTGGTTTGTCCGAGGTACTGAATTCGGCGCTTCCGAGCATGGTGGCAAGTCCCACGGTTGCTTTTACCGTGTTCGGTATCTCAATACCTACTAGGGATTTTCCCGGGATAGGAGCTTCAATGCGAATAGGGTGCGCGGCAAGGGCAAGCTCCAGTTCGCGTTGGAGCGCCACAATTTTAGAGAGACGAACACTTTCGGCGGGTTTGAGAGAGTATCGAGTAACGCTGGGGCCGATAGAGATCTCATCCATCTCAACCTCAATACCGAAGTTCTGGAGTGTCCGCTTGATGATGTTGGCGTTTGCCTTGATATCACCCACACCCGGCTTACCTTTATCAACCTCAAGAAGTGTCAGTGGCGGAGGAGTGTAGGAGCGAGGACTCCACCTCTCGGCAATCTTTCCGGTAAAAGCAGGGAGCTCCTCCATACCATTTTTTATCTTCGGCGTCTTTTCTTTCTTTGGAAGAGATTCCTCCAAGGAGGCGTCTTCTTTGTCATCTGCTAAATCTTCCGCTCCCCCCTCGATTTCTTTGGGGTCGGTTTCAAGACCGGTAATTTTGGTTGTATCTTTCTTATTTCGGCGATTCTTCCACCACACACTCATAGCGCCCACAGGAATGGACGTCTCAAACATAATAAGGATCGCTATCAAAAAACAGGTAGCCAAAATGACAAGCGAGATATATATATCAAAGACACGAACAAGCGGGGAGGCTAAGGTTTTTCCAAGTAAGCCTCCTTCGGTGGGGAAGATAAGTTCAATGATGCCGAGCCCCGAAAGAAACAAGATAAAAACCCCCACCGTTTTTTTTACCGGAAAGAGTCCCCGAAGTGCTCGCAGAAACCCTGCGGAGAGTACAAAGGCAATAATGGGGAGAAGATAAAAACCAACCCCAACCAGATGAATGAGCCAGTCAAAAATGATTTTTCCACCACCTCCCGCTTTTCCGAAGGCGGAAAAGATAAGCGTCAGTCCTGTCGCAAAGAAAAGAACCGCAAGAACTCCTTGCAGGGTTTCCTCACGAAGGAGGGGTCTCTTCTCTGTAGCTTTATTTTTCTTGGCCATACCTAAAATGAATAACCACTAGTATAGCATGGTACCTCTGCTGTTTTAGTGGATTATGACTTACGCAGTTAGCTTTTAATTCCTCCTTTCTTAAAGGAGGTGGCCGATAGGCCGGAGGATTTTAAAAACATAAATCCCTCCCCCTAACGGGTACCCGCCCGAACGTACCCCGCCAGAATGACAGTCTTCTGTCGGGCTGGCGTTCGGTACGGGCAGGCTCCCTTTATGAAAGGGAGAATTCAGAAGCAAAAAGTATGTCCTAGGGTAGACCAACCCAGTACTCCCCAGAACTAGAGAAGTCCTAACACAGCTCTGGCTTTCCATTTCCCCAGAACAACAGACGTAGCAAGGTGCATCTTGCACCACAAACTCGCTCGTGTCGGAGTTGCCTAGGTTGCTTGCAATTCCGTTCACGGACATCATAATGGACATATAAGACTCTCTATAAGAAGATGGTTTTTATAGGACACTCACTAAAAACGTAAAGGTCAGAAACCAGTATAAGTAAAGGACAACCTTCTCTATCTAAGATGTCCTTAATCGAGTTGAAGATGAACCCACAACGACACAATCAAATAGAGAAGGCTCTACATATACTTGATAAATCAAGCACTGTAGACATACTTGGGTCGGACCAGCATCTCCTTTTTCTCTTCAAAAAGTCGGAAAGAATTGTTTCAGCACTTTACGTGATAACGGGACTTTTCTCGGACATGGAACCTCTGAAGTGGGGGATTCGAGAGAGCGGGACGCTTCTCTTGAAACATATATTGTCTATTAGAAATCGAGGAATGTCTCATAGTGAGGAGATTCTTTCTGACCAGGCGACCGAAGTAGCTCATCTTCTTTCACTCTTGGATTTGGCTTATATTTCTAATCTTATTTCTCCAATGAACTTTGCGGTCTTGAAGAAGGAACTTGAGGTGACGCGCGTTAGTATGGAGGGGAAGTGGCATTTGGAAAATGTCTCTACGGCTCCTCCATCGTTTAATGAACATTTCTTTGGCATAGACAAGGGTCTTTTTCCCGGTACGAGGCAGGAGAAAGGGGAACTCACTATGGACTCGTCATACACAGCTACCGATGGCGGACAGCACGAAAAACTTCAGTCCTTCTCTGAGTTTGAACGATTCAAGCGAGAACAGAAAGATCTTGATAAAGGACATTCTATTAAGGACACTGTCCTTAATAGAAGGCTTGAAACTTCCCATCGGTCAAACCATAAGACGCACCTTCATAGTGGTGTGTCCGGAGTTACCTTAAATCAGACTAAACAGGACCGAACAAAGCAAATTATTTCAGTGCTTCGTGAGAAAAAAGTCGCTATGATAAAAGATTTTTCGTCGGTTATTGATGGATGCAGTGAAAAGACTGTTCAAAGACTTCTTATTGAAATGGTTCAAGGAGGTGTCCTTAAAAGGGAAGGAGACCGACGCTGGAGTCGGTATTCACTCGTGTAAATAAAGAGAGGTAAGGTGGTAGTGGTTGTCCTATACCAGGTAACTCTGTCATTCCAGCGAAGGCCGGAATCCAGGTTTCCAAGCAATTCACTAGATTCCACTTTTCAGTGGAATGACACGAAAAGGAGTTTCGTAATTCAGGGTAATAATAGGACTTACGCATCTTTTTCTTATTCTCCACATTTCCCCTCTGTCATTCCGGCAGAAGCTCGGATCCAGGGCTATACGGCATACTCTGGATTCCCCCTTTCAAGGGAATGACACCGACTGCGTAAGTCCTGCAATATAGTGAAGTTCTGAAAACATTAAGTACCGCTTAGCCGAATTTAAGGTATACGGGGAAAGCGGTAAGAGGCCTATATTTAGGGCTGTTTTTGATGAACAAGCCCTTAGACATATAGTTACGTTGACTTCACTAGGTGGCTATGCGATACTCTACGTTGCTGGATAAATCGAGAGAAACGGGTCAGTGAAGGCTTCTAGCCTTTGCGTCCCGTTTTTGGAGTTATCCACAGACCCTGATTTTGCAGGGCTTCCGCTTCGCCGTATAATTGACCCTGAATACTGTTTCCATTTCTGACGGGCTCACGCTCGTCTTAAGGGAGAAAGAATAGAGAGGGGTTTACTGAATGTCCGAGAAGGAGGCACTTTGACAACAACATACGCCAGTCAAAAATACTTTCGCTAGTTACAACTTCCGCAGGGGAGATTTTGTTCCGACCTTCAACGTTGCTTAAAGTGCAACATTTGGAGCTTACTGAATGACTGTTTGCTAGATATTATTCAACACTAGACCACCTTCGTTTCTTTAAACAGAAAGGTTGGTGGATTAGTACATCCGCATTCACAATTTTGAAAAAGATTGTGGTGGGGATAAAAGCAGAACACGACACCACATTAGTTTTTGAGTCGAAAACTAATGCCTTCGCCTTCAATCAACAGATGTCAGTTAAAGGACAGATGGAAAATTGGAGGAGAAGAATTTCATCAATCGTGGTACGCCACAGTGATGATGACCTTTATTTTAATTATACATATGACAAGTAAATCCAAAACAAATAAAATCGTCTCGGGTTTTCTCGGTCTTATGCTCTCACTCACGCTCGTTGCGGGAGTAGGCGCACAGACTGCGAACGCAGCATTGGCTACCTCACAGGTGGATGCGATCATCGCACTCCTCACCTCGTTCGGAGCTGACGCAAGCACAATTACAAACGTACGAGCTTCTCTTACCGGAGGCACACCTTCAGCTCCGGCAACAAGCGTAGTTACTTCCTCAGGAAGTGGCTACACCTTTACTCGTAACCTTAAACAAGGTGATACGGGTGCAGATGTCAAACAGCTCCAGATGATCCTCAACTCTGATTCAGCTACGCAAGTATCTGCATCAGGTGTAGGTTCAAAAGGAATGGAGACAACTTCATTCGGACCAGGCACCAAGGCCGCTGTTGTCAAGTTCCAGAACAAATATGCTTCTGAAATTTTGACACCAAACGGTCTCACTTCAGGTACAGGATCCGTCGGTAACTCTACTCGCGCGAAGCTTAACGCGATGGGTGGAGCGACTATGACCACTACTACCACAACCACTCCGACTACCGGCACAACCGGTACCACGGTAGTAGTTCCTTCAGGTGGAGGTCTTTCTGTATCGCTTGCCCCTATGCAACCGGCAGCGCAACTCGTACCGCTCAACGCGGCACGCGTTCCGTTTACCAAGGTTGTGTTTACCGCAGGTGCTTCTGACGTAACCGTCAATGGCATTGTGGTAGAGCGCACTGGACAGTCAATTGATGGAGTACTTGATAGCGTTATCTTGCTTGATGAAACAGGCACACAGGTAGGTCTTTCAAAGACACTCAATTCACAACACCAGGCGACACTTACCCAATCATTTGTGGTTAAGGCAGGTACCTCACGCACGATGACCCTTGCTGGAAATCGACCAGCTACTGCAGTCACGGGTGAGTCAGGTATGATTGTTTCATTGTCACTTGCACAAGTGAATACGGGAGCTACGGTTTCCGGTTCATTCCCCATGGTAGGCACCGCGCAGACAATCAACAGCGGTCTCACCATTGGTGTGGTAACTGCGGCTCGAGGCTCTCTTGACCCAGGTACTTCAGTCACAAAGGAGGTCGGTATCACGGGATACACTTTCTCTTCCGTTCGCCTCACTGCGGGTTCAGGAGAGAATGTACGACTTCGCTCAATTCGCTGGAATCAGACACAGTCAGCGAGCGCCTCTGACCTCGCCAACATCAAAGTATATGTTGATGGCACGGCATACGATGCAGTTATGACCGATGGTGGACAGTATTACAGCACAACCTTCGGTTCAGGAATCGTCATTGAAAAGGGTTTCTCAAAAGAAATCTCTATTAAGGGCGACGTTATCGGTGGTTCAGGACGCAAGGTTGACTTTGATATCGCCAAGCGAACTGACATCAATCTTAGTGGAGAACTTTACGGCTACGGCATCATGCCAGGTCTAAATGGAAGTGCTGCCACAACGGATGGTGCTGGCGTAAACAACGCAGACGACTACTACTACGATGCAGCAGAGGTTGAAGTGAGCGTCGGTACGATGAACATCTCAACGTCAAATGCCGCTCCGGCACAGAATATTGCCGTGAATACCGCCAATCAGCCTCTCGGTGCGTTCATTGTGGACGTAAAAGGAGAAGCGATATCGGTAGGACGTTTAGGATTTAACGTAAACATGTTACTCAACAGTGTGCAATCATCTGACGACGTAGATGACATCACCAACATCACACTTGTTGACGCTAACGGTTCCGTTGTCGCCGGTCCTGTAGACGGTACCGCGGCTGACAGCTCGAACACGAGCTTGTCTGCTACGGGTTCATTTGTCTTCTCGGATACGGTTACCTTCCCGGTCGGTCAAAACACCTATTTCATCAAGGGAAAGATTGGTACTGATGTAGACAATAACACTACCATTCAGGCATCCTCAACTCCCTCGGTTGACTTTGCAACAGTAAGAGGTCTGACAACAGGAAAGACTATTACCCCAGCGCCTGCTTCAGCTCTTACCTTTAGCCAGATGACACTTAAATCAGGCTCACTTACGGCAAGCTCACTTAGTCAGCCGCCAGCTCAGACGGTTATCGCAGGTGGAAAAGGAATTGAGTTCGCACGATACGTTCTTGATGCTACGGCGTCAGGTGAGAATATCCGCGTGACCACACTTCCTCTTGACTACTCTACGAACGGAACTGCCACTGATCTTACGAACTGTCAACTTCGTGACGGCACAAAGATTGGCACTTCGCTTACGACTGGCTCAAACACCAAGAACCCAACTGCTGTTTCGTCAACCACGTCATTTACCTTTGACGGAACAGGTCTTCTCATTACTAAAGGCACAAGCAAGACACTTTCACTTACTTGTGACCTAAAGAGTGGGACCGCAGGAAGCATCTATTCTTGGGGTCTTGTCGCTACGGCACAAAATAGTAGCTGGACGGGAGCCACGGGACTTGCCTCTGCGCAAGAAATAACTGAAGTCTTCAATCGAGGAGCGGGTCTCGCTATGACCGCCTCGGCAGGAGGTTCATATACGGTTTCCTCGGACAGTTCAAGTTCCTACGATTACCGCGCGGTTAAAGCAGGGACACTCAACGTTCCTCTAGCAGCCTTCAAGTTTGAAGCTGACCTTACTGAAGAGTTGATGCTCAAGCAGATTGCGCTTCAGGTCGGTAATGTCGCATCAAACTCTCCGGCTGACCTTGAAAACCGCAGATTTACCTTGTGGGTAGATGGTGTTGAGGTCGGTTCAGCAAACTTTGACGATACTTTGGACACTGCAACAACAACAATTTCCGGCTCTGTGAAGCTCGGAAAAGGTCCTTCAGGTGTGAAGACTGTTGTGGTCAAAGGAGATCTTCGTACACAGGATGCCAATACCAACTCGGCAAGTACGGCTGCCAATGGTGGATACGGCGCATTCTTCGCAGTTACCTATGATGGCAACAACGTAGGTATCAACGGAAACTACGCAACGGGAGTTGATTCAGGCGCGATTGTGTCTGGTTATACGACCGATGTTACAACGAACGGTGTACGTATCTTCAAGAACGTACCAACTATCCGAGTGACAAACCTTGGAGCAAACTCGCTCGTTACCGGTGACCCTGTCTACAAGTTCACCGTTACGAACCCTGATGCCTCAAGCGATATGATGCTCTACAAAGTGAGCTTCGGTATCTCAACATCAGGTGCGGCTGCGTTTACTGTACAGAGCTTTGAGCTCCGTGGCGCGGGTGTACTCGCTGCTACAGCGGTGAACGCCATAGACGTAGAGACTGCAGGTGTTACCTTGGATGGAGTTGAAATCGTCTTTGACGCAAACGAGGCACGACGAGTTCCAGCAGGAGGTAGCAAGGAGTATGTCCTCTCGGCAACCGTTGCCGGAATGGGATCAGGGACAAACTCGCTCAACGTTAAACTTCTTAACGATACCGCATATCCGTACCTCGCTTCACTTATGGGCAAGGCAGGGTCAGCAGGTGTTGATCTTACGGAGAACGCAGGAACAGCAGGTTACTCTTCGTCTACCAACAACATTATCTGGTCACCGTTCTCTACCACGAGTCCGACTACCGCAGCAACCGCCGAGGCAAACCTCGACTGGACAAACAGCTACGGTGTTCCGATTTACGACAAGAGCGGTACACTTCTCAATCCGACAGGCACTGTGTCCACACAGGCTTCAGAGAAGGCCATCTAATGAATTCCTAACTCACTGGTTGCTTGTGACAATTGGTTAGCGATGCAAACCCCCTCCGATGTTCAATCGGAGGGGGTTTTGCTATACCAATTTTGCTGTTTTAGAAGATTGGAGTATAGTAGTAGCGCTATGAACATAAAAAGAACTGCGATACTTACCGGAGGAATAGTGGTTATAGGTCTAACTGTATGGGGTCTTTCTCGTGGACAAGTAAACAAGAGTGATTTTGGTGACGTTTCGTCTTCCACAGACCCTTCCATGTTACTTACCAAAGAGTCCACTACTACCGCACAAGGACTTGAATATGGCTATATGCCCAAAGCCTCTACCACCCCAGCCCACGAAACACAACCAAGTACTGCTATTCCTCAACTTGACCGGGCGGTGGTGATACCGACAAGTTTTTCTGAGAAGGACGCTTTTTCGGCAAAGGCGAGTATTGGGAATCTTATAGAGGCTCTCAAGAAAGACCCTAAAAACGGAGCTTTGTGGGCGGAATTGGGTATGAAACGGAAAGGTATTGGAGACTATGTTGGAGCTAAGGAAGCCTATGAATATGCGTTTAAACTCATGCCGAATAACGCAGTTGTCGCTGATAATCTAGGTGTTATCTATGGAGATTATCTCAAAGACTATCCAAAAGCCGAGAAATACTACCGTTTGGCGATTACGCTTGAACCAGTACTGGGATATCACTATCTCCGCTTGTTTGAATTTTATCGCTATATCACAAAAGACAGTGCAAAAGCTAGAGCTCTACTTGAGGAAGGACTGCGATCTATTCCTGGTGAACCTAGCTTTAAAGCGCTCCTTGAGGAGTTAAACTCATAGAATGAGGAGTTAAGATGCTCAAAAACCTCCCCTCGCGTATGCGAAGGGAGGTTTTTTTATGCAAGAGGACTTACGCAGTTGGTTTCATTCCCGTGAAAAAGGCATACCTGTCTGTGAGTTACGAAACTATGGAATCTGAGTCTTTTCTGTCATTCCAGTGAAAACTGGAATCCAGGTTTCTAACTGTATAGTATCTGGATTCCTGCCTCCGCAGGAATGACAAGGCAAAAGTTTCGTAATTCACGGTACCTGTGGATAACTTCTCTGTTGCCGTTTCTTATGGGGGGGTATAATAATCGGTATTGCTCGGACGTGCGTCATGCTATGACGTAGAGTCTGTCTCCTTTTTTGGTGAGCAACAAATTATTTATTAGCAGAAGTAATTATAGATGAGAGCGTATGCAACAATTTTTTAGTATTGAAAAAAGCGGTATGATGAAGTCATTCGCTGTAGCACTTGTTTTTTCTACTCTTTTTATCGCTGTTTCGGTAGGTGCCGCAACGACGATAAGCACTAGTATAACTACGGGAGGTACCCTTACTGTTACAGGAGCCTCAACACTTACGGGTAATGTGAGTGCTGCGGGAACACTCGGTGTTACTGGGCTCACCACGATGGTGTACGCCTCGTCCACAGGTCAGTCACTCACCGGTAACCTTATGGTAAACGGCTACGCCACCACGACTGGATCCAACGGCAATATCGCAACCGCTGGAACGCTTACGGTTGTCGGGACTTCAAACTTTACGGGTGTTGCCACTATTTCTTATGCATCAACGACTGCGACGACTAATTCAGGATTAGCGAGTACCTCAAGTTTGGTGGTCGGAGGAAACAGCACAAGTGGGACTTTTGCAGGTATGATTTTCGGAACGTGTGACATTGCCCAACGCTCGCTTATCGCAAGTACAACTGGTGGTTTCGCCTGCACAAGTGCTACGGGGATATCAACTGCATATAAGGTCTTCGTGTCGGCTACCAGTACCCTTGCCGGCCATTTGGTGAGTCCTTCAAATGGATTTGCCATCGTAGCTGCCTCAACCACCGCAAACGGTACGATTGGGGTTGAGATTTCCAATCTCACTGGCTTAGCCAACACTCCAGCGGGTACTCTCAACTTCTGGGCAGTTCGATAAACATGATTTGGTAATCATCTATTACTCATTCATGCTCACGAACATTATGAAATTAAAGTTTCTTATAGCAACGGCACTTGCGGTACTTGTGTCTGCAGTGCCTGCAGTGAGCTATGCCGAATATAATGATGTCACTCTCGGTGTAAGTGATACGATATTATCGGTTGGTGGGGTGAGTCTCACTGTTTCCGCCACCAGTGCTGTACTGGAGTCTCTCTCGGTTGACGCCAATACTTTTACAGTGACGATGGCACGAAACTCATTTCTCCGAGTTACCTCAACCGATAGGCGAACGCTTTCAGCAGATGCAACCTCTATAACCAAAACCAGCAGCTGTACCGACTCCCTTGCCACTAACACTTTTGACGCCGGCGGAGGCGTTTCAGGGTCACAAACACTTACCATTACTGTTGATTCAGGAACCTGTACCACGGGCAGTTCTGGCGGTGGTGGAGGAGGGGTGTCGAGTGGTGGTGGAGGAGGGGGGAGCGGATACATCTATGTTCCTCCGACAGCAACCCCAGCAACACCTGTCGTGTCTACCACAGTAACTACCCCGACCGTAACAACAACCTCTACCACGCAAGTTACTTTCGGCACGGTAGATCGGCTACTCACTAAAGGCACGACAAACGCGCAGGTCAAAATACTCCAGCAAATCCTCAACAGCGACCCCGCAACCAGAATCGCAGAAACAGGAGCAGGTTCACCGGGACGCGAAAGTGACTTTTTTGGTCCCGCCACTCAAAAAGCTCTCCAGAAGTTTCAGGTGAAGTATGGTATCGCAAAGTCGGGAGACAGTGGCTATGGTCAAGTGGGACCACTTACGCGAACAATTCTCAACTCTTTTGCAGGTAAGACTACGACGACGGTAAGCACTCCTGTTACTCAAACTATTCCATCACAGGCAACTCCAGCAGTTAACATGTCAGTTTCTGGAAGCATTACCAAATCTCTAGGAAAGGGTATGACAAGCTCGGAGGTCAAGACGCTCCAGCAAATCCTCAACAGCGACCCTGCAACCAGAATCGCAGAAACAGGAGCAGGTTCTCCTGGAAGTGAAGGTGATTTCTTTGGCCCCGCGACACAGAAGGCCGTCCAGAAGTTCCAGGTGAAGTATGGTCTAGCAAAGCCAGGAGACAGTGGATACGGCAATGTAGGACCACTAACAAGAACGATTTTGAATTCACTGGCTAAGTAAATAGTGGTAACCCTTCGCATCTTCGTCTGATTCTCTCCTAGCAAGGGGAGCACATGCCGTCTTCGGCGGGAGGGGTGTGCGTAGTTCCTAAGAGGTAAGCCCTTAGACAGTAAGCTTTTACACAAAAACCCTCCGATAGTATCGGAGGGTTTTTGTATACTCCCACACCATTCCGCCTTGTTGGCGGATTGGTGTGGGGTATACTTAGAGCATGTTCAAACTACTTGATAAAGCATTTTGGAAGTTGACCTCTGGCTTTGTCATCGTCCTTATCGTGAGTTTTTCCCTGCTTGCTATTTCCGGGGTATTTCGCGAAGCGAAGAAGAACTACTCCGCTGTTTTTGAAGCAATTCGGCAGGAAAGGTGATTTGAGTGGCAATTTTGACAAAGTTTGCCTGTATGGTAGTCTGTTGCCACAAGGTCAAAGACAGTGGGTGTCCGCCGGGGCGGACTTAATTACCTGCCGAGACAACCGAAGAAGCTTCTAGCAATTAGCTTTTAGCTTCTAGGAAAGCTCCTAAGACCTTCTGGTCGTTCTTTTATTAGAAACTAGAAGCTGACAGCTAGTAACTGAAAGCTATTACTGTGGCAATTACCAAACAAAAAAAGAATGAAATAGTTGCAGTGCTCAAAGATATCTTCGCGAAGTCTTCGTCAGTGGCGTTCGTGCAGTTCAACAAACTGACCGTCGCAAACGCGCAGGTACTCCGGAGAAAACTCCGCGAAGCAGGAACGGGCTACTACGTCGCCAAGAAAACCCTCATCCGAAAGTCACTTGAGGGCGGAACGGTAGCGGGAGAACTTCCGCCACTTGAGGGGGAAGTCGCTGTGGCCTACCTTGAGTCGGGAGATGACGTGACCGCACCGGCTCGAGAAGTTTTCTCATTTGAGAAGAAACTCGAGAAGGCGGTGAAACTCATCGGAGGTATTTTTGAAGGGAAGTTTATCGGACAGGAAAAGGCACTCTCACTCGCGAGTATCCCCTCACGACAAACATTGCTCGCGCAGTTCACCAATTTGGTGAACTCCCCGATACAGCGATTGGTTATCGGACTCAGTGAAGTGGCGAAAAAGAAAAGTTCATAAAGTAGAAAGTTCATAAAGTTCGTAAAGCAGAATCTGCTTTATAAACTTTACAAACATTATAAACTTTTAACTAACATTTATGGAAAACGAAATACCAGTAGAAATTCCGGCAAAGTTCAAAAGTATCATCGATGCAGTGGAACAGATGTCGGTCATTGACCTCAATGAACTCGTAAGAACTCTTGAAAAGAAATTTGGCGTCTCAGCTACGGCGGTTGCCGCAGCGGGCCCAGCAGCAGGAGCGGTTCCGGCTGGGGAAGAGAAGACGGTGTTCAACGTTGAACTCACCGATGCCGGTGCACAGAAGATTGCCGTCATCAAGGTAGTCAAGGAAGCTCTCGCGATGGGTCTTAAGGAGGCAAAGGACCTCGTAGACGCGGCTCCGAAGATGCTCAAGGAAGGACTCAAGAAAGACGATGCCGAGAAGCTCAAGAAGGATATTGAAGCAGCAGGAGGGAAGGTGACATTGAAGTAATTCTTATTACTTGAATGTCACCCCAGCGAAAGCTGGGGTCCAGAAAGAAAAATCGCCCCGGCCGAAAGGTCGGGGCGATTTGCGTTGAAAGGCGATGCTGTCGTTTATCGTTCGCCGAAGATGGAACTGAACTTTCCGCCATACAAGCTTTTTAGG
Source organism: Candidatus Nomurabacteria bacterium (assembly GCA_943354745.1). GTDB lineage: Bacteria > Patescibacteriota > Minisyncoccia > Phycocordibacterales > UBA10002 > UBA10002. The sequence goes on along the minus strand of CALRDB010000020.1, from coordinate 2,666 downwards.
ACCTCCTCCGGTGTAAAGACACGTCCATTCATGGCGACGTACACACCAGGATTAATATATTCAATCACCCCACAGGCAAGTCCAAGATTGAATGTACCGTCCGAAGGTGCAAATCCATATATCGGAATCATTGACCCCGTGAATAGGATGGTCTTTTGGGTCTTACCCAATTTCGCCTTTAGAAAGCGAGCGGTGTCCGGCATCGTGTACGTGCCGTGCGTGATAATAATGTAACGATACTGGCTTTTTTGAACCGATGCCAAGATTTTCTCCATATCACTCGGTGTCAGGTGACGGCTATCCTTCATGCAGATTTGCTCAAACACGAATTGATCGGCCGATCGTATCGTTCGCATGAAAGTCGGAATGACCGATTTCTTGAGAGGCACCACAGTGTCTTTGCTACCGTCATACACGGAGTCAATTGTTCCTCCTGTGATGATGAAGTGAATCCGGGGTTTTAGTGTAGTTTTCATGGATTAGTTCTGTACGATACACTGTCATACATATATACCTCTGTCAACTCCCTAGCACAATTTCGGGGTGGTGCTAGAATGCACAGCACAAGCTTTTATTCTCCCTTTCCTAAAGGGAGCAGACGAGTCTTCGAGTCGAGGGATTTAAATCCTCTCTAAAGGGCGAGCTCGCCCCGAGCTTTAGCCGGCCTATCGGCCACCTCCTTTAGGAACGGAGGAATAAGATTTCACTTTCTTATTCGTAGGTATTGGTAGATTGGTATTCATTCGTATATTGGTATCTGTTATGGAAACTCTCGGCAAACTTTTCGGTTCGGAAAACAAGGTGCGTATGATGCGCCTCTTTTTGTTCAACTCGGGAACACCTTTTTCCGCGGAGATGGTGGCGAGTCGAACGACGTCTACACTCTCTACGACAAAACGGGAACTCGCCACGCTAAAACTAATGAAGTTTGTGAAAGTAAGGTCATTTAGGGTGAAGGTCGCCAAGGGCAAAAAAGGAAAGCAAAAAATGGTGAGTCAAACGCTTTCGGGTTTTGTTTTGAACTCCGGGTTTCCGTACCTTCAGGAGCTTCAGCGCCTTCTTTTGGATACGAGTCTTTTAAAAGGGGAGGAGATAACCAAGAAGCTCTCGGGTACGATGGGACGTCTTAAGCTTCTCGTTATCGCTGGGATTTTTATACAGGATGACGAAAGCCGTTTGGATATTTTGGTTGTCGGAGACCACCTCAAGAATAGTGCGATTGAGAAGAAAATACGGGCTATGGAATCCGAAATTGGTAAGGAACTACGGTACGCAGCCTTTGAAACAACCGAGTTCAACTATCGCCTTGGTCTGTACGACAAACTCATACGCGATGTCTTAGATTATCCCCACACCGTGGCCTTTGACCGTCTTGGACTTCCCCCGCTCAATACGGCGCGGTAACAGCACTCCCTCCCAACCTTTTCGCGCACAAAGCTATCAACAGATATCCACACCACCCGTCTTTGGCGGGTGGTATAATTTGTGTGTGGAACTTAAAGCCAAATAGGGTCGGGACGAGTTGTTCTCCTTGCGAGACACTCTGCTGTTTGGTGTTGTTATTAGTTGTTTTTAATTAATTCGTTGCTTGGGGAAGATATACTTCCTTGGGTGAAGAATCTAAACGTTATATGTTAGAACTATGGAGTGCAGGACTTCGAGAATCTTTCAGTAATCTCGGGGAGGGGGTGATTTCATTCATCCCGGGTTTGGTAGTTGCTATTATCATATTCATAGTAGGTTGGGCGATCGGCAGTCTCTTGGGGCAGGTGGTCAGCCAGATTGTGAAGTCACTCAAGATTGATAATTTACTTAAAAGTGCGAAAGTTGACGAGGTGCTTAGTCGCGCAGGACTTAACCTTGATTCAGGGCGTTTCCTTGGAGACCTTGTTGAGTGGTTTGTCATCATCGTCTTTTTGGTAGCCTCGCTTGATGTACTCGGACTCACACAAGTAAATGAATTCTTGAAAAATGTGGTTCTGGGCTATTTGCCTCAGGTCATCATTGCCGTTCTTATGCTCCTTGTTGGAGTAGTGATTGCTTCGGCGATGCAACGCATTGTCGTAGGGACAGCGATGGCCACAGGAGTAAAGTCCGCGAATCTCTTGGGTACGATTGCCAAGTGGGCTATCTGGATATTCGCGATACTTATGGCGCTCTTCCAGCTCAAAATCGGAGGACCACTTATTCAGACACTCTTTACTGGATTGGTAGTGGCGCTTTCGCTCGCGTTCGGCCTTTCATTCGGTCTCGGTGGACAGCAGGCTGCTGCATCAGTCATTGAGAAGGTGCGCGAGGAGATAAAATCTCATCGTAAATAAATTGAGAAGCGTTTAGCGTATAGCGCTTGCGTTTAGAAATTGAAGAACCACCTAGCCGTATAGTACGGCTAGGTGGTTTAGTTTTTTACTCACAAAAGTCTCAGCATTGTCACCCCTCTCTTGAAAGAGTAATTGGCTAGAAATCGTGGTATAATTTACGGATGTTTATAATCGTTATTGCAACGGCTATCGGGTATTTATTGTAATTGCGGAGAATACCCCGAGGCTTTGCCTCGGGGATGAATCCACAAAGACAAAGACGCATTGGCGGAGCCAATTCTTCTACAACAAAGTTTGCCCTGACGCCTCGCCTAATACCCCGCCGAGGTCTTACGAGGGAACAGC